>NZ_JAAIVC010000135.1 GCF_010975005.1 Caulobacter sp. 17J65-9 | reverse complement strand
CCGATGGCCGGCGTCAACGTGGCCGGCCCGCTGGGCCCGATGCCGGTGGTCGCCGCCGACGGACGCACGCCCTTCGGCGCCTACGCGCGCCCGTTCAAGTCCAACGGCCAGCCCAGGGTCGCCCTGATCGTCGGCGGCCTGGGCCTGAACGCGGCCGCCACCAAGGCCGCCATCGAACGCCTGCCGCCCGAGATCACCCTGTCCTTCGTGCCCTATGCCGAAGGCCTGCAGGGCTGGATCGACCTGGCCCGCGCCAACGGCCACGAGGTCCTGCTCGAGATCCCGATGGAGCCGGTGGACTATCCGGACAACGATCCGGGCCCCTACACCCTGCTGGCCGACGCCCAGCCGGCCGAGACGGTCAAGCGCCTGGAATGGCTGCTGAGCCGCGCCACCGGCTACTTCGGCGTGACCAACTACCTGGGCCAGCGGTTCGTGACCTCCGACGCCGGCATGGGCGCCTTCACCGGCGCCCTGAAGAGCCGGGGCCTGGCCTTCATGGACGACGGTTCGGCGCGCAAGCGCGGCGGGGCGTGGGCCCGGGCCAGCGCCGACGCCATCGTCGACGACCAGCTGTCCGCCCAGGCCATCGCCGCCGAACTGAACGCGCTCGAGCAGGCCGCCCGCAGCCGCGGCTCGGCGCTGGGTTCCGGCTTCGCCTATCCGGTGACTGTGGAAGTGGCCACGCGCTGGGCCGACGGCCTGAAAAGCCGCGGCCTGCAACTCGCGCCCGCCTCGGCGGTTGCGCGGCGGTGACCCCGCCAGATCTCGACCTCTATCGCCCCAACGTCGGCGTCGTCCTCTTCAACGCGGAGGGCCGCGTCTGGCTGGGCCGTCGCGCCGGCACGCCGGGCCCCTACAACTGGCAGTTCCCGCAGGGCGGCGTCGACGCCGGCGAGGACTGGGAGACGGCCGCCCGCCGCGAGCTGCAGGAGGAGACCGGCGTGGTCTCGATCGCCCCGCTGGGCGAGACCGAGGGCTGGATCACCTACGACTTCCCGCCTGAGGCCGAGGGCTCGAAGATCGCCAAGGGCTGGCGCGGCCAGAAGCAGAAGTGGTTCGCCTGCCGCTTCGAGGGCGGGGACGCCGAGGTGAACCTCGAAGCCCACCCGCCGGCCGAGTTCGACGCCTGGCGCTGGGCCGACCTCGACGAGGTGCTGGACCTGATCGTGCCGTTCAAGCGCGCCGCCTACGAGCAGGTGGTCGCGGCCTTCAAGGCGTTCGCAGCTCCTTAGGCCGCCTCCACCCCCGCCTCGACGCTGGCGCGCTGGGCGACGGCGCGGGCCACCGAGGCCAGCAGGGTGGCGGCGGACAGCGGCTTGGTCAGGTGGTCGTCGGCCCCGGCCGCGCGCGACGCCTCGGCGTGCTCGGGCAGGGCGTTGGCGGTCAGGGCGTAGATCGGCGTGCGCGGCGCGCCGACCTGGGCCTCCAGCCGGCGGATCGCCCGGATGGCCGACAGGCCGTCCATCACCGGCATCTGCATGTCCATCAGCACCAGGTCGAATTCGCCGGGCGTGAAGGCGTCCAGCGCCTCGGCCCCGTTCTCGACCGAGACCAGGTCCACGTCCGCCCCGGCCAGGATCAGCTCGACGACCGTGCGGTTGGTCGGATGGTCCTCGGCCAGCAGCACGCGGGCCCGGCGCAGGGGCGCGACCTCGACGCAAGCCGGGGCGCCGGTCTCGGCCGCCGCTGGCGGCGCGCGGTCGAACGGCGCCTCCAGCGAGAAGGTCGCGCCTTCGCCGGGCGTGGCGACCGCATCGAGCCGCCCGCCCATCAGCTCGGCCAGCGACTTGCAGATCGACAGGCCCAGGCCCGTGCCGCCGAACCGGCGGGTGATCGAGCCGTCGGCCTGCTCGAAGCGTTCGTAGAGCCGCGCGCGGAAGCTCTCGTCGAAGCCGATGCCGCTGTCGGCGACCTCGAAGCGAAGCGTGCAGCGCTCGCGCCCGCAGGTGGTGCGCACCGTCAGGCGCACGCCGCCGCGGTCGGTGAACTTCACGGCGTTGGACAGCAGGTTGGCCAGGATCTGACGCACCCGCACCACGTCGCCGACGAAGCGGCCCCTGGCGTCGGCGTGCAGCTCGACCTCGAAGTTCAGGCCCTTCTCGGCCGCCTTGGCCTCGAACAGGGCCGCCACCGAGCGGGTCGCTTCCTCCAGGTCGAAGGGCTCGGCCGCCAGCTCCATGCGCCCGGATTCGATGCGGGCCAGATCCAGCAGGTCGGAGAGCAGCACCTCCAGCGTTTCGGCCGAGGTCTCGATCAGCCGCACCATGTCGCGCTGACCGCCAGCCAGCTCGGTGCGGGCCAGGGCGCCGGCCACGCCCAGCACGCCGTTCAGCGGGGTGCGGATCTCGTGGCTCATATTGGCCAGGAATTCGCTCTTGGCCCGGCTGGCGGTCTCGGCCTGTTCGCGGGCGCGGGCGACCGCCAGCTCGCTACGCTTGCGGGCGGTGACGTTGCGGATCACGCCGACGATGCGCTCGGGACGGCCGTCCTCGTCGCGGATCGCCTGGGCGACGTTGCGGACCCAGACCTCTTCGCCGCGGCCGCTCTTCTGGCGGTACTCGCAGCTGAACCGCGCGCCGGTCTCCAGGTGCTCGTGCCAGGCGCGCTCGACCCAGGCCTGGTCCTCCGGATGCAGCTGCTTCAGCCATTCGGCGAGGAAGGTCTCGTAGTCGAACCGGCCGAGGAAGGCTGGCGGCACGTCGCCCACGGCGTATTCCAGCGACTGGCGGGCGTAGGAGTATTCCCAGACCGTCAGGTCGGCGATCTCGGTCGCCATCTTCAGCCGCGCGTCCGACTGGCGGGTCTCCTCCAGCGCGGCCGCGAGCCGCGTCTTGGCCGCGTGCAGCTCGAACTCGTCGGAGATCAGGCTGGCCAGTTCGGTAATGTGCGAGGCGACCGCGGCGTCGTAGGGGCGCGGCGCGAACCAGCCGACGCAGAGCGCGCCGACCCGGCGGCCCTGGACCGTGATCGGCGCTCCGGCGTAGGCGCGAAAGTCGGGACGGCCCTTGCCTATGGAGGCCTCGCGGAAGCGATCGTCCTCGAAGGCGTCGGCGACCCACAGCGGCTCGTCGGCCAGGATCACCCAGGCCGAGAAGGAGCGGTGGCGCAGCGCCCCGTCGGCGTCCAGGCCGACCGCGGCCTTGTAACGGACCTCGTCCACGTCGACGAGCGCGGCCAGGCCGAACGGCGCGCCGGCGACGACGGTGGCCAGGCGGGTCAGGCGGTCCAGCCCCAGGGTGGGCGCGGCCTCGAGGAGGCCGAGGTCGTGCAGGACCGCGAGGCGCTCTTGTTCGTCGACGGGAACGGGCGCCGCGATGTCCATGGCACGCTTCCTCCTGCTCGGGGGGGAAGCCTCGGCCGCAGCCTCTTAAAGTTTGGTGCGCGTTAAGGCTTAAAGCAGCCGGATTTCGCGCAGGCGTTGCTGAAGGTAGTCGTCCGCCGTGATCGGCTCAGGATAACGGTCCGGGCGCTCCGCCGACACGCAGCCGGGCAGGGTGCGGATCAGATATTCCGGCTCGAAGTGCAGGAAGAACGGCGTCGAGTAGCGCGAGAAGCCGCGCCGCTCGGGCGCCGGATTGACCACCCGGTGGGTGGTCGAGGGCAGCACGTGGTTGGTCAGGCGCTGCAGCATGTCGCCGATGTTGCAGACCAGCGCGCCGGGCGGCGGGTTGATCGGCAGCCACTGGCCGTCGCGGTCCTTGACCTGCAGGCCGGCTTCTTCGGCCCCGAGCAGCAAGGTGATGACGTTGATGTCCTCGTGCGCGCCGGCCCGGACGCCCGGCGCGTCGGCCGGCACCGGCGGGTAGTGCAGCAGGCGCAGCACGCTGTTGCCCAGCGCCACCTTGTCCGCGAAGAAGTCGAGCGGCAGCTCCAGCCCGCGCGCGATCGCCCGCAGCACCTTGGCGCCCATGTCGTCCAGCGCGCCGTAGAGGGCGCCGACATACTCGTGGAAGCCCTCGATCTCGGTCGGCCATAGGTTGTCGGGCATGTAGCGCCGATAGGGATGGCCGTCCGGCAGGTCGCGGCCGACGTGCCAGAACTCCTTCAGGTCGACGGTGTCTGCGTCCTTGGCGGCTTCCGTGCCGAACGGGGTGTAGCCGCGCGCGCCGCCCGTGCCGGGGATGTGGTAGGCGCGCTTGACCGCGTCCGGCAGGGCGAAGAAGGCGCGGGTCCGCTGAAGCGCCCCGTCGATCACCGCCTGGTCCAGGCCGTGGTCGGAGATCACCGCGAAGCCGAACCGGCGGAACGACGCGCCGAGCGCCTCGGCGAAGCCGTCGAAGTCGGTCTCGCACCGGCGCATGGACACCGGTTCGATGGCGGAGGCGGGGGCGTCGACGCTCACGGCAAAACCTCGGACTGGTCGTTTCTGGAGGGCTTTCTACAGGGTTCGCGCCGAGGAAACAGGGGGCGGGAGGGGGGAACCGTCGCCGTTAGCTTCACGTTGTCAGGCCGGATCAGCCACGAGGATTCCGGCGCATGATCTCCAGGAACGTCGCCCTCTGCGCCGCCGCCGCCGCACTGCTCGCGGGCTGCTCGACGCTGGACCGGTACACAGCTCAGGTCCGGCGCAACAACACCGCGACCGGAGCCATTGTGGGCGCGGCCGGCGGCGCGGCGCTGGGTTACGCCACCAACACCAACAAGAGCGAAGAGGGGCGGACCAACGCCCTGATCGGGGCCGGCATCGGCGCGCTCGCCGGCGCCGGGATCGGCCGCTACATGGACCGCCAGGAAGCCGAGCTTCAGCACCACCTGGCCGGCACCGGCGTCGGCGTGATCCGCCAGGGCGAGAACATCGTCCTGCAGATGCCGGGCGACGTGACCTTCGCGCTCGACAGCGCCGCCATCCAGACGCGCTTCGATCCGGTGCTGGACGACGTGGCCGCCGTGCTGAACCGCTATCCGGCCACCTATGTCGACATCGTCGGCCACGCCAGCGCCGACGGATCGGACGCTCACAACCAGGTACTGTCGGAACGGCGCGCCCTGGCGGTCGGCGACTACCTGCTCAGCCACAGGGTGCTGCGCGCCCGCCTGTTCGTCGCCGGCCGCGGCGAGAGCGAGCCTATCGCCTCCAACGCCACCCAGCAGGGCCGCGCCCAGAACCGCCGGGTGGAGATCATCCTGCGCCCGCACACGACGACCTGATCGGGGCCCGAGCGGATACGAAATGGGCGGCCGCTCTCGGTGAGCGGCCGCCCTCGTCGTTTCAGGCGTCGTCGGGCCTCAGACCCGGCCGATGCTGGTGTAGCTGAAGCCGCGGGTGCGCATGTCGTCCGGGCGATAGACGTTGCGCAGGTCCACGACGGTCGGGCTGCGCAGCAGGAGCCGCACGCGGTCCAGGTCCAGCGCGCGGAACTGGTCCCACTCGGTGACGATGACCATGGCGTCGGCGCCGGTGATGGCCTCGTACGGGCCGTCCTTGAACACCACGCCCGACAGCATCTTCTCGGCCTCGTGCATGCCTTCCGGATCGAAGGCCTGGACGGTGGCGCCCTTGGCCTGCAGGGCCGGGACGATGTCCAGCGAGGGGGAGTCGCGCATGTCGTCGGTGTTGGGCTTGAAGGTCAGGCCCAGCAGGCCGACGGTCTTGCCCTTCAGGTCGCCGCCCATGGCCTGGGCGATCTTCTCGGCCATGGCCTTCTTGCGGGCGTTGTTCACCTCGACGGTGGTCTCGACCAGACGGATCGGCGCGCCGTAGTCGGCGGCCGTGCGCACCAGGGCGAGCGTGTCCTTCGGGAAGCACGAACCGCCGTAGCCGGGGCCGGCGTGCAGGAACTTCGAGCCGATGCGGTTGTCCAGGCCGATGCCGCGGGCCACCGCGTTCACGTCCGCGCCGACCTTCTCGCAGATGTCGGCGATCTCGTTGATGAAGGTGATCTTCAGCGCCAGGAAGGCGTTGGCCGCGTACTTGATCAGCTCCGAGGTGCGCCGGCCGGTGAAGACCAGCGGCGTCTCGTTCAGGTTCAGCGGACGGTACAGCTCCGACATGACGTGGCGGGCGCGCTCGTCGTCGGTGCCGACCACGACCCGGTCGGGGCGCTTGAAGTCGTTGATGGCCGCGCCTTCGCGCAGGAACTCCGGGTTGGAGACCACGGCGAACTGGGCGTCGGGGCGGCGCTTCTTGATGATCTCTTCGATCTCGTCGCCGGTGCCGACCGGCACGGTCGACTTGGTCACCACCACGGTGAAGCCGTCCATCAGGTCGGCGATCTCTTCGGCGGCGGCGTAGACGTAGGACAGGTCGGCGTGGCCGTCGCCGCGGCGCGACGGGGTGCCCACGGCGATGAACACCGCGTCGGCGTCCTTGATGGCGTCGGCGGCCTCGGTGGTGAAGAACAGCCGTTCCTCGCGCACGTTGGTGGCGACCAGCTGCTCCAGGCCCGGCTCGAAGATCGGGATCTCGCCCTTCTTCAGGCGTTCGATCTTGGACGCGTCCTTGTCGACGCAGGTCACCACGTGGCCGAAGTCAGCGAAACAGGCTCCGGAGACCAGCCCAACGTAGCCGGTCCCGATCATCGCGACACGCATCGACGAACCTTCCAGTTTGATGAGGCGCCCCGCGTCTGCGGCGGAGCTTCCAAGGTCCCGAGGAGATAGCTTTTCCGAGGCTTCGACGCCAGTGGTCCGGACGCGTTCGGCGAGCGCGGTTCACCCTTTTCGGCGGGTCAGAACTTCCAGAGCCGCTTCCCGCCAAGGTCGCGGCGGCGCGAGAAATTCTTGTTCCAGTCGATCGGTGCCGAGCTCGGTCCTGAGCGGGCGCACGGCCGCGGCCGGAAACGCCGCCGAGGCCACGCCTTCGATCGGCGGGCCGCCGCCGGCGAGCTCGAACAGCTCCTCCGCGAAGGCGCGGCGCGAGACCGCGCCGGCGTTGGCGAAGTGCAACAAGCCGAAGGCCGGATCGCCCGCCGGGGCGGCGGCCAGGCGGGGGCTTAGGTCCAGCACGAAGGCGGCGGCGTCGAGCGCCGAGGTGGCGCGGCCGACCTGGTCCTCGACGATGCGCAGCGGCTCGCGCCGGCCGGCCTGGGACAGGATCCAGCTGAAGAAGTTCGACCCCCACGGCGAGAACACCCAGGACACCCGCACGACCAGGGCGCGCGGACAGGCGGCCAGCACCGCCTGCTCGCCGGCCAGCTTGGAGCGGCCGTAGGCGTTCAGCGGACGCGTCGCGTCGTCCTCGGCGTAGGGCGCGCCCTTCTGCCCGTCGAACACGTAGTCGGTGGAGAAGTGGACCAGCGGCAGGTCGCGCCGGGCGCAGGCCTCGGCCATGGCCTGGGGGGCCTCGGCGTTGACGGCGAAGGCCTCGTCTTCGGCGGCTTCGGCGTCGTCCACGCGCGTGAAGGCGGCGGCGTTGACCACCAGGTCGACCGGCCCGGCCTCGCGCACGGCGCGGGCGACCGCGTCGGAGGAGCGCAGGTCGACGCGCGTGCGGTCCAGGGCGACGATCTCGATGTCGCGCGCCGTGGCCTGGTCGAGGAGGGCCCGGCCGATCTGGCCGGTCGCGCCGAACTGCAGGATCCGCAGGCTCATCGGCTGAGCCCCAGACGACCGCCGTCGAAGCCGCCGGCGCGGGCGGCGGCGATCCAGCCGGGATTGTCCAGCATCCAGCGCACGGTCTGTTCCAGCCCCTCGTCCAAAGCGATCCGCGGCGTCCAGCCGAGGTCGGCCTGGATCTTGGAGGCGTCCAGCGCATAGCGGAAGTCGTGGCCCGGCCGGTCGTCGACGAAGCTGATCTGCTCGGCGTAGGCGCCGCCGTCCTTTCGCGGCGCGACGGTGTCCAGCACGCCGCAGAGCCTTCGCGCCAGGTCGAGGTTCGCCGCCTCGGCCCGCGCGCCGATGGCGTAGGTCTCGCCGGCGCGACCCTTGTCCAGCACCAGCAGCAGGGCCTCGGCGTGGTCCTCGACGTAGAGCCAGTCGCGCACGTTCAGCCCGCCGCCGTAGATCGGGATCGGCCGGCCTTCCAGCGCTGAGAGCACGACGGTCGGGATCAGCTTCTCCGGATGCTGGAACGGGCCGTAGTTGTTGGAGCAGTTGGTGGTGACCACGTTCAGGCCGTAGGTCGCGCCCCAGGCGCGGGCCAGCAGGTCGGCCGCCGCCTTCGACGCCGCATAGGGCGAGTTCGGCCGATAGGGCGAGGCCTCGTCGAAGGCGCCGTCGGGCCCCAGCGCGCCGAACACCTCGTCGGTCGAGACGTGATGGAAGCGGAAGGCGTCCCGCTCGGCGCCCGGCAGGCCGTCGCGGAAGCGGGCGGCGGCGTCCAGCATCACCGCCGCGCCCAGCGCGTTGGTCTCGACGAAGGCCAGCGGGCCGTCGATCGAGCGGTCGACATGGCTTTCGGCCGCCAGGTGCATGACCGCGTCGGGCCGCCGGCGGGCGAAGACGTCGGCCATGGCCGCCCGGTCGCGCACGTCGGCCTTTTCGAAGGCGTAGAGCGGCGAGGCTTCCACTTCCGCCACGTTGGCCGGATTGGCCGCGTAGGTGAGGGCGTCAACGTTGATCACCTCGATCCCGCGCCGCACGGCCTGCCGCACGACCGCCGAGCCGATGAAGCCGCAACCGCCGGTGACCAGCAGCCTCACGCGGCCTCGCCGACGCTGAAGGGCGAGGTCCAGTCGCGCCACAGCGGCGCGCCGGCGTCCTTGTCGGAGACCACGACGCGGGCCGGATCAACACCCCAGTCGATGGCCAGGTCCGGGTCGTTCCAGGCCACCGCCCCGTCGTGCGGGCCGGAATAGTGAGCGTCGGTCTTGTAGGTGGCCACGGTGTCGGGCTCGAGCGTGACCATGCCGTGCAGGAAGCCGCGCGGGGCCAGGATCTGCAGGCCGTTCTCGGCCGAAAGCTCCACCGTCACCGCCCGGCCGAAGGTGGGCGAGCCCCGCCTGGCGTCGACCACGGCGTCCATCACCCGCCCGCGGGCGATGGAGACCAGCTTGGTCTGCTGGGCCGGCGGCGACTGGAAATGCAGGCCCCTGACCGTGAACGGCCGGGCCGAGTGGGACAGGTTGTCCTGGACGAAGTCGATGGTCAGGCCGGCCTCGGCGTAGGTGCGCCGGTTCCAGGCCTCGACGAAGAAGCCGCGGCCGTCGGCCATGCGGCGGGGTCGGAACAGGACGACCTCGGGCAGGGCGGTGGGAATGACCTCGAGCCGGTCGGTGGAGCGGTAGCGGGCGGGGCTCATCGGGCGGCTCAGACCTGCTTAACCGCGTTCGGCAAGCAGACGGCAACCTGTCGGTCCCAGTCTCCGTCCATGAGCGGTCCCCTCCGAATGCGCTCGCTCGGCGCGGAAGCGGGCGTCGTCGCCTCCTCCCAGGCGACGGCGTCTGCGGCCGCTACCTTCCCGAACAACCTGCACAGCTTCAACCGGTTCCGTGGCTGCGACGACGTGCGTCGCGCGTCCGGGCCGGCGCTGAAGCCGTGACCGTGCCGATCCTGCGGCTGCGCCCGGCGGGCATGGCCGACGCAGCCCGCCTGTTGGCCTGGCGCAACGACCCGGTGACCCGGGCCATGTCGGCCGACACGGCCGAGGTCGACCTCGCCGCCCACATGACCTGGCTGGAGCGGTCGCTGGCCCGCACCGACCGGCTGCTGTTCGTCGGCGAGGCGACCCGCACCGACGAGCCGGTCGGGACCCTGCGCCTTGATCAGATCGGGCCGGGCGTCTGGGAGGTCAGCATCGCCGTCGCGCCAGAGCTGCGCGGCCTGGGCTGGAGCGGCAAGCTGTTGGGCGCCGGCGTCACGCACATGGCCGGCGTCGCCCTGACCTCGCGGGTGCGCGCCGACAACGACCGCTCGCTGCGCCTGTTCGAGGAGGCCGGCTTCGCCCGCGTCGGCGAGGTCGACGGCTTCGTGTTCTTCCGGAGGGAGGCGCCGTGAGTCCCGGGATCGACATCGCCAGGACCGAGGCGCAGCCTGGAGCTGGACGGGTTCACCTGGCGGCGTGAAGGCGAAGTTCCGTTGCGCGCCGCAGGAACCTCTGTTCAAGGTGCGCTGATGATCCTGGCGGTGATGCAGGCACGGACGAGTTCGCCCCGGCTTCCGGGCGAGGGGCTGCGCGCCATCCTGGCCCTCCCGTTCGAACGGATGGCCGCGTGAAGCGCTGGTTCGGAGAGCGGGTCTATCTGCGCGAGCTGGCGGGCACCGATGTCGGCGACTCGTATGTGCGCTGGATGAACGACTCCAGCACCAACCGCTTCATGGAGACCCGCTTCAGCACCCACACGCGCGAAGCGATCGAGGCCTTCGTGGCGGCCAAGCGCGAGAGTCCGCACGAGTACCTGTTCGGCCTGTTCATGGTCGAGGACGAGCGCCACGTCGGCAATCTGAAGATCGGGCCGGTGAACAAGCATCACGGCACCGCCGACATCAGCTACTTCCTCGGCGAGGCGGGCCTGCGCGGGCGCGGTGTGGCGACCGAGGCGGTCGGCATCGGCTGCTTCATCGCCTTCCAGACCCTGGAGATGCAGAAGCTCTGCGCCGGCATCTACGCTCCCAACGTCGAGAGCGGCCGGGTGCTGGAGAAGAACGGCTTCGTGGTCGAGGGCCGGCGCCGCTCGCAGGTGGTGTTTGAAGGCCAGCGCGAGGCGGTGATCGAGTACGGCCTGCTGCGCGAGGACTGGGTCCCGCGCGGGCCGGTCAGGATCGAGACCCGGGAAGACTGAGAAATGCCTCCGCGACGCGATCGGCGCCTCGGCCGTCGCACAGGCCGGCGCTGATCCGCGACAGCTTGGCGCGTCGCTCCGGGCTGCGGGCCAGGCCGGTGAAGGCGCGGTCGAAGGCGGCCTCGAAGTCGGGCGCGCGGGCGTCGATCACCTCGGCCGCGCCGCGCTCGGCCAGGGCCCGGGCGGCCGGTTCCTGGTTCTCCGCCTGCACCAGCAGCACGGTCGGCAGGCCCAGCACGCAGCGCTCCCAGGCCGCCGAGCCGCCGGCCCCGACCGCCAGGTCCGCCGCCGCCATCAGGCCGGCCATGTCCTTCGTCTCCACGTGCACGCGCACGCGCGGGTCGCGCTCTGCCAGCCGTTCCAGCGCCGCGCGGCTGGGGGCTGCGGCGCCCAGCGCCACGTCCACGCCCGCCTCGCCCAGGCG
>NZ_JAAIVC010000134.1 GCF_010975005.1 Caulobacter sp. 17J65-9 | reverse complement strand
CCGTCGGGGCGGGCGCCTGAGCGGCGGCCGGTTTCGCGGCTGGAGCCGCGGCCTCGGGCGCAGACGCGGGCGCGGCGGCCGGCGCCGGTTCGGCGGCGGGCTGGGCGGGGGCGAAGTCGAAGAGCGACGGTTCTTGAGCGGCCTTGGCCATACGCGGAACTTTGCGGCGATTCGGAAACGATCTCGTATGGCGATCCGCGGGCGACGGGGCAAGCGGAAGCAGCGAGCGACCGTCAGAGCCCTCAGGCGTCGACCGGCTCGCCGAAGCGGTTCGGTCCCGGGGTGCTGCGCCGGCACAGCAGCAGCACCAGGGTTCCGAGCGCGGCGATGTAGATCATGTTGTTGAGGAACAGCAGCAGCACCGGCGTCAGGTCCGGTTCCTGCGCGCTGGCGACCTCTGCGAACACCCGCGGCATGGCGACGAGGCCGAAGCCGAGGAAGGGCAGGGGCAGCAGGCCGAGCCAGCCCGGCAGGCCGCTGTCGTGCAGGCACCGGGCCACCGCGGCGGCGAGCAGCGCCACGACCATCACGATCACGGCGCCGATCCCGCCGAACATCAGGCCGAAATCAGGGAGCGCTTCGGGGTGTCCGGCCTCGACCTGCACGGAATAGTGGCCCGGGCCGGCCTGGACGTGCACCGCGTCGGGATTCTCGGCCGCGAGCCGGGCGGCCTTGGCGAAGAAGTCGTTCATTACGGGGATCATGACCGCCATCATCGCCACCATGGTCAGGGCGATCATGCAGGCGGCGTACGGCCAGAACCGCCCGGGGCGCTCGCGTCCCCGGAAGCCACCCAGGTTACGCAGGTTCGCAACGACGCCGTTCATGAATCACCCCCGCCACTCCACGTGGAGGGATGGATAGCGACGCGGCGGGCGTACTGCAAAGCCGGTCGGCGCGCACGAAAAAGGCCGCGGATCGCTCCGCGGCCTTCTCGCCGTTCGTCCAGGTCTTGCGACTTAGCCGTTGTAGTACATGTCGAATTCGACCGGGTGCGGGTGCAGCTGCAGGCGCACGACTTCGGCTTCCTTCAGCTCGATGTACGAGTCGATGAAGTCGTCGTCCATGACGCCGCCCTTCTTGAGGAAGGCGCGGTCCTTATCCAGCGAGTCCAGGGCTTCGCGCAGCGAGCCGCAGACCTCGGGGACGTTCTTCCGCTCCTGCGGCGGCAGGTCGTACAGGTTCTTGTCCATCGCCGCGCCCGGATCGATGCGGTTCTCGATGCCGTCGAGGCCGGCCATCAGCAGGGCGACGAAGGTCAGGTACGGGTTGCCCATCGGGTCGGGGAAGCGGACCTCGATGCGCTTGGCCTTCGGCGACGACACGTAGGGGATACGGATCGAGGCCGAGCGGTTGCGCGACGAGTAGGCCAGCTTCACCGGGGCTTCGTAGCCCGGCACCAGGCGCTTGTAGGAGTTGGTGGTCGGGTTGGCGAAGGCGTTGATCGCCTTAGCGTGCTTGATCACGCCGCCGATGTACCACAGGCACATGTCCGACAGGCCGGCGTACTTGTCGCCCGCGAACAGCGGCTTGCCGGCCTTCCAGATCGACTGGTGCACGTGCATGCCCGAGCCGTTGTCGCCGAACATCGGCTTCGGCATGAAGGTCGCCGACTTGCCGTAAGCCGCCGCCACGTTGTGGACGACGTACTTATACAGCTGCATCCGGTCGGCCATGGTGATCAGGTCGCTGAACTTCAGGCCCAGCTCGTGTTGCGCCGGGGCGACCTCGTGGTGGTGCTTCTCGGGCTCCAGGCCCATCTCGCCCATCACCTGCAGCATTTCACCGCGCAGGTCCTGGCCGGAGTCCACCGGGTTGACCGGGAAGTAGCCGCCCTTCGGGCCCGGGCGATGGCCCATGTTGCCTTCCGGATAGACCTTGGCCGAGTTGGCCGGCAGCTCGACGGAGTCGAAGGCGAAGCCGGTGTTCTCGGGGTTGGTCGACCAGCGCACGTCGTCGAACACGAAGAACTCGGCCTCGGGGCCGAAGTAGACGGTGTCGCCCACGCCGGCCGACTGCACGTAGGCCAGGGCCTTCTTGGCCATGGAGCGCGGGTCGCGGGTGTAGGGCTCGCCGGTGTCCGGGTTCAGCACGTCGCAGAACAGGAACAGCGTGGTCTGCTGGTAGAAAGGGTCGATGTAGCTGGTCGCGAGATCCGGCTTCAGCAGCATGTCGGACTCGTTGATCGCCTTCCAGCCGGCGATCGAGGAGCCGTCGAACATGGTGCCTTCAGTGAGGAACTCCTCGTCGACCATGCCGATGTCGAAGGTCACGTGCTGCAGCTTGCCCTTCGGGTCGGTGAAGCGCAGGTCGACGTAACGGACCTCTTTCTCCTTGATCTCTCTCAGGAGTTCGGCGGGGCTCATGGTGGTGTCCTTGGCGGTTCGGGGAGGGGAGGAAGAGGTGGTCTCGGTCTGGCGGCCCCGGCTTATACAGCCTGGGGTCCGGTCTCGCCGGTGCGAATGCGGATGACGTCCAGGACGTCGGTGACGAAGATCTTGCCGTCCCCGATCTTGCCGGTGCGCGCAGCCGTCTGGATGGCCTCCAGCACGGTGGGCAGCAGGTCGTCGGGGACGACGACTTCGAGTTTGATCTTGGGCAGGAAGTCCACGACGTATTCGGCGCCGCGGTAAAGCTCGGAGTGCCCTTTCTGACGGCCGTAACCCTTGGCTTCGAGGACGGTCATGCCTTGCACGCCAATGTCCTGAAGCGCCTCCTTCACCTCGTCGAGCTTGAAGGGCTTGATTACAGCTTCAATCTTTTTCATGGCGAATCCGGGAAGGGCGACCCGGGACGCGAACGAACATCGCACCGCAGCATAATGCAAGCGGCTTTCGTGCCTTACCCTGTGGGAATCCGGACGATTCTTGCGCCGTGACGCAAAAGCCGCGCAACATGTCCGTGTACCGGCACATTTTTTCGAACGGCCCGACCCTCTCGACGGAGCGGAACAGCGATGCGGCGTGGACGCGAGATCCTGACCGTGGCGGAGGCGGCCGCCGCCGACCGCGGCGCGGTGGAGCAGGGCGTCGAGCGCTTCGCCCTGATGCGCGCCGCCGGACGGGCGGTGGCGCGCGAGCTCATCGCCCGCTGGACGGCGCGGCCGGTCGCGGTGCTGTGCGGGCCCGGCGACAACGGCGGCGACGGCTATGTGGCCGCCCATATCCTGGCCGAGGCGGGCTGGCCGGTGCGCGTGGCCGCCCTGGCCGAACCGACCACGCCTGACGCCGCGCGCGCCCGGACGCTGTGGATCGGGCCGGTCGAGACGCTCGAGCCGAAGGTCGTGGCCGAGGCGGGCGTGGTGGTCGACGCCCTGTTCGGGGCCGGCCTGTCGCGGCCGCTGGCGCATCCGGTGGCCGAAGTGCTGAAGGCGGCCGAGGCGGCGGGCGCGCCGATCGTGGCGGTCGACCTGCCGTCGGGCCTGGCCGGCGACACCGGCGAGGCGTTGGGCTACGCGCCGCGCGCCGCCCTGACCGTCACCTTCCATCGCAAGAAGCCGGCCCACGTGCTTGTCAAAGGCCGGGTTCTCTGCGGCGAGGTGGTGGTGGCCGATATCGGCGTGCCGGAGGCGGCGACGCCTTCGACCCAGCTCTGCGAGAACGGTCCGGACCTGTGGCTGGCCCGCTTTCCCTGGCCCGAGCCGGAGGCGCACAAGCACGCGCGCGGCCGGCTGGGGGTGATTAGCGGGGCCATGTTCGAGACCGGCGCGGCCCGGCTGGCGGCGCGCGCCGGCCTGCGCACCGGCGCGGGCGTGGTGCGGATCTTCTGCGCGCCCGAGGCCGCGCCGATCCTCGCCGCCCATGTCGAGGCGGTGATGCTGAACGTCTTCGAGACCGACATGGAGCTGGAGCAGGCGGCCCAGCCGCTGGACGCCGCCGTGATCGGGCCCGCCGCCGGCGTGACCGAGGAGACCGCCGCCAACCTCGCGGCCCTGGCCCGCACCGGCGCGGCCCTGGTGATCGACGCCGACGCCCTGACCGTCTTCCGGGGCGACCCCGGCGAGCTGTTCGCCCAGCTGGACCGCGACGACGTGCTCACCCCGCACCCGGGCGAGTTCGAACGCGTCTTCCCAGGCCTCTTGGCCGGTTCTCCGGAGCGGATCACCGCCGCGCGCAAGGCGGCCGAGCGGGCCGGGGCCATCGTCGTTCTGAAGGGGCCAGACACGGTGGTCGCGGCGCCGGACGGGCGCGCCTGCGTCAACACGGTGGAGGCGCCGTGGCTGGCCACCGCCGGCTCCGGCGACGTGCTGGCCGGCGTGATCGGCGCCCTGCTGGCCCAGAACATGGACAGTTTCGACGCCGCCAGCGCGGCCGTGTGGATGCACGCCGAGGCGGCGCGGGGCTTCGGGCCGGGGCTGACGGCGGAGGACCTGCCGGACCTGCTGCCGGGCGTGCTGGACGCGCTCTGGCGAGGGGCGCGCTGAGGCCGGCGGGATCGCGAACGGCCGCTTCGGCATTTCCCCAGGCGTGATTGAAGTGGTGCAGGACCTTGCCGGGCTCCGCCTGGGGACCCTGGGCGGCACGGCGCTGACCGTCGGCGGCGTGCTGACGGCCGTACTGATCGTCGTGGGCGCCGCCGTGCTGGCGCGGCTGGTCCGCAACTTCGTGCGGCGGCTGCGGGCGCGCAGCTGGCTGGGCGCGGCCTCGTTCCTCTACATCGTCGAGAAGGTGGCCACCTACGGCGTGGTGATCACCGGCGTGGTCGTGGCGATCTCGACGCTCGGGCTGGACCTGACCTCGCTGGCGGTGTTCGCCGGCGCGCTGGGCGTCGGCGTGGGCCTGGGCCTGCAGGGCGTGGTGAAGGAGTTCGTCTCCGGCCTGGTCGTCGTGTTCGACCGGCTGATCCAGGTCGGCGACTATGTCGAGCTGGAGAACGGGGTCAGCGGCGTGGTCCAGGAGATCGGCCCGCGCGCCACGCGCATCCGCAACAACGACAACGTCAACGAGGTGGTGCCGAACTCGCGCCTGGTGGAGCGGACGGTGACCAACTGGACGCTGAAGGGCGAAACGCGGCGCATCCACGTGCCCTTCAAGGTCGCCTTCGGCGCCGACAAGGACCGGGTGCGCCAGGCGGTGCTGGGCGCCGCCCAGGCCGTGCCCTTCACCCGTCCGGACAGCGAGGCGCGCCGCACCCAGGTCTGGCTGCTCGGCTATGGCGACGGCTATCTGAAGTTCGAGCTGGTGGTCTGGCCCGGCCTGGAGGCGGTGAAGCGGCCCCAGGCCATGCAGGCGGCCTACGCCTGGGCGATCGACGACGCCCTGTGCGAGGCGGGCATCGAGGTGCCGTATCCGCAGATGGACGTGCGCCTGCGCGAACTGTTCGGCTGCGAGGGCGCCGCGGCCCTGCGGACGCTGGGCCTCAAGCGCGAGGAGGCTCGCCCGGCGCCGGCGCCGTCGCCTTCGCCGGCCGCCCACAACGACGCCGCCAACGATCTGGTGGCCGGCGCTGCGATCGACCGGGTGGAGACCGAGCGGCGGGCCGCCGAGGACGAGGCGCACCGCGAACGGCAGGCGGCCGCCCGCGGCGCCCCCGACAAGCCGCGCGCCTGACGCTCAGAGAATCCAGGTGGCGACCAGGGCGGCGGTCGCCGCGAAGGTCACGACCGTGGTGGTCCAGCCCAGCGCGTTGGTGAAGCGCCCGTTGGTCCGCTCGCCCATCAGCCGCCGGTCGTTGGTCATCAGCATCATCAGAAGCAGCAGGGGCGGCACCGAGAAGCCCTGGACGATGCCCGACCAGACCAGCGCCTTCATCGGATTGAAGCCGAGGAAGTTCAGCCCGACCGCCACCGCCGTCACCACCGCGATGGTGGCGTAGAACAGCTTCGATTCCCGCGGCTTGCCCTGCAGACTTCCCTTGCGGCCGAAGGCCTGGACCAGGTCGTAGGCCGCGCCGGCCGTCATCACCGGCACCGCCATCACGCCCACGCCCACCACGCCCAGCGCGAACAGCAGGCCGGCCGCCTCGCCGGCCAGCGGCTTCAGGGCGGCGGCGGCGTGGGCGGCGGTGGCCACCTCGGTCTGGCCGGCCGGGTGCAGGGTCGCGCCGGTCGACAGGATGATGAAATAGAGGATGACGTTGGAGAAGATCATGCCGATCAGCACGTCGCGGCGGGTGCGGCGCAGCTCTTCCCGGGTCGCGCCGCGCCTCTGCCACAGCTTGACCCGGCCCTGGGCGATCTCCTCCTCGACCTCCTGGTTCGACTGCCACGTATAGATGTAGGCCGACAGCGACGTGCCGATGCAGGCCACCACCAGCGACAGGAACTCCTGGGTGAATTCCACCCGCGGCACGAAGGTCGCCCGCAGCACCTCCAGCGGATCGGGCCGCGCCAGCACGGCGGCGCCGATGTAGGCCAGCAGGGCCAGGGCCAGCCACCGGAAGGTGTCGCGCAGCACGCCGTACGAGCCGAAGTACTGCAGGGCGAAGACCACCACCGCCGTGCCGGCCACGATCCAGGGGATCGGTATGGGGACCAGCAGGTTCAGCGCCGCGCCTATGCCGCCGAGGTCGGCGGCCGCCTCGATGACGTTGCCGGTGAAGGCGAAGACCAGCGTCGGATAGAGTACCCAGCGCGGAAAGCGCTCGCGGATGGCCGCGAACAGGCCTTCGCCGCCGACCTGGCCGATCTTCGCCGACAGGTAGACGACGACGTACATCATCGGCAGCAGGACCGGCGCGATCCACAGGAAGCCCAGGCCGAACCGGGCGCCGGCGCTGGCGTAGGTGCCGATGGCGGAGGGATCGTCGTCGGCCGCGCCGGTGATCACACCCAGGCCGAGTTCGCGGAGAAAGCTCTTCCCGTTCCGGGGCCGCCGCTCGGTCGGGATTTCGCGCGGTCGCGGCGTCATGGCCTCTCGCAGGGCTCCTCGCAGGCCGCGAAGCGGACCCCGCACCGAACGGGCGAGGGGGCGGGGAGTTCACCGGTGCGGCGGTTGGCGCCAAGGAGCCGGCTCGGCGCCAATCGCGCCTAAGCGGGCCGCCTTGCGCCCGTGTCGGTCAGGCCGCCTGACGCGGTTCGCGCACCTCGACGCTGAAGTTTTTCGGCCGGCGCTTGAGGTAGATCAGGCGGAACACGGCCGCCCTGGTGGCTGGCCCGCCCGTCTCCGAAAGGAGGACCGGGCCGACGACCTGAAGCTTGTCGATGGCGTCCATGGTGGCGCGCATCGTCTCCCGTCGGGCCGCCAGCCAACCACCGGATTTGCGCAGCTCCGACCATATCGAGCGCGGATGAAGCGACAGATGCGTGGGGGCGCGGCGCCTCGAGGCGAAATCGATCAGGGCGTCCATGACGCGGAACTCGTGTCCCTCGATATCGACTTTCAGGATGGCCTGAGACGCGCCGGCGGCGGCGTCGAGGTCGTCGAAGGTGACCGTCTTTACTTCGATGGGCTCGCCGCTGCCGATCGACGAGGTGACCGAGCCGCCGAAGCCTTCCGGAGCGTAGAGCTTAAGGACGCCGGGCGCTTGGTCGACCGCCGCGTTCCAGACCTCGACGTTCTTCACGTTCGCCTCGATGTTCGCCGCCAACTCCTGGTGGGCCACCGGGTCCGGCTCCAGAGCGATGACCTTCTCGACCCGCGGCGCCGCGTACAGGGAAATCGGTCCGATCCACGCGCCGACATCGACCAGCACGGAGCCAGGGCGAGCCGTCGCGATGTCGATAAACCGAAGCGTCGCGTCTTCCCAGCGCCCGGCCTGCGCGTCGCGCCAGAAGTCCGCGATTTCCGGTCGCGCGCCAACGACCTGAAGCGGGCGATCCCCCAACTGTACGGCCAATCCCGGCACGATTTTGGCTTGTGCGTTTGTCATTTGGCGCCCTCCGGTTGTGGTCTTAGCACGCCGGTTTCCGAGTCGGGAGCCGCTCGGCCTGATGCACGGGGCCGGGCAGAACACCGTCGCCGCTGACCGCTGTGTGGACGTCGATGCGGTTTCCGGATCTCTCAGCGGGCTTGCCTTGCCGCAGTGGTCGACTCATAAGGGCGGACCCTGCGTGCGGATGTGGCGGAACTGGTAGACGCACTGGATTTAGGTTCCAGCGCCGAGAGGCGTGGAGGTTCGAGCCCTCTCATCCGCACCAGGGTTTTTCGGGCTGTTTCGCCCCTCGTCGGAGGGGCTTTGACGAACCCCGAAGCGCCGTGACATAAGGGCCGCTCGCGCCGCCCGAACAGGGCGGCCTTTGGTTTTTCTAAACAAGGCGGAAGGGCGGTCGGGCCGAGGGCCTGGCGACGTGTTCCGAAGGCTGAAAGTCCATGCAGGTCGTTGAGAAGTCGAACGAAGGTCTGAGCCGCGTGCTGCAGATCACGGTCCCCGCCAAGGACCTGGGTCAGAAGCTCGAAGCGAAGATCGCCGAGGTCACCCCGCGCATGAAGCTGAAGGGCTTCCGTCCGGGCAAGGTGCCGTCCGCGCACGTTCGCAAGCTGTACGGCAAGGAGCTGATGGGCGAGATCGTCCAGGAAGCCCTCAACACCTCCAGCCAGAAGGCCCTGGAAGACGCCAACATCCGTCCGGCCGCGCCGGCCGAGATGAAGCTGTCGTCGGACCTGGAAAAGGTCATGGCCGGCCAGGAAGACCTCGCCTTCGAAATGTCGGTCGAGATCATGCCGGACTTCGAGCCGATCGACCCGGCCTCGATCGAGCTGACCAAGCCGACCTACGCCGCGTCGGACGCCGACGTGGACGAGGCGCTCAAGGAGCTGGCCTCGCAGTCGAAGACCTACGAAGCCAAGGGCGGCAAGTCGCCCAAGGCCGCTGAAGGCGACATGGTCGTGATCGACTTCGTCGGCCGCATCGACGGCGAAGCCTTCGAAGGCGGTTCGGCCGAAGGCGCCCAGCTGGTGCTGGGCTCGGGCCAGTTCATCCCGGGCTTCGAAGAGCAGCTGAAGGGCGCCAAGGCCGGCGAGACCAAGACCGTCGCCGTGACCTTCCCGGAAGCCTACCAAGCCAAGCACCTGGCCGGTAAGGCGGCCGAGTTCGAAGTCACCGTCCAGGAAATCCGCGCGCCGAAGGAAGCCGACGCCGACGAGGAGTTCGCCAAGCGGATCGGCTTCGAGACCCTCGACGCCCTGAAGACCGCGCTGAAGACCAACCTCGAGCAGCAGTACGCCTCGGCCTCGCGCTTCAAGCTGAAGCGCGCCCTGCTGGACGTGCTGGACGCCAAGCACGACTTCCAGCTGCCGGCCAAGATGGTGGAGACCGAGTTCGGCGCCATCTGGAGCCAGGTCGAAGCCGACAAGGCCCGCGGCGGCCTGCCGGCCGAAGACGCGGCCAAGTCGGAAGACGAGCTGAAGGCCGAGTACCGCAAGATCGCCGAGCGCCGCGTGCGCCTGGGTCTGGTGCTGGCCGAGATCGGCCGCCGCAACAACGTCGGCGTCTCCGACCAGGAGCTGTCGAACGCCATCATGGCCGAAGCCCGCCAGTACCCGGGCCGCGAGCGTCAGGTGTTCGACTTCTACCGCCAGAACCCGAACGCCGCCGCCCAGCTGCGCGCCCCGATCTACGAAGAGAAGGTCTGCGACATGATCTTCGGCAAGGCCAAGATCGCGGACCAGACGGTCACCAAGGACGAGCTGTTCGAAGACGAAGAGCTGTCGGCCTGACCTGAGGTCGGAGGCTGAATTCAGGAACGGGCCCGCCGGCGACGGCGGGCCCGTTTCGCATTTGGGGGCGGCTTCCCAAGCCACAGGCGCTGCCGTACCGTTGTTCCTCAGGCGAGGGGCCGGGGAGGGCGCGTGATGGCGGGATGGATGGTCGGAGCGGCGCTTGCGCTGCTGGTCGCCCAGGCGGCGGAGCCCCCTGCGCCGGCGCCCGACAAGGACGCGCCGGCCACGGTCGAGGACGTCGTGGTCACCGGACCGCGCGCCAAGGCCATTTCCGATTTCGTGCAGGCGATCTCCGAGCCGACCAAGGAGCGGCGGCTGTCGCGCTGGAACCGCACCATCTGCCCCGCGACCATGGGCCTGCCGCGCAAGTACGGCGAGTTCCTGAACGACCGCCTGGCCCAGGTGGCCCGCTCGGTGGGCCTGGAGGTCGACAAGCCGGGCTGCCGACCGGACATCCTGATCGTGGTCGCCGACGACGTGGACCTGCTGATGACGGAGCTGGAGACGGCGCACCAGGCCGCCCTGGCGGTCCGGCCCTATTCGGACGACAACCTCAGCTCCGCCGGGACCAAGGCCTTCGGCGAGTTCCTGCACGAGAAGCGCCCGGTGCGCTGGTGGCACGTGTCGACCACCACGCCGTCCGGCGGCCAGCCGGTCAGCCATGTGCGAAACGGCGGCATGATCATCCGCGGCGTGTCCGACAGCCGGCTGAAGTCGACCGTGCAGGAGGAGTTCGCCGGCGTCCTGGTGGTCGTCGACGCGAAGATGGCCCAAGGCGTGAGCTATGACGCCCTGTCCAGCTATCTGGCCATGGTCTCGCTGGCCCAACTGGATCCGCACGCCCAGACCAGCGGATCCCCGACCATCCTGAACCTCTTCAGCGAGCGGGCCGCCGGCCAGCCCGGCCCGTCGGGCCTGACGGACTGGGACCAGGCCTATCTGCAGGGGCTGTACGGCGCGCGCGCCGACGCGCCGAACCTGCGCAGCCAGCGCAGTTCGATCACGCGGCGCCTGAAGCGGGGCGGGGACGAGGCGCCCGCCAAGGGCGACAAGCGCTAGTCGGCGCTCCTGGCCCGCGCCTCGGCCGTGTGCCGGCGGCGCAGCACCGCGGCGACCAGCACCCAGACCAGGGCGCCGAGCGCCAGCATGCGCGTGGTTTCGTCCGGCACGGTGCGGATCACCCAGTCGTAGGCCGGCTGAAGGGCGGAGGCGAGCCCGGCGGTCGAGACCCGCTCCAGCGCCTCGGCGTCCGGCACCAGGCTGCGCAGCTCGGTCATGCCGGCCGACAGCGCCCCGATCGCCGCCACCGGGGCCAGCGAATAACGGGTCAGCCAGGGCGCGAGATTGCTGAGCACGCCGGCGACCGCGGAGCCGCGCTGGACCGCGCGCGCCCCTCGCGCGAGTCGCGGATGGGCAGGCGGCGGGGCGTGTGCGCGAGCGGCCGGATGGGGCGCGGCGGCCAGGACGGCCGGCTCCGGCGCGGCCTCCGCGTGGGCGGCATTGGGC
>NZ_JAAIVC010000133.1 GCF_010975005.1 Caulobacter sp. 17J65-9 | reverse complement strand
GGTGCACGCCGTGCGCGCCGCAGGCCTCGGCCAGGGCGGCGTCGGCGCCGATCAGCAGGGTCAGCCCTCGCGTTCGCGCGATCCCCGCCAGCGCGCCGGCCGTCGCGCCGGCGTCAGCCGCGCCGAAAGCCCGGTAGATCACCCCTGCGCCGGCCGGCAGGCGCGCGGCCACGGCGGCCGGATCGGGGGTGCGGACCGGGTCGGTGACGAAGAAAAGCGGCGGCGGGGCTTCACCCCGACCCGCCGCGCGGCTTAAGGCTCGCGCCGTCGCCCACAGGCTTTCCGTCATGACCCAGCACGCCTCCGATCCCGTCGAAGCCTATCGCACGGTTCTGCGCCGCATCGAAAAGGCCGCCCGCCTGGCCGGTCGCGATCCGGCCGACGTCGCCCTGACCGCGGTCTCGAAGGAGCAGCCGTGGGAGGCGATCGCGCCGGTGCTGGAGGCCGGCCAGCGGGTGTTCGGCGAGAACCGGGTGCAGGAGGCGATCGCGCGCTGGGCGCCGGTGCGCCAGCCCGACCTCGAGCTGCGCCTGATCGGCCCGCTGCAGTCCAACAAGGCCAAGGACGCCGTCGCCGTCTTCGACGTGGTCGAGACGTTGGACCGCGAGAAGCTGGCCCACGCCCTGGCCGACGAGATCCAGAAGCAGGGGCGCTCCCCTCGCCTCTACGTCCAGGTCAACACCGGCGAGGAGGCGCAGAAGGCCGGCGTCGCCCCGCACGAGGCCGACGCCTTCATCAAGCTGGCGCGCGAGACCTGGGGCCTGACCGTCGAGGGCCTGATGTGCATCCCGCCGGCCGAGGAAGAGCCGGCCATGCACTTCGCCCTGCTGGCCAAGATCGCCGCCCGCAACGGCGTGGCCAAGCTGTCCATGGGCATGAGCCACGACTACGAGACGGCCATCCGCTTCGGCGCCACCAACGTGCGCGTCGGCAGCGCCATCTTCGGGGCACGGCCGACGGCCTGATCGTCAAAGTTTCGCCACGACCCCTTCGCAACCTTTGCTGGTTTCGGAGGGGTGGCGATGAAGATTGCGGGGCTTGCGTCGACGATTGTGCTGGCCGCTCTGGCGGCCTCGGCTATGACCTCGACTGCGAAGGCGCAGACGGTCTTTCCGCCGCTGGAGGCCGGCAAGTTCCTGCAGGATTGCGGCGCCCCCGACGCCGCGCCGGACATCTGCCGAGCACGCGAAGCCGTCTCCGCGGCTGAAGCCAAACGCAGGCTGGGCGATCAGGACGTCGCGATGTGGAGGAAGGGCGACCGGTTCCGGGTCGTCGCCCGCAACCCGGCCGAGGTGGTGTCTCTCGCCGGTGGGCTCGCGGCCCCGATGGCGCGGATCGACGGGACAGACCTCTGGTCGTTCACCGCGCGGATTCCGCGGCTTGATGAAGCGGTCATCGACTTTCTCGTCATTCCGTCGGCCGATCAGCCGCCCTTGACGGCCTGGCGCGGACCCAAGGCCCCGCCGGCGGCGGCGTTCAATCCGGAACTGAAGGGCCAGGTCGTCTGGGACGAGGTCGACAGCCCGGCGCTCGGCGAAAAGCGCACGCTGACGGTCTATCTGCCGCCTGACTTCGACCGGACCCGGACCTATCCCGTCGCCTATGTCGCCGACGGATCTGGCGTGGCCTACTACGCTCGCATCGTCGAGCCGGCGATCGTGGCCGGCCGGCTGCCGCCGGTGGTGCTGGTCGGGCTTGAAAGCGGCGCCAAGCGCACGACGGACTATCTGCTCGGTTGGGAAGCGTCGGACGCCGGTTTCGAGAAGCACGAGGCGTTTCTGCTGAACGAGGTCATGCCTCGGGCCGAGCGGCTCTACGGCGCCTCGAGCCGGCGCGAGCAGCGTTTGCTGATCGGCAAATCGAACGGCGGGGCGTGGGCGCTCGACACTGCGCTTCGCCACCCGGACCTGTTCGCCCAGGCCGCGCCGATGGCGCTGGGCGCCGGGCGCGCGGCCGGCGTGGACAGGCCGGGCCGGCCGCGCCTGTTCATGGCGACCGGCGTGCTCGACTCGTTCATCCGCCGCTCCCGCGTCGTCGCCGAGCGGGCGGCGAAGTCGGGCGACGAACTGGTGTTCCGCACGCCGGTGAGCGGCCACGGCGACGTCTTCTATCAGGACCTGCTGGTCGAGGCCCTCGCCTGGGCGTTCGGCGGAGGTGTCAGACCTTCGTGAAGTCCACCACGATCGGCTCGACCCCGATCGCGGCCAGGAAGGCCAGGAAATCCTTGGGGGTGACCGCGGTGGTGGCGGTGTTGGTCATGGGGTGGAAGTTGACCAGCTCGGCGTCGATCAACCGTTGATCCACGACGAAGCGCACCCGCTTCTCGCGGTCGTTCAGCAGGGCGAAGGCGGTGACCGAGCCCGGGCGCACGCCCAGCACCTCCCAGAGCAGCTCCTCGCGCCCGAACGACAGGCGGTCCGAGCCGATCACGTAGGGCAGGCGCTTCAGGTCGACGGTCGTGTCCTGGCGGGCCGAGACCAGCCAGATCTGCTGCTTCTTGTCCTTCAGGAACAGGTTCTTGGTGTGGGCGCCGGGCATGGACGCCTTCAGCTCCAGCCCCTCCTCCACCCGGAACACGGCCGGATGGTCGTGGGTGGCGTGGGTCACGCCGATCCGTTCGAGGAAGGCCAGGAAGGCGTCGCGGTCGGCGTGGGCGGGGCCAGGAACCTGGGCGGCGAGAGCGTCGGACATGCGGCGGCTTTGACGGATACGGCTTCAGGCGGATAGGTGGAGGTCTCTTCCTATAGCGCGCTTCGGACGTCGGAATGGAACTCGAGTGCTACCCCATGGGGCCGCGGCCGCCGGAACTGGTGCCGGGCCGGCCCAACCGGGACTGGATGGACGCCTTCGCCAGCCGCCATCCTTATCGCTGCCTGCCGCTGACCATGGCCAACACCACGGGCTGGGAGATGCTCTGCCCGATGAGCTTCACGGCCGAGTGGAACGGCGGGCCGACCCAGAACGACATCACCCTGACGCCGGAGCGGCTGCACCCGGACTTCGCCCACTTCGCCCAGTCCCACTTCGCCGGCGGCGTGTTGACCCTGCACCCCGGCTACATGTTCCGCACCCCGCCGGGCTGGCAGGTGTGGTGCGGCGGCTCGCCCAACCAGGTGAAGGACGGCATCCAACCGTTGTCCGGCCTGATCGAGACCGACTGGCTGCCCTTCCCCTTCACCATGAACTGGAAGTTCACGCGGCCGGGCCGGGTGAAGTTCCAGAAGGGCGAGGCGTTCTGCTTCATCACCCTCGTCCAGCACCAGAAGATCGAGCAGTTCGAGCCGGTGATGAAGGTGATGGAGCGCGACCCGGTCCTGCAGGGCCAGTTCGAGGCCTGGAACCGCCAGCGCACCGAGTTCAACAAGCGGCTGGCCAACGGCGACCCGGACACCGTGAAGGAGGCGTGGCAGCGCTTCTACTTCAAGGGCGAGTTGCCGGAAGACACCGGTCCGGCGCCGGCCGGCCACGTCAACAAGCGCCGGCTGAAGCCGGTGCGCATGTTCTGAGGCGCACAATCTGCCTTCTCCCCTTGCGGGAGAAGGTGGCCGGCGGGGCCGGCCGGATGAGGGGTGCAAGCGCCGACGCGTCAGGATGAAGGGTTGATCGCGCTAGGGTTCGCAAGCCTCGCGCCGACACCCCTCATCCGACGCGCTCCGCGCGCCACCTTCTCCCGCAAGGGGAGAAGGGATTCAGCGTCACTTCTGCGTCGGCAGCTGGATCCGCGGGCCCAGGTTGGCCATCACCTCGCGCGCGTCGAAGGCGTAGTGGTCGTCGGCCGGCTTCTGGCCGCGGTGCATGAGGATCTCGGCGGTGGCCTCGTAGCGGTTGACCTCGCGCACGTCGTAGTCCGGCCAGAACGGGCCCCAGGGCGACCAGGCGCCGCCGTAGTTCCAGCGCCAGTACGGGCTCCAGTACGGCCCCCAGGCCCCGTACCAGGGGTCGGGCGAGCCGATGTAGCGGGTGTCGCGGTCGACCGCCCGGTTCACCACGGTGAAGTAGTCGTAGCCCTGCTGCACGGTCAGCTCGGCCGAGCGGTACAGCAGGTACATCTCGACGGTTTCGCGCGAGGTGACCGAGTTGCCCGAGAAGCTGACGGACCAGCGGGCGTCCTCGATGCGCATGTCCGAGTAGCCGCGGCCGCCGGACCCGGGCGGGGCCGGCTGATAGGGGGTCGCGGTCGCGCAGGCGGACAACGCCAGGGCGGCGAGCGCGACGGTCAGGATACGCTTCATGGCTGCTCTCCCGAGCGGAAGCTTCGCCCCTCATGCGAAGAACGACTAGGAAAAACCCGCGTTCCCGGAACGTCAACGGCCAAGCTTGATCAGCGGCCGGTGTCGACGTGCGCCACGACCGACATGCCCGGGCTCAGCCGCTCGATCCCCGGCTGGCCGGGATCGATGGCGATCCGGACCGGGATGCGCTGGGCGACCTTGATGAAGTTGCCGGTGGCGTTGTCGGGGCGGATCACCGCGAACTCCGAGCCGGCGGCCGGCGAGATCTTCTCGACCTTGCCGGTCAGGGTCGCCCCGCCGAGGGCGTCGACGTTGAAGCGCACGCGCTGGCCGACCCGCATGTTCTTGATCTGGGCCTCCTTGAAGTTGGCGATCACCCAGACCCGGTCGGGGACCAGGGCCATCAGCTGGGTGCCGGCGGCCACCGACTGGCCCTGGCGCACGCCGATCTCGCCCAGCGTGCCGGCCTGGGGCGCGACCACGCGGGTGTGATCCAGGTCGATCTGGGCCAGGTGCAGGGCGGCGCGGGCGCTCTCGACCGCGGCCTGAAGCGTGCCCTCCCCGACCTCGGCGGTGGTGACGCCGGTCTGGGCCACGCCGGTGGCGGCGTGGGCCTGCTGCAGGTTCGCCTCCGCCGACCGCAGCGCGGCCTCGGCCGTATCGACCTGAGCCTGGGAGACCCAGCCGCCGGCCTTGAGGTCGGCCGCCCGCTTGGCGTCGGCCTGCGCCTTGGCCAGGGCGGCTTCGGCGGCCGCTATGCCCGAGCGCGCCTCGGCCACGCCGCCCTTGGCCGAGGCCTGGGCCTGGGCGGAGTTGGCGAGCGCCGCCTCGGCCGAGTGCAGGTTGGCCTGGGCCTGCTCCACCCGCTGGCGGAAGATCTGGTCGTCGATGCGGGCCAGGAGCTGGCCTTCCTGCACCGTCTGGAAGTCGTGCACCGCCACCTCGGTGACGTAGCCGGCCACCTGCGGGCTGATCACCGTGACCTGGCCGCGGACATAGGCGTCGTTGGTGCTCTGCTCGGCCGAGGCGAACGGCGGCAGCCGCCAAGCGTAGAGCACCAGCAGCACGCCGGCGAGGGCGACCAGGCCCAGGATCACGCTCCACAGCACCCGCTTGCTCGGATCCGGAGGCGTGGCGGCCGGCGCTTCGGCCGCCGCCGGCGCGGGGGCCGGGCTGGGGGTCGGTGCGGGCGGGGCGTCAGGCTCCGGAGCGGGCGATTTGGATCGGGCGGCTTGGGTCATGGGCGTACTCGAGGGATAGAACGCATCAGGCGTTGGCCGCGGTCCGCGCGGCCAGGCGCGCGCGGCGGCGCGCGCGCAGATAATTGAAGCTCACCCACGCGCAGGTGAGGGCGGCGACGGCCGAAATGGTCAGGAAGACGTCGTTGTAGGCCAGCACGTGGGCCTGCTGGGTCAGCTGCTGGTACAGCAGGATCACGCCCTGGTTTTCGCGCAGCGCCGGGTCCAGCAGCACGCGGCCCTGGGCCGTGGCCAGCTGCTGCACGCGGGCGGCGGCCAGCGGGTCGGCCAGGTCGATGTTCTGCACCAGGCGGGCGAAGTGGGCGCGCTGGCGCACGGTCTCCAGGCTGCCGACCAGGGCGGTGCCGGCCAGGCCGCCGACGTTCTGCGCGATGTTGAACATCACGAAGAAGCTGACGATCAGGTGCGGCCCCTTCTGCATCAGGCTGGAGAAGCCGGTGAGCAGGGCCGGGCCCAGGAACAGGGCCGCGGCGAAGGCGATCAGGGCCTGGGTGAAGTAGAGGTCGTGGGGCCGGGTCAGGGCCGTGGCGTGGCTGTCCAGGAAGGCGCCGATCGCGATCAGCGCCAGGGCGACGATGATCGGCTTCTGCAGCTTCGCCATGTTCAGCGTGAAGGCGGCGGTCGCCATGCCCGCGGCGGTGGCCGCGAGAATGACCCAGAACAGGCCGTGCAGCTGGTCCGGGTGCACCCCCATCGCGGTCAGGAAGCCGACCGCGCCGGCGGTCTGCTCGGACAGCACGACCCGCACGAGAAAGATCGACAGGCCCAGGCGGATCATGTCGCCGCCGGTCAGCCAGCTGGTGTCGATCAGCGGGTGGGCGCGGTTGTGCTCGATGATCAGGGCCGCGGCGATCAGAACGAAGGACGCGGCCAGGGCCACGCCGATCCAGGGCGCCTGGGTCCACCACAGCACCCGGCCGAGGCCCAGAGCGGCGGTCAGCAGGGCGACGCCCGGGGCGAACAGGGTGAAGGTCAGGAAGTCCAGCGGCCGGAAGGCCTTGGTCCGCTGCGACGGCGGCAGGCGCAGCGCGAACACGCAGGCCAGGCAGACCAGGGCGAGGCCCAGCTCCAGCAGGTAGAAGGCCTTCCAGTCGCCCAGGTCCAGCACCTTGGTCGAGATCAGCCGGGCCAGCGGCGCGGTCAGGCTGGCCATGCCGATGGCGATCACCAGGCCGCGCATGCGGTGGGCGGCCGGGAAGGACTGCAGCAGGTAGAGCACGCCCAGGGTCGACAGGCCGGCGGCCGCCATGCCGGCGACCGCGCGGGTGGCCAGCATGGGCGCGAAGCCCGTGACGAACACGTGCGCGGCCGACAGCACGACCAGGGCGACCAGGAAGATCTCGGTGAACAGCCGCAGGCCGTACTGCTGGCGGAACTTGATCAGCAGCAGGTTCATGCAGGCGTTGGTCATGACGAACACGACCGGGATCCAGGCCGCCTCGGCCGGGCCGACGCCCAGCGAGCCTTGCAGGTTCACCTGGTTGGCGCTGATGAAGGCCGCGCCGAGGTTGGCGGTGACGCTGACCAGGAGGCCGATGAGGGCGTAGGCGATCCGCAGCGGGGTCGGGTGGTCCGGCGTGGCCGGCGAACCGGGCAGGACCGGCCGTTCGTGCGGCTTCAGCCGCTCGAAATAGTCGTCCCAGGGAAGCTCGGGGCCCCTCACGGCCGCACCCGCAGGCCGTCCAGCACCAGGGCGCGGCGGCGTTCGTCCATGCGGGCGTGCTCTTCGTCGGCGACGCCGGGGAAGCTGGCCCCCAGCACGGCGGCCAGCACGCGGATGTCGTCGGGCTGCAGGTCCGGCCGCACCAGACCCGCCGCCTGGGCGCGGGCCAGCGGCTCGGCCCCGGCCCGGATCAGGGCCCGGCGCAGCGGCGCCAGGGCCTCGGGCGAGCGTTCGCTGTGCAGCACGTCGCGCAGGCCGGCGTTGCGCGCCAGCATGTCGTTCAGCTGGTCGAGAAAGGCGAAGAACACCTCCGGCCCCTCGCCCTGGGCGCGGGTCCAGTCGGCGAGCCGCTCCATCTCGTCGACCAGCACGGCGATAGCCAGCTGCTTCCGCTCCGGGAAGTTGCGGTAGAGTGTGGCCCGGCCGACGCCGGCCCGCTCGGCGATCGCTTCCAGGGGCGCGTCCAGCCCCTGGGTCGAGAACACCTCATGGGCGGCGCGAAGGATGTCCTCGCGGCGGCGCGCGGCGTCCTGACGAAGCGGGCGGGGTGTCATGCGCCGCTAAGTGGACACCGGCGTCCACTTATTCAAGCGATTAGTTTGTCGCCCACCAAATTTTGTGATCGGGCGTCGGGGAGCCGCGATCCCAGCGGGCGGGGCAGGCCCCGGCGGTCGGCCAGGTAGCGCAGGACGGCCTTGGCGTCGTCGAGATAGCGCAGGCCGTTCGCGACCTGCATGTCCTCGTCGTCGGGCGAGCCCTCGGCCAGCACCAGCACCGGCGAACCGGGATGGTCCTCGCCGAACAGCTCGGCCACCGGCGCGCGCGGGCGCGGGTACGGCACGGTGACGATCTCAAGGTCGTCGCGCACCTGCGGGAACCAGTTGAGGAAGCCCTCGACCATGGCGCACGGCGGGCAGAACCAGCTGAGCCCGTCCTTGTCGATGTCGTGGGGGAGCAGAAAGAGTTTGTCTTTGGCCATGCGCCCTTCTAGCCGACGCGCCCGGCCGCGGGGAGCGGTCGAGATCGCCGGATCACGCCGCCATCGCGGCCCGGGAGGCGGCCTGCACGTCGACGGCCTGGGCCGCCCCGGCGATCGTCGCGGCCAGTTGCGCCGGCGTGAAGGGCTTCTCCAGGACGGCCCAGGGCGCGCCGCACAGCTCGGCCGACCAGCTCGCCGCGTCGCCCGTGCAGAGCACGATCGGCAGGCGCGGGTGGCCGGCCTGTACGCGCCGCGCCAGCTCGACGCCGTTCATGCCGGGCATCCGGATGTCGCTGAGCAACAGGTCGAAGCTGTCGGCCTCGAGCCGTTCCAGCGCCGGGCCGGCGCCCTCTACGCGCTCGGCGCGGCACCCGAGATCCTCCAGGATCTCCTGGGTGATCAGGCCGACCAGAGCGTCGTCGTCGACGACGAGAATGCGCATGTCGCCTAGGGCTTCCATCGTGCGGCTCCTTCTGAGCGGCCGGGCGCGCGCATGCGCGCCGGGAATCAGCAATGCGGTGCGGGCGCTCCATGGCGTTCCGCCAGATAGCGGGTGATCGTTTGGGGGTCGTCCAGGCACCGACGGCCGTCGAGCACCTTCACCTCCGGGACGTCGCGCGCGTCTTCGCTCATCACCAGCAGCGGACAGCCCGGGTGGTCGTCGCCGAGCAGCTCGGCGACCGGGCCGCGGGGGCGCGGGAAGTCGACGTAGACCAGATCGATCGCGTCGCGGACGCGCGGGAACCAGTCGAGAAAGCCGGCCACGGTGGCGCACGGCGGACAGAACCAACGCCGGCCGGCGTCTTCGAAGTCAGGCTGGAGGGGGAATAGCCGATCCTTCGTCATGGGGCGCTTCTAGCGCGCCCCCGGCCGCGTGGGCGGCGCCACGCGACGAAGGCCCCCGAATCCGCGACGAAGCCTACTGCAGCCGTCCGAGCTCCCGGACCGTGCGCACCCGGGCCGGCGCGACGACGCCGACGTAGGAGACCCGCACCGAGTGGATCACCGCGTCGATCTCGCGACGCCAGAACTCCAGGAACCGGCGCACCCGCGGGAACTCGGGGGCCTCGTCCAGCGTCTGCCACAGGAACTCCTGCAGCAGGGCCGGGTGGTCCGGCATGTAATAGGTGATCTCGGCGGTGGTCAGCCGACGGCCGGCGAGTTGTTCCCGAAACTCCGTGTTCACGACGCGCTCCTGCGCTTGCGACGACGCCCCTTGTGCAAAGAGGCTCTCACGAGCATAACGCGGCCGCAACCGGAAAAGCTTCGTAAAAACAGCCTCTTAGCAGCAGGGCGATGAGACTGCTGCCACCGGGAGGGACGGGTGGATCTGGAGGATGAAGCCGGGGCGCGGCGCGAGGCCGTCTTCACCGAAATCTGGCGCGACAACGGCTGGGGCGGCGCGGAGTCCCGCTCGGGACCCGGCTCGGGGGTGGCCCGCACCGAACCCTTCCGCGCGGCCCTGGAGGCCTTCCTGGCGCGGGTGCGGCCGCGCCTGGTCTACGACGCGCCCTGCGGCGACTGGTGCTGGATGCGGCATGTGCGGCTGCCCGAGGGCGCGGCCTATCTGGGGGCCGACATCGTCAGCCCCATGATCGCCGAGCTGAACGCGCGCGACGCCCGGCCCGGCGTGGCTTTCACGACAGCCGACGTGGTGGCGGCCGATCCGCCGGCGGAGGCGGACGTCTGGCTGTGCCGGGAGTCGCTGTTCCACCTGACCCTGGCCGACGCGGTGCGGGTGGTGGAGCGCTGGCGGGCGTCGAAGATCGAGTGGTTCCTGGCCACCACGACGCCGACGGTCGGCCTCAACGCGGAGATGACGACCGGCGGCTGGCGGCGGCTGAACCTGGCGCTGGCGCCCTTCCCGCTAGGCCCGCCGCTGGAGGTGCTGCCCGACGCCGCTCCGGCCGATCCGGCCAAGGTCGTGGGCGTCTGGCGGCGGGCCTGAGGCCTACTCGCGGGTCAGGATCAGGATCGAGGCGGTCAGCAGCAGCACGCCGACCGCGACCGCGAAGCCGCGCCGGAACTTCGGCTCGCTCATGCGCTCGGACAGGGCCGCGCCGCACAGGCCGTAGGCGCTCATCGACATGACGTCCATGCCGATGGTGGCGGCCGCGAACATCACGAGCTGCGGGGCCACCGGCCGGTTCACGTCCAGGAACGGCGGCAGGACGGCGGTGAAGAACAGGATCACCTTGGGGTTGGCGATCTGCACGGTGAAGCCGTCGCGGAAGGCGCTCTGGCCCAGCTTCACCGTGGCGTGCGCGGCCCCGGCTTCGTTCTTCCAGGCCGCCCACAGCGATTTCAGGCCCAGCCAGGCGACGTAGAGCCCGCCCAGCACGGCCACGACCTTGAACGCTTCCGGGAAGGCCACGACCAGCGCGCCGAGCCCCAGGGCCGCGCCGCAGAACCAGACCAGGGTCGCCGAGTTCAGGCCGGCCACGCCGACCAGGGCGGCGGCCTTGCCCTTCTCCACCCCGGTGGCGACCGCGAAGATGTTGGCCGGGCCGGGGGTGACGGCCATCACCGCCATGGCGACCAGGAAGGCGGAATAGCGGGCGGGATCGACGGGCAGGACCATGGCCGCGGTTCATAACTGCGTCGCCGCGCGGCGTCAGCCCGTCAGAACGCCGCCGCCCGATGCTTTGGACCGGGCGGCGGGTCGTCTGCGGCTCAGTCTCCGACCGTCACGGTCTCGCAGTCGATCTCGCCGGCCTCGCACAGGGCCCTCAGGCGGGCGGCCTCGCGCTTCACGGCCTCGATCTGCGGACGCATGGCCTCGACCTCGCGGCGGGCGGTTTCGGCCGCTTCACGGCCGGCCAGGGCCTGAACGCGGGCCTGGTCGCGGATGCGGGCGATCTCGTCCGAGGTGACACGGGTGCGCACCAGCTCGGCGCGGATCTTGGCGGCTTCGACCCGGCTGATCACGGCCTCGCGACGAATGGCGGCGGTCTCGCGCAGCTCGGCGACGGCCTCGTCCAGGGCGGCGCGGGCTTCGGCCAGCGACGCGCGCAGCTCGGCGGCGTCGAACGCCGGCGGCGCGGGCGGAGCGGGCGGGGCC
>NZ_JAAIVC010000132.1 GCF_010975005.1 Caulobacter sp. 17J65-9 | reverse complement strand
CGCGCGACCCCTCACCCTCCCACGCCTACGCTGGCGCTCCGGCGCGGGCCCCTCCCTCTCCCGCAAGGGGAGAGGGGGGCTCAAGCGGAACATACCCGTTCCCCCTCCTGTTCCGCTTGGTCCGCGGGGGCGGACCGGGAGACGGGGATGGCGTTCAAGGTCGAGACCCTGAGCTTTTCGCAGTGGGCCGCGGCCTGGGCCGAGCCGGCCGGGGCCGACCCGGGCGCGGCCTGCCTGTTCCAGTCGCCCGCCTACCTGTCGCTGTGGCTCGACACCATGGGCCGGGCGCGGCGCACCGAGCCGGTGTTCGTGCGGGTCGACACGACCGACGGGCGCCGCGTCATGCTGCTGCCGCTGGGCGTGGAGCGCCGCCATGGCCTGAAGACGCTCACCTTCCTGGACGGCGGCGTGGTCGACTACGCCGGCCCGGTGCGGCTCGGACCGGCCGCGGGCGAGATCGACTGGGAGGGCGCCCAGGCGCTGTGGGCCGCCCTGCGCGCGGCCCTGCCGGCCTTCGACATCGCCGACCTCGACAAGATGCCGGCCGAGATCGAGGGCACGCCCAACCCGCTGCGCTGGCTGGCGACCGCGTCGCAGCCCTCCGGCTGGGCCCTGCCGCTGGAGGGCGCCTATGACGACTACCAGCGCGGCCTGAACCCCTATGCGGTCGACAGCCGCCGCAAGCGCCGCCGCCTGCAGGACCTGGGGCCGGTCTCGTTCGAGATCGCCCGGGAGCCGCTGGTCGCGCGCCAGTTCTACGACGCCATGGTCGAGCAGAAGACCCGGCGCTACCTGGAGACCGCCGGCAAGGACTATTTCCAGACGCCCGGCTGGAGCGCCTACTTCTCCCAGGTCGCCGCCCGCGAGGACTTCGGCCGGCAGGTCCACCTCTCGGCCCTCAAGGTCGGCGACCGCATCGTGGCGACCCACCTCGGCATGATCTCCGGCGACACCTTCTACTGGCTGATGCCGACCTACGAGGCCGGGCCGGTGGCCAAGCTGTCGCCGGGGCGGCTGCTGATGGAGGAGCTGATCGGCTGGTGCTACGGCGCGGGCATCCGCAGCTTCGACTTCGGCCACGGCGACGAGGACTACAAGGCCAGGATGGGCGGGCGGCGGCGCTCGCTGCTGCGCCTGGTCCGCGGCGACTCCCTGGCCGGCCGCGCCGCCCTGAAGGTGGCCCGCTCCAAGCCGGCCCGGGCCGTGCAGGACTTCTACTGGTCCAAGCTCTACCGCCCGCCCAAGCCGGCCTAGCGCGCCTAGATCTCCCCCCTTGGGGGGAGCAGGCGGCTGAAAGCCGCCGTGGGGGCCTCCAGCTTGACGCGACGCCAACCGCCGCCGCCGCCCGGTCCGCGACAGACAACTCCGCCCACTCCGCTGGAAGCCCCCACGCCCGCTGCGCGGGCGGCTCCCCCCAAGGGGGGAGATCTGGGTTATGTTTTTCACGAGCCGGGGGAGGGCGACATGAAAGCGCCGGCGCTGACCACGAAGCGGGCGCGGGCGCTGCGGGCGCGCATGAGCCTGCCTGAAGTGCTGCTCTGGCGCGGCCTGCGCGGCGGGCGCCTCGCGGACTGCAAGTTCCGTCGCCAGCACCCGCTCGGGCCGTACATTCTCGACTTCTACTGCGACGCCCTGAAACTCGCCCTGGAGATCGACGGCGCCGGCCACGACCACCCGGACAACCTGCGCCATGACACGCGCCGCGACGCCTGGCTCGCGAGCCAGGGCGTGCGGGTGATCCGCATCCCGGCCAAGGCGGTTCTCGACAACCCCGACGGCGTGCTGCTTTGGCTTGAGGAAACCCTCCGCGCCTAAAAGATCTCCCCCTCGGGGGGAGCAGCCGACGAAGTCGGCGTGGGGGCCTCCAGCTTGACGCGACGCCAGCCGCCGCCGCCCGGTTGCGACAGCCGAGCCCGCCCACTCCGCTGGAAGGCCCCCACGCCGCCCTGACGGGCGACCGCTCCCCCCGAGGGGGGAGATCTAAAAACAAAAAAGGGGCGGCCGAAGCCGCCCCTCTCAGTCCTTCAGCGCTCGAACCCTTACGCCCCGGCCTTGGTCAGGTTGTCGTCCGAATTGCGGTCGATGCGCTTGTTGTAGGGATCCACCCCCGCCCAGGTCGGCTGGCGGTCCACCGTGAAGGTGAAGGTCTGGCGGCCCGACTTCACCGGCCGGCGCTCGAACAGGATCACGTCGGACTTGTCGAAGTCCTTCTTGCCCGGCTCGGCGGTGAACAGGCCGATGTCGAAGTTCTCGCCGACCAGCGGGCTTTCCTTTTCCACCCCCTTGGCGTCGGCGTAGAGCTTCTTCGCCTCCACCGTCACCGTGACGTCCCACTTGCCGTCCGCCCGCTTCTTCGTCTTCAGGTCCTTGGCCTTCAGGTCGTAGAGCGTGATCTTCTCGAACAGGTCGGTGATCAGCTGCTGGTGCTCGGGCCCGGCTTCGGCCCGCAGCGCCGCCACCAGGTCCTTCGAGGTCGGGTAGGGTGCGCCCTTGAAGGCGTGCTTCTGGAGCAGGCTTCGCAGCGCGCGGTTGACCGCCTCCTCGCCGATCTCGTCCTTCAGCAGGTACATGACCAGCGAGCCCTTGCGGTAGTGGACGTAGCCCTGGTTCTCCACCCGCATCAGCGGCATCTCGCCGATCACGTCGCCGCCGCGCGAGCGCAGATAGTTGTCCAGCTCGTACTTCAGGAACTTGCGGATCTTGTCCGGGCCGTAGGTCTTCTCCATCACCATCAGGGCCGAGTACTGGGCCAGGGTCTCCGACAGCGAGGTGGCCCCCTGGACGTCGGCGCCGACGATCTGGTGCGCCCACCACTGGTGGCCCAGCTCGTGAGCGGTCACGTAGGTGACGTAGTCGATCTTCTCCGGATCACGGAAGTCGGCCACGAAGCCGATGCCCTCGGAGTAGGGCATGGTGTTGGCGAAGGCCTGGGCGAAGTCGGCGTAGCCCGGGAACTCGATGATCCGCGCCTGGCGGAACTGATAGGGCCCGAAGTTGGCCTGGTAATAGTCCAGGCCCGTCTTCAGCGACGAGATCATCCGGTCGACGTTCCAGGGGTGGTGGCGGTCGTAGTAGACCGCGAGCTCGACGCCCTTGTAGGTCTCGCTCTTCACCTCATAGCGGGCCGACTGCACCGAGAAGAAGTGCAGGATCGGCGCCTCGGTGCGGAACCGGGCGGTGCGCCGGTCGCCCTTGGTCACGTCGCTGATCTTGTAGCCCGGCGCGATCGGGGTCTGGTCGGCGTCGGTGGTCACCGTGATGTCGGCGTTGACCCAGTCGGCGCCGATGTAGTTGCGGCCGTAGGCGCTGGCGTCCTCCAGCTTGGCCGGGCGCAGCTCGACCGGCAGACCGAACTTGCGGCGCTTGGCGCGGTCCTGCAGCAGGCCGTTGCGGCTCATGCCGACCTGCGGCGCGAACTCGGCGTTGCTGACGAAGGTGCCGTTGTCGACCAGCCGGGTGGTGTTGCCGCGGTTCTTGAAGCCCTGCTGGGACATCTCGGTCTCGAACACCAGGGTGCGGAACTCGCCCGGCTGCAGCGGCCGGTCGAACTTGAGGATCCGGTAGTTGAAACGGTCGTACCGGGTCTTCTCTTCATGCGCGCCGGCCATGGCCAGGCGCTTGATCTTCACGTCGCGGTCGAAGCGCAGGTGCACCGCGTCGAGCGGCTTGTCGGTGCGGTTCTCCAGCACGTAGCCGCCCAGCGCGCGCAGGCGCGGCTCGTGCGGGTGCAGGTCGAGGTCGAGCTTGACGCTGACCACGTTCGGCTGCGGCGTCTTCTCGAACGGCAGCAGGGCCTTCTCGTAGTCGGCGAGGTAGCGGTCCTCGTCCTTGTTGTTGCGGTACTCGTTCCAGACGTTGGTGTTGACGAAGATGTAGACGCCCGTGCCGGCGAACACGACCACGGCCAGGGCGGCCAGCACGCCGGCCGGGCCCTTCAGGCGACGCGGCAGGCGGCGCAGGCGCGGCCACATGCGCGTCTCGGTCCCGCGCCGCCACAGGCCGTAGCTGACCACCAGCAGCAGGACGGCGAAGGCCGACCAGTAGGTCCGGAACCAGGCCGCGCCCTTCCAGAAGTCGCCCTGGGCGTTCATGTCGGACAGCGGCACGCGCGGCCCGCCGCCATAGTTGTAGAGGTTGTGGTCGAGACCCAGGCTGCCGGCCGCGAAGCCCCAGACCATGTACAGGAGCATCAGGCCCCAGCCGACGAACTTGTGCGGGCTGAGCACCTGCATGAACACCGCCAGCACCGCCAGCAGCGTCCAGTCGATCGCCTGCGGCAGCACGTACCAGAGCAGGTACTTGCCGATCTCGTAGTTGGTGTAGCCCTTGGCCGCCTGCACCAGCATGCCGGCCAGCACGCTGACCAGCAGGGTCGAGACCAGCACCAGCGCGATGGCCAGGGTCTTGGGCGCGACGAAGGCCCAGTCCGGCACGGCGGTGGCGTCGACGATCTCGTGGGTGCGCCGGTCGCGCTCCCGCCAGACCAGCTCGCCGGCGTAGTAGATCGCGATGATCATCGGGATCAGGCCGAAGGTGCCCATCAGGGTCTGGATGGTCGCGGAGGTCACCGGCCGGATCTGCGAGCCGTACATCTCGTCGGCGAACCACAGGCCGCCGATCGAATTGAACAGGCCCAGGGCCAGCAGCACGAAGAAGGCCGGGCTCTTGAACACCTGACCCATTTCGAACTTGGTGCGCGCGGCCAGCTGCACCCAGGCGGTCGCCGCGCCGAAGCGGGGCTTCGGAAGCGGGCCGGTCGACGCCGGCGCGGCGGCAGCCTGGGTCTCGGTCAGCTTCTTCAGCTTCTCGGCCTTCTTGGCCTTGGCGCCCTTGGTCTCGAAGCGGAACAGGACGTAGGCCAGGGCCAGCATGCCGACGCTGACGGAGCTCCAGATCACCCGATTCCACAGCAGTGCGCCTTCCAGCGCCGGCACCTGGGTGTTGCGGTCGGCCGCCGTCCAGTAGCGGGTCGCCTTGCCGATGGCGGCGGCGCCGAACGGCTCCAGATAGGCCATCATCTCGCGGAACTCGGGCCGGTCGAGCGAGATGGTCGCCGCCGTCCAGGCGATCAGGAAGCCGACCACGCCGACATAGGTCCACATCATCGAGCGGGTGACGGTGGCCAGGGCGAAGAAGATGGCCGAGGTCAGGAACGCGCCGGGCAGGCCGATCACGAAGTAGGCGTAGGCGTAGTCGGCGAGCCGGTTCGCACCGAGCGTCTCCGGGTCGACCCAGGGCATCAGCGAGCCGAGGAAGATCGCCAGCGGCACGCTGAGCAGGCAGACCGCGACCGCCCCGAAGGCGCCGAGGAAGCGGCCGTACAGGTAGTCGAACTTGCTGATCCGGGTGGACTGGATGATCGGCCCGAACCCGGTGTCGCTGTCGCGCGCCACCACGTTGGCCACGAAGGCCGTGGTCACGAACATGAAGAACAGCGACCCGACCATCATCATCTGGAGGATGGCGGCCGGCGCGTTCTTGTGGATGTTGCCGCCCGCCCCGATCTGGATCCGGTCGACGGTCATCGCCCCGAAGAACAACAGGAAGAACAGGATGCCCACCACCCAGAAGACGGGCTGGCGCAGCTGGTAGCGGAACTCGAAGCCCGCGATCTTTCCGAACATGACGGTCGACCTCAGGCGGCGGCGCGGCGCGAGGCCGACAGCGTCGAGAAGTAGACGTCCTCAAGCCCGCCCTGGACCGGCTCGAAGCCGTCGCCCGGATCGGCGTCGGCCAGCACGTGGATCACCGTGCGCCCGGCGAACAGGCGGGTGGAGATCACCTCGTAGCGGGCCCGGCAGGCCTCCAGCTCGCTCTTGTCGATCGACTTCTTCCAGACCCGGCCGGCCAGCTTCTGGGTCAGCTCCTGCGGCGCGCCCTCCAGCTGGATCTTGCCGCCGGCCAGCACCGCCATGCGCGGGCACAGGTCGGCCACGTCCTCGACGATGTGGGTCGACAGGATGATCACCACGTTCTCGCCGATCTCGGCCAGCAGGTTGAGGAAGCGGTTGCGCTCTTCCGGGTCGAGGCCGGCGGTCGGCTCGTCGACGATGATCAGCGACGGCCCGCCGATCAGGGCCTGGGCGATGCCGAAGCGCTGGCGCATGCCGCCGGAGAAGCCGGCCAGCGCCTTCTTGCGCACGCTCCACAGGTTGACCTGGTTCAGCAGCGCCTCGACCGTCTCCTTGCGCTCGCGGCCGCCCGCGACCCCCTTCAGGATCGCCATGTGGTCGAGCATGTCGTAGGCCGACACCCGCGGATAGACGCCGAAGTCCTGCGGCAGGTAGCCCAGCGTCCGGCGCAGCGCCTCCGGATCCTCGATCACGTCGATGTCGCCGAAGCGGATCGCGCCCGAGGTCGGGGTCTGCAGGGTCGCGATCGAGCGCATCAGGGTGGACTTGCCGGCGCCGTTCGGGCCCAGCAGGCCGAACATGCCCTTGGCGATGCTCAGGTTCACCCCGTCCAGCGCGCGCGTGCCGTTGCTGTAGACGTGGGTGAGGTTCTCGACGGTCAGCATGAAAGTCCCCCGACTTTGGTCGGCGGCGACGCTGGCTCATCCGGAGATTGTGGGCAAGTGAACGATAGTTCACAGGTGCGGCACAAAACAAAAAAAGGGGCGGCCGAAGCCGCCCCTCTCAGTTCACGCTCCGGCGCCGTCAGGCGAACAGCAGGTAGTCGCCGCCGTGACCCTTGCCGCCCATCGGATCGCCGAGCAGGTCGAAGCCGCCGCCCAGCGGATCGCCCAGCACGTCCACGCCCGCGTCGCCGAACACGACGTCGTCGGCGGTGATCGAGGTCACGCCCGTCAGGGTGATCGGATCGAAGCCCGCCGCGCTGATCACCACGTCGCCGGCGGCGTTGTGGGTGATCACCAGGTCGGAGAAGTCGTCGACGCCGCCGACCCCCGCGATGAGCAGGTGGTCCGCCCCGGTCTCGAAGTCGGTGACGGTGTCGCCGCCCGAGCCCAGGCCGAAGAACACGAAGGTGTCCGCGCCCTCGCCGCCGGTCAGCACGTCGTGCCCGTCCCCGCCTTCCAGCCGGTCGTCGCCCGCGCCGCCCAGCAGGAAGTCGTCGCCGCCGCCGCCGTTCAGCTCGTCGTTCCCGTCGAAGCCCCACAGGGTGTTCGCGTTCTCGTCGCCGGTCAGCCGGTCGTCGAGGTAGGAGCCGCCGACGTTCTCGACGTTCCAGACCGTGCCGGTGTCGCCGAAGCCGTCGTTGACGATCGAGCTGATGGACAGGTCCACCTCGACGCCGCTGGTGGCGTACTGGACCTCGCCGATGCCGTCGCCGTCGGCGTCGACCATGCGCGACAGCGTGAATGAGCTGATCGTGTCGACGCCGGCGCCGCCGTCGATCAGGACGGCCGCGCCGTCGACCTGGAAGCTGTCGTTCCCGCTGAAGCCGTAGGCGGTGTCCTCGGTGCTGACCAGGATCAGGTTGTCGTGGTCGTCGCCGTAGAAGGTGTCGGCGAAGCGGGTGCCCGCGCCCAGGCCTTCGATCGAGCTCATGGTCTCGGTGTTGCCGAAGCCGTCGTTCAGGATCGTCTGGGTGCGCAGGTCGGCGATCACGCCCTGGGTGGCGTCGGCGTCATAGAAGCTGACCCGGTCGAAGCCGTCGCCGCCGATGAAGGTGTCGACGCCCGAGCCGCCGCGCAGCTGGTCGTCGCCCGCCCCGCCGTCCAGCACGTCGTTCCCCGCGCCGCCGCGCAGGCTGTCGTTCCCGTCCAGGCCGCGCAGGACGTTGTCGCCGGCGTCGCCGACCAGGATGTCGTCGCCGTACGAACCGCCGACGTTCTCGACGCCGGTGATCACGCCCGAGCCGCCGAACCCGTCGTTGCGGATGCGCCCGGCCGCCAGGTCGACCCATACGCCGTCGGTGGTCGTCTCCACCTCGGCGATCCCGTCGCCGTTCAGGTCGACCAGGCGGGTCTGGGTGAACATGGTGACGGTGTCGACGCCCGAGCCGCCGTCGATCAGGGCAGGCGCGCCGTCGACCTGGAAGCTGTCGTTCCCGCCGAAGCCGTAGGCGGTGTCGCCGCCGCCGACCAGGATCAGGTTGTCGGCGTCATTGCCGTAGAAGGTGTCGGCGAAGCGGGTGCCGGCGCCCAGGCCTTCGATCGAGCTCATGGTCTCGGTGTTGCCGAAGCCGTCGTTCAGGATGATCTGGGTGCGCAGGTCCGCGACCACGCCTTGCGTCGCGTCGGCGTCATAGAAGCTGACCCGGTCGAAGCCGTCGCCGCCGATGAAGGTGTCGACGCCCGAGCCGCCGCGCAGCTGGTCGTCGCCCGCCCCGCCGTCCAGCACGTCGTTGCCGGCGCCGCCGCGCAGGCTGTCGTTCCCGTCCAGGCCGCGCAGGACGTTGTCGCCTGCGTCGCCGACCAGGATGTCGTCGCCGACGGAGCCGCCGACGTTCTCGACGCCGGTGATCACGCCCGAGCCGCCGAAGCCGTCGTTGCGGATGCGCCCGGCCGCCAGGTCGACCCATACGCCGTCGGTGGTGGTCTCGACCTCGGCGATCCCGTCGCCGTTGGTGTCGACCAGGCGGGTCTGGGTGAACATGGTGATGGTGTCCACGCCCGCGCCGCCGTCGATCAGGGCCGCCGCGCCGTCGACCTGGAAGCTGTCGTTCCCGCCGAAGCCGTAGGCGGTGTCGCCGGTGCTGGCCAGGATCAGGTTGTCGGCGTCGTCGCCATAGAAGGTGTCGGCGAAGCGCGTGCCGGCGCCCAGGCCCTCGATCGAGCTCATGGTCTCGGCGTTGCCGAAGCCGTCGTTGAGGATGGTCTGGGTGCGCAGGTCGGCGATCACGCCCTGGGTCGCGGTCGCTTCATAGAAGCTGACCCGGTCGAAGCCGTCGCCGCCGATGAAGGTGTCCACGCCCTCGCCGCCGCGCAGCAGGTCGTCGCCGGCGCCGCCGTCCAGCACGTCGTCGCCCGCTTCGCCGCGCAGGGTGTCGTCGCCCGCGCCGCCTTCGAGAAGGTCGTCGCCTGCACGGCCGAGCAGCAGGTCGTCCTCGTCGCCGCCGATCAGATGGTCGTCGCCCGAGGTGCCGATAATCGTCGCCACTTTACGCTCCAGTCATTGCGCAAATTGTTCCAGAACAGCGCCTTAGCTGGCCGGGGCGAGGCCGCGCTTCCCCCGAACGGAGGAGGGACGACGAAGCCGGTCGGCGGCGCGGCGAAGCGCCCGCCAAGGGCCGTGGGCCTTGCCGCGGCCGCCCCCGCGGCTCCATCCTGCGGCCGACGCGCGGGGGCGCGACGAAGGTCTGGTCTCGCGACATGCACGCTCACCACCACCACGCGCACGACCACGATCATGGCCACGGCCATGGGCACGGCCATGGGCACGGCCATGGGCACGGCCACGGCCACGGCCATCACCATCATCCCGCGCCCTCGCTCGAGGACCGGCGCTGGGTGATCGGGGTCGGACTGAACCTGGCCTTCGTGGCGGCCGAGGGCGTCGCCGGGTTCTGGGCCAATTCGACGGCCCTGCTGGCCGACGCGGGCCACAACCTGTCGGACGTCGCCGGCCTGCTGCTGGCCGGCACGGCGGTGTGGCTGTCCAAACGCGCCGCCAGCCCGCGGCGCACCTACGGCTGGGGCAAGGCGACGGTGCTGGCCGCCCTGGTCAACGCGCTGGCCTTGGTGTTCGCCTGCGGGATGATCGCTCTGGAGGCCGTGCAGCGGCTGGGCCGGCCGGTCGAGACCATGCCCGGCGTGGTGATGGCGGTCGCCGCCGTCGGCGTGCTGGTCAACGGCGCCACCGCCCTGCTGTTCATGCGCGGGCGCAAGACCGACGCCAACGTGCGCGGCGCCTTCCTGCACATGGCCGCCGACGCCGGCATCTCCGCCGGGGTGATCGTGGCCGCCGCCCTGATCGCGGTGACCGGCGCGGCCTGGATCGACCCGGTGGTCGCCCTGCTGGTCGTCGTCGTGATTCTCGCCGGGACCTGGGGGCTGCTGAAGGAGGCGTTCGACTTGATCGTCGACGCCGCCCCGCGCAACGTCGACCTCGACGCCGTGCGCGCCTTCCTGCTGGCCCGGCCGGGGGTGTGCGACCTGCACGACCTGCACGTCTGGCCGATCAGCACCAGCGAGACGGCCCTGACCGTGCACCTGGTCCGGCCCGAGGGCGGCGACGCCGCCTTCCTGCGCGAGACGGCCGAGGGCCTGCGCCAGAAGTTCGGGGTCGGGCACGCCACCGTCCAGCTCGAGACGGAGAGCCTGGCCGATTGCAGCCGCCTGCACTGAACGGCGGTTTTCGGAAGCGTTGCCGTGAAATTCCGCCCCGTGTTATCCGAGGGCTGAAGGTCGGAGCCGCGTCGGGCGGGATGGATCCTCCGGGCCTTCGCCGGGGGGCGGGTCATGGCCGAGCGTCGGTCGTCGCACATCCGCGGGCGGCGTGCGCCGGGCCGGACCCCGAATCACGCCTGGCGAGACCGCGTCCTCGGCTGTTCCCTGGCCCTGACCGCCGTGGCGGCGGCGAGCGAAGCGGCCGCGACCGACGTCTGCCCGCACGCGGAGTTCGCCCCTAATCCCTGGTTCACCTGCCTCGGCGACAGCCGGCCCGCGGCCCCCGTCCCCGATTCGGACGACGAGGCCGTGGTCGTCGCCGACGACGGGACCGTCACCATCGACGCGGCCGGCCACGTCGTGGGGGTGTTCGCCGAAGCGCCCGGCGGGCGGGTGACCACGGACGGCGCGGGCGAGGTCGAAATCCGGACCGGCGGCGAAGGCGCGGTCGGCGTCGCCCTGGTCGGCGGTCCCAGCGTGGCCGGGTTGGGCGCCCAGACGGTGGTCGCCGGACCGGTCGCGGGTCCCGCCTCCATCTGGTTCGAAACGCCTGAAGCCGCCGGCGACCGGGGGCGGCTGTTCGTCTTCGGCGCCGACGGAGCGCTGCGGCTGTCGCCGAAGCCGCCGGTTTCCAGCGGCGCGGCCGTTCTGGGGCTGGGCGCGGTGTCGACCGCCGAGGGCCTCACGACGGAGAGCGTCTATTTCGGTCCGGACGCGGACGCCGACGACGGGGCGGGCCGCTCGATATCGGTGCACGGCGCGCAGGGGGTCGGCGTCGAGTTGTCGACGCCGGGCGCCGCCGATCCGGCTGCGGGCGGCTGGGGCGGCGGCGGCGGTTCGTACGGCTTTGAAGACTTCGCCCGGTCGTGGGACGCGGGCTCGAACCGGCATGTGATGGGCGCGACGCCGCCGCGCGGCCGCGAAGCGTCCCCGCCGCCGGCGGCCGAGGCGCCGCCGCAGATCCTCGTCGGCGG
>NZ_JAAIVC010000131.1 GCF_010975005.1 Caulobacter sp. 17J65-9 | reverse complement strand
GGCGCGGCGGGCTCGGGCGTCGCGGCGGGCGTCGCCGGCTTCGCGGCGCTCGCCGGGGCGGTCTTCTTCGCCGGCTCGCATGCGCCGGCGGCGACGGCGACCCCGAGCAACACGGCCGCGAAAGCGCCTCTGCCGGCGAGCGAAGTGCGCGCGCGATGGTGTTGCGGGGGCATGGAAATCTCCGATGCTTCGCCGTTCGGCGAACGTGGGGCCGAGCCTAATCGTGGGGCGGCCCGAACTGCAACGCTGGTCCGCCGAAGCTGCGCACCGGCGTTTCCCCTTGATTTCCGGCGCGTTCGCGTCTACGTGCGCCCCCATCTCACACGCAGACAGCGGCGGTGCGGGCTTCGGCTCGTTTTCCTCCGTTCCGAGGCCTGAGGGCTTTCACGTCTGCGGAGGCGCATCGGAAGAAGGATAAAGTTTCATGGCGCTTCCCGAATTCAGCATGCGGAGCCTGCTCGAAGCCGGCGCTCACTTCGGCCACCAGACCCACCGGTGGAACCCGAAGATGGAGCGTTACATCTTCGGCAGCCGCGCCAACATCCACATCATCGACCTGTCGCAGACCATCCCGCTGCTGCACCAGGCCCTGGTGAAGGTTCGCGAAGTCGCCGCCGGCGGCGGCCGCGTCCTGTTCGTCGGCACCAAGCGTCAGGCGTCCGATCCGGTCGCCCAGGCCGCCAAGCGCTGCGCCCAGTACTACGTCAACCACCGCTGGCTCGGCGGCACCCTGACCAACTGGCGCACCATCTCCGGCTCGATCGCGCGTCTGCGCGAGCTGGAGCAGGTGATGGCCAACCCGGAGAACCGCTCCAAGAAAGAGCTGCTGATGCTCACCCGTGAGCGCGACAAGCTCGAGCTGTCGCTGGGCGGCATCAAGGACATGGGCGGCATTCCGGACCTGATGTTCGTGATCGACACCAACAAGGAGTCGATCGCCATCCAGGAAGCCCGCAAGCTGGGCATCCCGGTCATCGCCATCCTGGACACCAACTCCGATCCGGACGGCATCAGCTTCCCGGTCCCGGGCAACGACGACGCCGCGCGCGCCATCCAGACCTACTGCGACCTGGTCGCCGACACGGTCCTGGACGGCCTGGCCGCCGGCCAAGTCGCCATGGGCGTGGACCTGGGCGCCGCCGAGCGTCCGTCCGAGCCGGCCCTGCGCGCCGCCAAGGTGGCCGCTCCGGTGGTTGAAGCCGCTCCGGTCGTCGAAGCCGCTCCGGCGGTTGAAGCCGCCCCGGCCGAAGCCGCGCCGGAAGCCGCCGCGACCGAAGAACAGACGAACGGCTGATTTCAGCCAGCGTCACCCGATTGAGACGCGGCCGGGTTATCCACCCGGCCGCTCACCCTTGATGAACTGGAGAACCCCATGGCGGAAATCACTGCCGCTCTGGTGAAGGACCTGCGCGAGAAGTCCGGCGCGGGCATGATGGACTGCAAAAAGGCGCTGACCGAGAACAACGGCGACCTGGACGCCGCCGTCGACTGGCTGCGCACTAAAGGCCTGTCCAAGGCCGCCAAGAAGGCTGACCGCGTCGCCGCCGAAGGCCTGGTGGCCATGGCCGTCGTCGACAACGGCGCCGGCGAGACCGCCTCGGCCGTCGAAGTGAACGCCGAAACCGACTTCGTGTCGCGCAACGAGCTGTTCCAGAACGCCGCCCGCGCCGTCGCCAAGGCGTCGCTGGCCGTCGACGGCGTGGACGCGATCAACGCCGCCAAGGTCGAGAGCGGCGAGACCGTTCAGGAGCTGCTGACCAACCTGATCGCCAACATCGGCGAGAACATGATGGTCCGCCGTTCGGCCAAGTTCACCGTGCCGGCCGGCGTGGTGGCTTCGTACGTCCACAACGCGACGGCTCCGGACCTGGGCCGGATCGGCGTGCTGGTGGCCGTCGAGTCGACCGCCGACAAGGCCAAGCTGCGTGAGCTGGGCCGCAAGATCGCCATGCACGTCGCCGCCACCGCGCCGCTGTCGCTGTCGTCCGACGACCTCGACCCGGCCGCCGTGGAGCGCGAGCGCGCGGTGCTGACCGAGAAGGCCCGCGAAGAGGGCCGTCCGGAAGCGATGATCGCCAAGATCGTCGAAGGTCAGATCAACAAGTTCCAGAAAGAAGTGGTGCTCCTGAAGCAGCCCTTCGTCATGAACCCGGATCAGACCGTCGAGCAGCTCGTCGCCGACACCGGCAAGGAGCTGGGTGCGCCGATCAAGATCACCGGCTTCACCCGTCTCGCCCTGGGCGAAGGCGTGGAAAAGAAGACCGAGGACTTCGCCGCCGAAGTCGCCGCCGTCACCGGCGGCTGATCGCTCGACAAAAAGTGCGTATGAAGAAGGGCGCGCGCGGCTGACGGCCGGCGCGCCCTTCGGCTATCTTGCGCCCCGATTCCCGTCCCCCGTTCTCAGCTTCCGGCAGGTCGCCCCATGTCCACGCCCGCTCGCTCGCCGCGCTACCGCAAGATCCTGCTCAAGGTGTCCGGCGAGGTGCTGATGGGCGACCAGGGCTTCGGCATCGACATGAAGACCGTCGACGCCGTGGCCCAGGAAGTGGCCGAGGTGGTCCGCCACGGTGTGGAGCTGTGCCTGGTGATCGGCGGCGGCAACATCTTCCGCGGCCTGTCGACCGCCGCGCGCGGCATGGAGCGGGCCAGCGCCGACTACATGGGCATGCTGGCCACCGTCATGAACGCGCTGGCCATGCAGAACGCGCTGGAGCGCATCGGCGTGGAGACCCGCGTGCAGTCGGCCATCCCGATGGACACGGTGTGCGAGCCCTACATCCGCCGGCGCGCCGCGCGCCACCTGGAGAAGGGGCGGGTGGTGATCTTCGCCGCCGGCACCGGCAACCCGTTCTTCACCACCGACACCGCCGCGGCCCTGCGCGCCGCCGAGATGGGCTGCGACGCCCTGTTCAAGGGCACCAGCGTGGACGGCGTCTACACCGCCGACCCGAAGAAAGACCCTTCGGCCGAGCGGTTCGAGCGGCTGAGCTATCTTGAGGTTCTCGCCAAGGACCTTAAGGTCATGGACGCGTCGGCGATCAGCCTGATGCGCGAAAACGGCATTCCCATCGTCGTGTTCTCGATCCGGGAACGCGGCGCCCTTCTCGACGTGCTGACCGGCCAAGGCGTCCACACCGTGATCGCCGAAGACCGCCTGGAGCGCGAGTGAGGCTGAAAGACCAATGAGCAAACCTGACCTGAAGACCTTCGAGAGCCGCATGGACAAGGCGGTGGCCGCGCTCAAGGAAGAGTTCGGCGGCCTGCGCACCGGGCGCGCTTCGGCCAGCCTGCTGGATCCGGTCATGGTCGAGGCCTACGGCTCGTCCATGCCGCTCAACCAGGTGGCCGCCGTCAGCGTCCCTGAGCCGCGCATGATCACCGTCAGCGTCTGGGACAAGGGCATGGTCACGGCGGTGGACAAGGCGATCCGCTCGGCCGGCATCGGCCTGAACCCGGTGGTCGAGGGCACCAACCTGCGCGTGCCGATTCCGCCGCTGACCGAAGAGCGCCGCAAGGATCTCGCCAAGCTGGCCGGCAAGTACGCCGAGCAGCAGCGGATCGCCGTGCGCAACGTCCGCCGCGACGCCATGGACGAGCTCAAAAAGGCCGAGAAGGACCACCTGATCAGCCAGGACGAGCAGAAGAAAATGGGCGACGACGTGCAGGGCTTCACCGACGCGGCCATCAAGCGCATCGACGAGGCCTTGAAAGTCAAAGAACAAGAGATCATGCAGGTTTGACGGCGCGTTCCCGCCGTACTGCGTGAAGGAGAGGGACGCGCCATGGCGCCTGCCTCCGGCCAATCCGTCCCCGCCTCCGAGGCCGCCCTCGGTCCGCGGCACGTCGCCGTCATCATGGACGGCAACGGCCGCTGGGCGAAGGCGCGCGGCCTGCCGCGCACGCTCGGCCACCGCGCCGGGGTGAACGCCCTCAAGCGCACGGTCGAGGCCGCCCCCAAGCTGGGCATCGAGTGCCTGACCGTGTTCGGCTTCTCGACCGAGAACTGGCGCCGGCCCGTGGCCGAAGTGTCCGAGCTGATGGGCCTGGTGCGGGCTTATGTCGAAAGCGACCTGGAGCGGCTGACCCGCGAGGGCGTGCGCCTGCGCATCCTGGGCCGCCGCGAAGGCCTGCCGGCCGACATCGCCGCCGTGGTCGAGCGCGCCGAGGCGCGCACGGCGAGCAACGACCGCTTCCTGCTGCAGGTGGCCTTCAACTACGGCGCACGCGCCGACGTGGTGGACGCCGCGCGGCGCTTCGCCCAGGCCGTGAAGAACGGCGAGCAGGAGCCGGACCAGTTGGACGAATCCACCTTCGGCAGCCTGCTCTGCACCGCCGGCGGTCCGCCGCTGGACGTGCTGGTGCGCACCAGCGGCGAGCGGCGCATTTCGAACTTCCTGCTGTGGGAGGCGGCCTACGCCGAACTGGTGTTCCAGGACGTGCTGTGGCCCGACTACGGCGTCGAACACCTGCAGCAGGCCGTGAACGAATTCAGGAGCCGCGAGCGGCGCTTCGGCGGGATCGGCGTGCATGACGTCCTCGCCGCAGGCTAAGCGCTTCAACTGGAACGACCTGGGCATGCGGGTGGTGTCGGCGGTGGTGCTGATCCCCGCGGCGGTCGCGGCCATCTGGATGGGCGGCTGGCTGTTCCTGCTGATGGTGTCGGTGGCCGCCTGCCTGCTGGCCTTCGAGTGGGGGCAGATGAGCGAGCCGCGCACGCCGCGCCGCATCGCCGTCGCCGTCCTGCTGGGCGTGATCGCCGCGGTGTTCGCCGCCGACCTGCGCCAGTTCTCCGCCGCCTTCGTGCTGCTGGTGTTCGGCTCGGCCGCGGCGGCGCTGTACGCCCGCCGCCTTAAGGCCTCGGCCGCCGACGCGGCCTACGGCGTGCTCTACATCGGCTGGCCCTGCGTGGTGCTGGTGTGGCTGCGCCAGCAGCCGGACGGCGTGGCCTGGACGGTCCTGCTGTTCTGCGTGGCCTGGGCCGCCGACATCGCCGCCTTCGCGGTCGGCAACCTGCTGAAGGGCCCCAAGCTCTGGCCGCGGTTCTCGCCCAACAAGACCTGGTCCGGCTTCGTCGGCGGGCTGTGCGCCGGCGTCGCCGCCGGGGTGGCCGCCTCCGAGTTCGCCGGGGCCGGCCTGCCGGTCGCGGCCGCGGCGGTGGTGGGCCTGGTCGGCGCGCTGGCCACCATGGCCGGCGACCTCTGGGAATCGGCCCTGAAGCGCCGTTTCGGGGTGAAGGACGCCGGCGCCCTGATCCCGGGCCACGGCGGCCTGATGGACCGGGTCGACGGTTTGATGTTCGCGGTGGTGGCGATCGCCGCCTGCCGCCTCGCTATTGTTTTCGGAGGTCTTTCGTGACCCTTCGCCGCCGCGTCAGCGTGCTGGGCTCGACCGGGTCCGTCGGGGTCTCCACCCTCGACCTGATGGATAAGGCGGAAGCCGCCGGCACCGCCGCCTTCGAGGTCGAGGCGCTGGTCGCCGGCCGCAACCTGGAGCGCGTGGTCGAACAGGCCCGCCGCTGGCGACCCCGCGTGGTGGTGGTCGCCGACGACAGCCGCCTTTCGGACCTGCGCGAGGCGCTGGCCGGCCTCGGCGTCGAGGCCGCGGCGGGCGAGGGGGCCGTGGTCGAGGCCGCCTCGCGCCCGGTGGATTGGGTGATGGCCGCCGTGGTCGGGGCCGCGGGCCTGAAGCCGACCTGGGCGGCGGCGCGCACCGGCGCGGTGATCGCGCTGGCCAACAAGGAGAGCCTGGTCTGCTGCGGGCCGGCCCTGCTGGCGACCGCGCGCGCGGCGGGCGGCTCGGTGATTCCGGTCGATTCCGAGCACTCGGCCGTCTTCCAGGTGCTGCAGCCGCCCTGCGCCGACAAGGTCGCGCGCATCGTGCTGACCGCCTCGGGCGGGCCGTTCCGCACCTGGACGACCGAACGCATGGCCGCGGTCACGCCGGAGCAGGCGGTGGCCCATCCGAACTGGAGCATGGGCGCCAAGATCTCGGTCGACTCCGCCACCATGGCCAACAAGGGCCTGGAGATGGTCGAGGCGGCCTATCTGTTCGGCCTGGGCGCCGAGCGGATCGACGTGGTGGTCCATCCCCAGTCGATCGTCCACAGCTTGGTCGAGTACGCCGACGGCTCGACCCTGGCCCAGCTGGGGCCGCCGGACATGCGCACGCCGATCGCCTGCGCCCTGGCCTGGCCGGACCGGCTGGCCTGGCCCGCCCCGAAGCTGGACCTGGCGGCGCTGGGCAGCCTGACCTTCGAGCCGGCCGACGAGGTGCGCTTCCCCATGCTGCGGCTTGCGCGCGCAGCCCTGCGCGAAGGCGGGGCCGCGCCTGGGGTTTTCAACGCCGCCAACGAGGTGGCGGTCCAGGCCTTCCTTGACCGTAGGATCGGCTTTCTCGATATTGCCGCCACGGTGGCTGAGACTCTCGACCGCGACTCCGGACGCGGGTTCTCCGCGGGGGCGGACAGCGATCCTCTCGAGGTCGCGCTGGAGGTTGACCGTGCAGCGCGTCGGGCGGCCGTGGAAGCGGTCGGACGGCGGCTGGCGGCCTAGTCGGAGGACGCCTGACTCCCATGATCGAGTTCGTGGCGACTTTCGTCGTCCCCTTCGTTCTCGTCCTGACTCTGATCGTGACCGTGCATGAGCTCGGCCACTTCTGGGCGGCGCGCGCGTTCGGGGTGAAAATCGACAGCTTCTCAATCGGTTTCGGCCGCGCCTTGCTGCGGTTTCGCGACCGCACCGGGGTCGAGTGGCGGGTCGGCTGGCTGCCGCTGGGCGGCTACGTCAAGTTCGCCGGCGACGCGAACGCCGCCAGCGTGCCGGACTCCGCCGACCTCGCCGCGCTGAAGCAGGAGATCGAGGCGGAGGAGGGGCCTGGCGCCTTCCAGAAGTACTTCCACTTCAAGCCGTTGTGGCAACGGGCGATCGTGGTGGCTGCGGGTCCGGTCTCCAACTTCCTGTTGGCGATCGTGATTTTCGCGTCCCTGGCCCTGGCCATGGGGCCCCGGGTGTACCCCAGCCCGCGCATCGACGCGGTCGAGCCGGGCTCGCCGGCCGCCCACGCCGGCTTCAAGCCGGGCGACGTGGTTCGTAAGGTTAACGGCCGAAGCATCGAAGACTTCGACGAATTGCGTATGCAGGTCTGGCTGCGGCGCGGCGAGACCGTCCGCTTCTCCGTCGAGCGCGACGGTCGTCCGATCGAGCTGCGCGCCGTGCTCGGCGCGACCGAAACCGTCGACCCGGTGACCGGGACGAAGACCCCGGTCGGATCGCTGGGCGTGCGGCGTTCGCCGACGGACGTCTTCACCGTGCGGTACGGGCCGATTTCCGCCCTCAAGCAGGGCGTCAACCTGACGGTCGAAACCCTCGACACCACCTTGGTTTACCTGGGGCGGGTGCTCACCGGACGGGAATCGGCGGACGCCCTCGGCGGGCCTCTGGGAATCGCCCGCACCTCCGGAGCGGTCGCCAGCGCGGCGGCCGAAGCCGGCCCCGACCTGGCGACGAAGGCCGTCTATGTGACGGCGAATCTCCTCAACTTGGCTGCGTTCCTGTCGGTCGGCATCGGCTTCATGAACCTGCTACCTGTGCCGGTTCTGGACGGCGGGCACTTGCTGTTCTACGGCTATGAAGCTGTGGCGCGGCGACCGCTGGACGAACGAATCCAGGCGGCAGGCTACTGGCTCGGTCTTGCTTTGCTGTTAGGATTGATGTTGTTCGTCACCTGGAACGATCTGAAGAAACTGCCCCTGTTTCAACAAGTCGGCGGGCTCCTGTCGTGAGCCGCCGTCGCCCGATGGTCGAAACCATGTCCGACAAGCCGATTCGAAACAGTTGCCTCGTCCTGGCGTCTGGCTTGGCCATTCTCGCGGCCTCGCCGGCTATGGCGCAGGACCAGCTGCAGGGGCAGCCGGCTAGTCCCGAACCCGCTCCGGCGCCCGCGCCGGAGAGCGGCGTGGTCGCGCGCATCGTCGTGCAGGGCAACGAGCGGATCGATCAGCAGACCATCCTGTCGTACCTGCCCATCCAGCCGGGCGACACGGTTGACGCCGCGCGCATCGACCTCGCGGTTAAAACTCTTTTCCGCACCGACTTGTTCGCCGACGTCGAAATTGGCCTGCAGGGCTCGGACCTGATGGTCCGGGTGGTCGAGAACCCGATCATCAACCAGGTCGTGTTCGAGGGGAACGAGAGCCTCGCCGAAGACAAGATGCGCGACGAAGTCGGCGTGCGTCCGCGCGGCATCTTCACCCGTTCGCGCGTTCAGCAGGACGTCCAGCGCATCGTCGAGCTGTATCGCCGTTCGGGGCGTATCTCGGCCACGGTGACGCCGAAGATCGTCGAACTGCCGCAGAAGCGCGTCGATCTGATCTTCGAGATCGACGAAGGCCCGAAGACCGGCGTCCGCCGGATCAACTTCCTGGGCAATAAAGCGTTCTCGGACAACGACCTGCGCGACATTCTGGTCACCAAGGAATCGCAGTGGTGGCGGGTGTTGTCGTCCAACACCAACTACGACCCGGACCGTCTGGAATACGACCGCGAGCAGCTGCGCAAGTTCTACACGAACCGCGGCTTCTATGATTTCCGCGTGGTCTCCGGCGTGGCCGAGCTGTCCCCGGACCGCAAGGACTTCGCCATCACCATGACGGTGGACGAGGGCCCGAAGTACACCTTCGGCAACCTGAAGGTCGAAACCGAGAACCAGAAGCTCGAGCCGGAATTCCTCCAGGCGCTGCTGCCGATCAGGTCCGGCCAGCTCTACGAGAGCGACAAGATCGAGGACGCCGTCGACGCCCTGACCTATGCGGCGGGTTCGGCCGGCTTCGCCTTCGTCGACGTCCGCCCGCGCTACCAGCCGAACCGCGAGAAGCAGACCGTCGACGTCACCTTCCAGGTGCGCGAGGGCCCGCGCGTCTACGTCGAGCGCATCGACATCGTCGGCAACACCCGCACCATCGACCCGGTCATCCGCCGCGAGATGCAGCTGGTCGAAGGCGACGCCTACAACAAGATCCTGCTGGAACGCTCGCGCAACGAGATCCGTCGTCTCGGCTTCTTCAAAGACGTGAAGATCGACGAGCAACCCGGCAGCGCGCCTGACAAAACCGTCATTCAGGTGCAGGTCGAGGAGCAGCCGACCGGCGAACTGTCGTTCGGCGCCGGCTTCAGCTCGGTCGACCAGTTCATCTTCGACCTGGGCGTGACCGAGCGGAACTTCCGCGGCCGCGGCCAGAACCTGCGCGCGCGCCTGTCGCTGGGCTCGCTGCGCCAGACCCTGGACTTCGCCTTCACCGAGCCGAAGTTCCTGGGCCGGGACCTGCGCGCGGGCGTGGACCTGTACACCTACCGCTACGACTTCGGCGACCAGGCTTCGTTCGACACCAAGACCGCCGGCATGGGCCTGCGTCTCGGCTTCCCGATCAACAGCTACACCTACCTCGCCACGCGCTATAACCTGCGCAACGACGAGATCGTGGTCGACGACTCGCTCTGCACCGCCGCCAGCTCGTCGTCGAGCCTGTGCCAGCAGCGCGGCACCTTCCTGACCTCGCTGGTCGGCTACACCCTCAGCGTCGACCGCCGGAACGATCCGATCGCGCCGACGCGGGGCTGGTACGCCAACCTGCGTCAGGACCTCGCCGGCATCGGCGGCGACGTGAACTACATGAAGTCGGAAGTCGAAGGCGGGATGTTCTACGGCATCCGCCCGAAGTGGGTGGTCAGCGCCCTGGGCTCGGCCGGCTACATCAGCGGCTGGTCCGGCGACAACATCCGGATCAACGACCGCTTCTTCAAGGGCGGCAACAGCTTCCGCGGCTTCGAGACCGCCGGCATCGGTCCGCGCGACACCTCCACGACCGACGCGCTCGGCGGCGATCTCTACGCCATCGGCACGCTGGAAATGGCCTTCCCGCTGCCGCTGCCGGAAGAGTACGGCATCAGCGCCGGCCTGTTCACCGAGTTCGGCACGCTCGGCATGCTGGACGACGTCTACAAGCTGAACGCGAATGGAACGCCCAACCCCTTCATCCGCGACGATTTGAGCCTGCGCGCTTCTGCCGGCCTGACCATTCGCTGGAAGTCGCCTATGGGTCCCATTCAGTTCGACTTGAGCCAGATCCTGGCCCGGGAAGACTACGACAAGACGGAAACGTTCAGGTTCTCAACCTCCACGAGGTTCTAATCCCATGACGCTCAAGTTCCTCAGCGCCGCTGGCGCCCTCACCGTCCTGGCGCTGGCGTCCGGCGCTTCGGCCCAGACCGCCCCGGCGGCGGCGCCGGCCGTCTCGGGCGGCCCGGCCCTCCCGGGCGTGTGCGTCTATTCGGGCGTGCGCACCATCGCGACCTCGAACGCCGGCAAGGCGGTCGAGACGCGGATGAACCAGCTGGAGCAAGCGGTCGAGGCCGACCTGAAGTCCCAGGCCACCGCGCTGGACACCGAAGCCAAGGCGCTCCAGGCCGCCCAGGCCACCCAGGCCAACGACCCGGCCTTCCAGCAGCGCGTCTTCAGCTTCAACCAGAAGAAGGCGCAGTTCGAGCGCAAGTTCCAGATCCGCAACAAGGAGCTGGAGGTCACCAAGGGCAAGGCGATCGAGCGCATCGCCAAGGAAGCGCAGCCGCTGGTGCAGCAAGCCTACACCGAGCGCAACTGCAGCCTGATGATCGACCGCAGCGCGGTGCTGGCCGGCAACGCCCAGATGGACGTGACCGACCTGGTCATCTCCAAGCTGAACGCCAAGCTCCCGCCGTTCTCGTTCGAGCGTGAGAACCTGGAGGCGCAGCTGCAGCAGCAAGCCGCCGCCGCCGCGCCGAAGCCGGCCGCCCCGGCCGCCGCCAAGAAGTAATCCATCCGACTGGGAGGTCGGATGCCCGATCCTCGCTTTTTCGAGAACGCGGGCCCGATCTCCCTTTCGGACCTGGCTGACGCCGCCGGCGCCCGCTTCGATGCGGCGCGCGCGGCCGGCGTCGAGATCGCTCTCGCCGCTCCGCTCGTCCGCGCCGACGGGCGGAGCGTTTCGTTTTTCGCCGACCGTCGCTACCTGGACGACCTGATCGCCACCAAGGCGGCGGCGGTGTTCGTCCCGGAAGCCTTCGCCGAGCGCGTGCCCGAGGGCTGCGTCGCCCTGGTGACGCGTGAGCCGCAGGCCGCCTGGGCCCGCGTGGCCGCCCGCCTGCATCCGGCCCGCCGGATGAGCGCCGGCCCGGCCGTGCACCCGACCGCCGAGATCGGCGAGGGCGTGGTGCTGGCGCCCGGCGCCGTGGTGGGCGAGGG
>NZ_JAAIVC010000130.1 GCF_010975005.1 Caulobacter sp. 17J65-9 | reverse complement strand
AGCTGGTGCTGGCCGCGCGCGACCGCAAGGGTCTGTTCGCCGACGTCGCCGCCGCCCTGGCCGCGGCCGGGGCGGACGTGGTCGGCGCGCGGGTGTTCACCTCGAGGACCGGCCTGGCCCTGGACGTCTTCCACGTCCAGGACGCCCGCGGCGAGCCCTACGGCTCGGGCCACCCGGCCGTGCTGGGCAAGGTCTGCCACGAGATCGAGACGGCCGCCCGCGGCGAGGGCGTCGCCGCCCGCACGCCGGCGCGGCCGATCACCGGGCGCAGCGCCGCCTTCGCGATCTCGCCGGCGGTGGCGGTCGACAACGAGGCGACCAAGGCGGCCACCGTGGTGGAGGCCTCAGGCCGCGACCGGCCGGGCCTGCTGGCCGACCTGGCCCGCGTGCTGGCCGACGCCGGCCTGTCGATCCAGTCCGCCCACGTCGACAGCTACGGCGAACGCGCGGTCGACGCCTTCTACGTGCACGACGAGGAAGGCGGACGGCTCGCCGAGCCGCGCCGGATCACCGCCCTGAAGGCGGCGCTGGAAGGAGTGCTGGAGCAGACCGAAGCGCGCGCGCCGACGGCCCCGATCCGCATCCGGGCGGGTCGGGCGCGCTAGCGCTTCGATTGTTCTTTTGAATGTCTGGGGCAGGTCCCGGGCGGGCGTGCGCCCGCCCGGTTCCTTATTTCGTCACGTTCCGGCGATCACCCGGCCTTGGCCTTGGTCTTTCTGGGAGACTTGGTGGCCGCCGGAGCCTTGGCCTTGCGGCCGGCCAGTTCGGCGTCGATCAACGGCAGCAGGTCGGTCGCGGCCGCCTGCTGGTTGGGCGCCCCGCTGGACTGCAGGCGAACGGCGTTCGCGCGCAGGGTGGCGAGGTCCTTCAAGTCCATCCCGGGAAGACGTTCGGTCATGTGCACGGGCGGTCTCTCCTCAACGGCGACGCGGCGGACGCGGCGGGGCGCCCGGAGGACGCGGAGCGCCCTCGGTCTTGTGGCGGAAGGTGATGCGGCCCTTGTCGAGATCGTACGGAGTCATCTCGACGGTCACCCGATCGCCGACCAGCGACCGGATCTTGTTCCGCTTCATTCGCCCGGCCGTGTAGGCCAGGATGACGTGTTCGTTGTCGAGCTTAACGCGGAAGCGTCCCTCGGGCAGAAGTTCAATGACTTCGCCTTCGAACTCGATGAACTCTTCCTTGGCCATTTACGCCGCTTGCAGGTTGACGGCGGATTCCTTGCCGCTGCGGCGGTCACGCTCCAGCTCGTAGGAGAGCTTCTGGCCTTCGTCGATGCGGCCCAGGCCCGAACGCTCCACGGCGCTGACGTGCACGAACACGTCCTTGCCGCCGTCGTCCGGCTGGATGAAGCCATAGCCTTTGGTCGCGTTAAACCACTTCACAGTCCCAGTCGCCATTGTAGGCCTCCATAGGGATCGAAGCCGCCCCGAGGGACGGCGGGTAGCGTCGAGGTCTGCAGATAAGGCGTCCTGGTAACCCGAGCGCGCGTCGCGGACGGTAGTAGGCGCAGTGATACGCGACAGAGGCTCGACGGGTCGGAACATGGGCCGCCGCTTGCGCGGAGTCCAGCTTGACCGGGGCTAAAAAGTCGCGGCGGCCGACGGAACAAATTCGAATCTGCCGCCCGCCCTTGCCGGAAAAGGCCTCGCTTCAGAACAGGCGGCGGAACAGGGCCTCGACGAGGGCCAGGGCGACCAGCACGGCGACGAAGACGGCGAGGTTGCGCCAGGACTTCACGATCGGTTCGCGGCCCTGCCGCGGGACGGCGCCCACGGGCTTGGGCTTGGCCGCCTTGGCCGCCTGCTCCTTGCGCCGGCGCACGTCGCGCAGCGACACCACTTCAGCCTTGCGTTCCGGCTCGCTCATGGCCCGGAGCGTAGCACGATCAGCGCGAACGAAAACGGGCGGGCCGTCGCCGGCCCGCCCGCTCTCAGTCACGATCTCCGGAGCGAAAGCTCCGCAGGATCACTCGGCGTCGCTGCGCTCGCGGCGCGGACGACGGCCGCGGCCGCCGTCACGGTCGCGACGCTCGCCGCCTTCGCTGCGCTCGCGGCGCTCCGAACGCTCTTCCTCCGGGGCTTCGCCCCGGGCGGCGCGTTCGGCGGCCAGCTTTTCGGACAGGTCTTCGCCAGTTTCCTGATCGACCACCTTCATCGACAGCTTGGTCTTGCCGCGGTCGTCCATGCCCAGGAACTTCACCTTCACGGTGTCGCCCTCGTTCACGACGTCGGTGGTCTTGGCCACCTTGTGCGGAGCCAGCTGGCTGATGTGGACCAGGCCGTCCTTGGCGCCGAAGAAGTTCACGAAGGCGCCGAAGTCGACCACCTTCACGACCTTGCCGGTGTAGATCGTGCCGACCTCGGGTTCCGAGGCGATCGACTTGATCCAGTCACGGGCGGCGTCGATCTTCGACTGCTCCGAGGCGGCGATCTTGATGGTGCCGTCGTCGGCGATGTCGACCTTGGCGCCGGTCTTCTCGACGATCTCGCGGATCACCTTGCCGCCCGAGCCGATCACTTCGCGGATCTTGTCGGTCGGGATCTTGATGGTCTCGATCTTCGGGGCGAACTCGCCGAGCTCGGCGCGCGGCGCGGTCATGGCCTGGGCCATTTCGTTGAGGATGTGCAGGCGACCGGCGTTAGCCTGGGTCAGCGCCTTGCGCATGATCTCTTCGGTGATGCCCGGGACCTTGATGTCCATCTGCAGCGAGGTGACGCCCACCTCGGTGCCGGCCACCTTGAAGTCCATGTCGCCGAGGTGGTCCTCGTCGCCCAGGATGTCCGACAGGACGGCGTATTCGCCCGACGGCTCCAGGATCAGGCCCATGGCGATGCCCGAGACCGGACGCTTCAGCGGCACGCCGGCGTCCATCAGGGCCAGCGACGAACCGCAGACCGTGGCCATCGACGAGGAGCCGTTGGACTCGGTGATCTCCGACACCAGACGGACGGTGTAGGGGAATTCGTCCGCGGCCGGCAGCATCGGACGGATCGCGCGCCAGGCCAGCTTGCCGTGGCCGATTTCGCGACGGCCCGGCGAGCCCATGCGGCCGGTCTCACCCACCGAGTAGGGAGGGAAGTTGTAGTGCAGCAGGAAGCGCTCCTTGTAGGTGCCTTCCAGCGCGTCGATCCACTGCTCGTCCTCGCCGGTGCCCAGGGTGGCGACCACCAGGGCCTGGGTCTCGCCGCGGGTGAACAGGGCCGAGCCGTGGGTACGCGGCAGGACCGAGACTTCCGAGACGATCTGGCGGACCTTGTCGACCGGACGGCCGTCCACGCGGCGGCCGTTCTCGATGATGTCGCGGCGCAGGACGTTGGCTTCGACTTCCTTGAAGGCCGAGCCGAACTTGGTCGGATCGAAGCCTTCCGGGTTGGCCTCGGACTTCACCAGGGCTTCGACGGCGCGCTTCTTGGCGGCGTCGATGCCGGCGCGGCGCTCGGCCTTCTGGGTCAGGCCGTAGGCGGCGCGCAGCTCGGCGCCGACCAGGTCGCGGATGGCCGCTTCGATGTGGTCGGTCGGTTCCGGCTGGAAGTCGAACGGCTCCTTGGCGGCGTGCTCGGCCAGTTCGATGATCGCGTCGATCACCGGCTGGAAGCCGCGGTGCGCGAACATCAGCGCCTCGAGCATGGTCTCTTCCGGCAGCTCCTTGGCTTCGGATTCGACCATCATCAGGGCGTCCTGGGTGCCGGCGACGACGAGGTCCAGCTTGGACTCGGTCATCTGCTCCAGGGTCGGGTTCAGGACCATCTGGCCGTCGATCACGCCGACGCGGGCGGCGCCGATCGGGCCCATGAACGGCACGCCCGACAGGGTCAGGGCGGCCGAGGCGGCGACCATGCCGACGACGTCCGGATCGTTCTCCAGGTCGTGCGACAGCACGGTCACGACCACCTGGACTTCATGCTTGAAGCCCTTGACGAACAGCGGGCGGATCGGACGGTCGATCAGGCGGGAGACCAGGGTCTCCTTCTCGGTCGGACGGCCTTCACGCTTGAAGTAGCCGCCCGGGATCTTGCCGGCGGCGAAGGTCTTTTCCTGGTAGTTGACCGTCAGCGGGAAGAAGTCGATCCCCGGCTTCGGCGCCTTGCCGAACACGGCGGTGGCCAGGACGGTGGTCTCGCCGTAGGTGGCGAGCACGGCGCCGTCGGCCTGACGGGCCACGCGGCCGGTTTCGAGGGTCAGCGGACGGCCGGCCCACTCGATGGTCTTGCGTTTGATATCGAACATTTCGGTTTTTCTTCTCTGTACCCGCGGCCCCATTGCGCGCGGGGGTGGACAGGCGGTGGGGGCCGTCAGGCCCTTCGGGTCCTCTCCCGGGCGTCGTCCGGCCGCGCCGGCGTCACGCCCACTTGGTGGTTCAGGCCTTGCTCGCAGCTTCGGCGGAAAGACCTGGACAGGCTCTGGTCGAGGACGGTGATCGCCCTCACGTACGGGGTTCGACTTTCGAACCGGGCCGACGGCGTCCCTGAGCTTGTCGGAAGGACGACGCCGGATAGGCCGCGGGCGCCCCGGAGGGCGCCCGCGATTTGGTCTAGCGCTTAGCGGCGCAGGCCCAGACGCTCGATCAGGGACTGATAGCGGCCCTGGTCGGACTTCTTCAGGTGGTCGAGCAGACGACGACGCTGCGACACGAGCTTCAGCAGCCCCCGGCGCGAGTGGTTGTCTTTCTTGTGGGTCTTGAAGTGCTCGGTCAGGTTCGAGATCCGTTCAGACAGGATCGCGACCTGGACTTCGGCGCTGCCGGTGTCGCCCGCGGAGCGGGCGTGGTCTTGGATCAGTTGAGCCTTGCGCTCGACAGTGATCGACATCGGGATTTCCTTAAGCGAGATCGAGATGGAACACGCGGACGGGATTCAGCTTCCCGGCCCGCATTTCACAGAGCGCCTGCGCCTTGCCCCCGGTCGTGGCCAGAACGGTCCGGCTCGCATCCTGGCCCGCGACAGTGCGCGGTCTCAGACGCGGGCGAAGCGTTTCGACCTGTCTGGGGAGCAGGACGACGGGGCGTCCCTGCTTGAGCCAGAAGGCGTCTTCATCGGTCACGGCGAGCGCCGGGATGTCGTCCAGCGCCGTCTCGACCGGAAGCAGGGCCTCCAAGCCGTCGCCCCTATGCACCAACTCCTGCAATTTATCCAGTGTAATCGCGTTCTCCGCGCTGAACGGCCCCACCCGCTCGCGCCGCAGCGCCGAGACGTGGCCGCAGGCGCCGAGCTCCAGCGCGATGTCGCGCACCAGCGAGCGCACATAGGTGCCCTTGCCGCAGCGGATGGTGATCTCGACATGGTCGGCGTCCGGCGCGGCGCTGACCGCCGCCTCGTGGATCACCACCGGACGGGCCGCCAGCTCGACCTCGATGCCGTCGCGGGCCAGGTCGTAGGCGCGCTCGCCGCCGACCTTGATGGCCGAGAAGGCCGGGGGGACCTGCTGGATCTCGCCCACGAAGCGCGGCAGCACGGCCGCCACGGCGTCGGCGCTGGGCCGCACGTCGGAGGTGGCGGTCTTCTCGCCTTCGCGGTCGAAGCTGGTGGTGGTCGCACCCCACTCGATCGAGAAGCGATAGACCTTCTCCGCCTCCATCAGGAACGGCACGGTCTTGGTCGCCTCGCCCAGCGCGATCGGCAGCACGCCGGTGGCCAGCGGGTCCAGCGTGCCGGCGTGGCCGGCCTTCTGGGCGTTGAACAGACGGCGGACCTTGGAGACGGCTTCGGTGGAGGTGACCTCCAGCGGCTTGTCCAGGCACACCCAGCCGTGGACGGGATCGCCCTTCTTCCTGCGCCCCATCAGCCTTCGTCCTCGTCGGCCTGATCTTCGCCTTCCGGGCGCTCGATGTCCCGGCGCACGCGCGGGTCGTTGAACAGGGCGTCCATGTGGGCCGCCTTGTCGAAGCTCTCGTCGTGCAGGAAGCGCAGGTCGGGCGTGAACTTCATGACCATGTGCCGGCCGAGCGCGCCGCGCAGGAAGCGGGCGTGGCGGTTCAGCGCGTCGACCACCTCCGGCGCGTGGCCGCCGCCCAGCGGCTCCACGAAGCAGGTGGCGTGCTTCAGGTCGGGGCTCAGGCGCACCTCGGTGACGGTCACCGAGACGCCGCGCATGGCGTCGTCGTGGATCTCCTCCTCGCGGAGGACCTCGACCAGAGCGTGGCGGACCAGCTCGCCGGCGCGCAGTTGGCGTTGCGAAGGCCCGGCCGCATGGCCGCCCTTGGCGTTGTCTTGATGTCGCTTCATGTCGTCTCCGTCCCGCAGCCGCGGATCGGACGCGGCGGGCGGGGGTGTGTGGGTCCAGGCGGTCAACCCGCGCGCCCGGGCGATGGTCTCAACCGAGCCGCAGGCGCCGGGCGGGACCCGGGAAGGCGCGGGGCTTACCGGGCCGGGGCCGCGGTGTCCAGCGCCCCGGCGCGGGTTTTCAGGTCGTGGACCAGCCCGGCCGGCAGGGTGGAGACCCCCGGGCGCACCGGCAGGCCGGCCGCGTTCAGAAGCTCGGCGGTCCAGTGATTGCACAGGTGGAGGTAGGAGAAGGTCTCGGCGCTCTCGAAGAAATGCGCCTCGCCCCAGCCGCGCACCGGGCCGCCCTGAGGGGCGCCGTCCCTGAGCGCGAAGGAGCGGTCCAGCCGCTGGGCCAGCCGCTCGAAGCCCTCCGGCGACAGCCGCAGCTTCACCACGCCGCTAGAATAGAGCTTGTCCGGCGAGGTGCGGATCGGCTCCAGCATGACCACCGAGCGGTTGCCCGGCGCGAACAGGGCGCGCAGCGCGTCCAGGGCCCGGGCCGGCGACATGCCGCTCTCGACGTAGAAGCGCGCGTCGCCCCAGCCGACCAGCACCCACGGCGAGGGCGCGATCTGGGCCAGGGCCTCGGCCGAAGGCCCGCCGTGCGCCTTCAGCGCCTCGGCCGGGACGGCCAGGTTGGTGTGCATGCCGTTGTCGACGACATAGACGGTCACCGCCGGCGCGCCGGGCGCGACGGGATAGAGCTGCGGATCACCGGGGCGCCGATAGCTCAGCAGGGCCAACAGCAGCAGGCCCGCGACGCCGAGGGCGACGAGAAGGCGGATCGGCAGGGCGCGAGAACGTCCGGTCATGGTCGCCCCCGCGTCCGGCTCACCAGCCCTTGGCCGCGCCGTTGCCGTCGTTGACCGGCACGCGGCCGGACTTCGGCGCGGCGTATTCGCCGCGGTAGCGGAAGTCGAGCTGGGTGCAGAAGAAGGCGGCCTTCTTCTCGGCGTTCCAGCCGATGACCTGGACCTTCAGCTTGGTGTGCGGCTCGAACGGGGTGGTGACCAGCCAGGCGCGCTCGGCGCCGGCGCAGGCCGCCTTGGCGAAGCCCTTGCCGCCGTCCGCGCCGCCGACGGCGTACAGGCTGATCGGCTCGTTCTTGCCCGCCTTCACCAGGTCGGCCGCCTCGTCGATCGAGAACGGCCGTTCGGCGTCGCCGCCCAGGCTGACGCTCTTGCCGTTCTGGCCGAACATCTCCAGCGGCGTCTTGCCGAACAGGCCCTTCTTCACGACGAAGGTGGTGACGCCGGTGAACAGCTTCGCGCTCGCGGAGTCGGGATCGTAGACGTAGTAGAGCCGGTCCGCCGCGAAGGCGGGCGCGGCCGCCCCGGCGACCACGAGCGCCGCGAGCACGGCGTTGAAAGCACGTCCGACCATGACTTAACCCCGACGAGGCATCCGCCACCGGAAATAGTGCAGTTTCGGTGGAAGGCCAAGCTTCGGCCCGGCGCCCTCGGTCCGCAAGTCAGAACGCGCCGAACACCGAGCCGAGCGCGATGACCACGACCAGGGCCGCGGCCGCGCCCAGCACGCCGACGCCGACAATGTCGCGATAGGCCTCGCGATGGCTGCAGCCGCACACCGCCAGCAGGGTGACGACCGCGCCGTTGTGCGGCAGCAGGTCCAGCGTGCCGGCCCCGATCGCCGCGACCCGGTGCATCAGGGCCGGGTCGACGCCCTGAGCCACGGCGCTCTGGATGAAGTCCGGCCCCAGCGCCTCCAGCGCCACGGTCAGGCCGCCCGAGGCCGAGCCGGTCAGGGCGGCCAGCAGGTTGGTGGCGACCGCCAGAGACACCAGCGGCCCGACCTCGAGGTCGATCAGGTGGTTGCGCACGACGCCGAAGGCCGGCAGGGCCGCCACCACGGCCCCGAAGCCGACCAGGCTGGCCACGCTGAGCGCCGGCAGGGCCGAGGCGTGGGCGCCGGCGTCCATGCTCTCCCGCAAGCCCGGCAGCCGGCGGCGGTTGACCAGCACGACGGTCGCCACCGCCGCGGTCAGGGCCACCAGCACCGACCAGACGCCCACGACCGAGGCCGGCGCCACGCCGCCCCAGCGCGGCGCCTCCAGAAAGCCCAGGTCCAGCCGGGGCAGGACGACCAGCGACATCAGCAGATTGACCCCGATCACCACGAAGAGCGGCAAGGCGGCCAGGGCGAGCCGGGGCTCGAGGTCGGACCGGCGGCCGTGGGCCAGCTCCGGCGGGTCGAACTCGCGCGCGGTGGCGGCGCGTTCGCGCACGCGCTGCAGGTCGGGCGGGCCCGCGACGTCGCACGCTACGCCGTCATAGCCTTCGCCGGCGGCGCGGGCCTTCGTCTCCGCGCGGGCCATCCACCACAGCCCGACAGCCAGCATGACCGCCGAGGCGATCACGCCCAGGCCCGGGGCGGCGAAGGGGGTGGTGCCGAGGAAGGCGATCGGGATGGCGTTCTGGATGGCCGGCGTGCCCGGCAGGGCGCTCATGGTGAAGGTGGAGGTGCCCAGCGTGATGGCCGCCGGCGTCAACCGGCGCGGCACGCCGGCCGCCTGGAACAGGGCGCCGGCCATGGGCGCCAGCACGAACATGGCCACGAACACGCTGACCCCGCCGTAGGTGACCGCCGCGCCGGCCAGCACCACGGCCAGTACGGCGCGCTGCGGGCCCAGCTTGTGGATCAGGAAGCGCGCGATCGCGGCGACCGAGCCGCTGTCGTCCATCAGCTTGCCGAACACCGCGCCGACCAGGAACAGCGGGAAGAACTGGGCCAGGAAGCCGGCCGCGCCGCCCATGAAGGTCTGGGTCCAGCTGGCCAGCAGGGGCTGGCCGGAAAAGGCCGCCGCCAGCAGGGCCGCGATCGGGGCCAGCAGCAGCACGCTCCAGCCGCGGAACGCGAACCAGACCAGCACGGCCAGCGCCAGGAGGATGCCGAGAAGCCCCATGCGCGCATCAACCCTGCGCCGGCGGGCGGGTTCGGGCGCGCACAAACGAAAACGGCCCGCCTCCGGGGAGGCGGGCCGCAATCTTGATCAACCGGTCAATACAGGGATCAGAGCGTGCGCTTGATCTCTTCGACGGTGAAGCACTCGATCAGGTCGCCCTTCTTGACGTCCTGGAAGCTGCCGAAGTTCATGCCGCATTCCTGGCCGACGACGACTTCGTTGACCTCGTCCTTGAAGCGCTTGAGCGTGACCAGCGTGCCCATCTCCTGGATGACCACGTCGTTGCGCAGGATACGCACCTTGGCGCCCTTGCGGACCGCGCCTTCGGTGACGCGGCAGCCGCCGACGATGCCGACCTTGGTGATCTTGAAGACCTCCAGGACTTCGGCGTTGCCCAGCCAGGTTTCGCGCTGGATCGGCGGCAGCATGCCCGAGAGCACGCCTTTGATGTCGTCGATCAGGTCGTAGATGATCGCGTAGTAGCGGATCTCCACGCCCTCGCGCTGGGCGAGATCGCGGGCCTGCTTCGAGGCGCGGACGTTGAAGCCGATGATCGGCGAGTTGGCGCCCTTGGCCAGCAGCACGTCGGACTCGGTGATGCCGCCGACACCCGAATGGATGACGCGAGCACGCACTTCGTCGGTCGAGATCTTCGCCAGCGAACCGGCGATGGCTTCGGCCGAGCCGCCGACGTCGGCCTTGATGATGACCGGCAGCTCCTTGAGCTTCTTGTCCTGCAGGCGCGACATCATGTCGGCCATGGACACGCCGGCCATCGGCGAGACGGCCTTCTCACGCTTCACGCGCTCGCGGTACTCGGTCAGCTCGCGGGCGCGGGCTTCGTCTTCCACCACGGCCAGGGTCTCGCCCGGATCCGGAGCGGCGTCGAGGCCGAGGATCTCGACCGGCTCGGACGGGCCGGCGGTCGGAACCTGTTCGTTGCGCTCGTTGACCAGGGCGCGCACGCGGCCCCAGGAGCCGCCCGCCACGACGATGTCGCCGCGCTTGAGCGTGCCGCGCTTGACCAGGACGGTCGCGACCGGGCCGCGGCCCTTGTCGAGCTTGGCTTCGATGACCACGCCTTCGGCCGACCGGTTCGGGTTGGCGCGCAGGTCCATGATCTCGGCCTGCACCAGGATGGCGTCGATCAGCTTGTCGAGGTTCATCCGCTTGGTGGCGGAGACTTCGACGATCTGGGTGTCGCCGCCCAGGCTTTCAGCCACGATCTCGTGCTGCAGCAGCTCGTTGACCACCCGGGTGGAGTCGGCGCCCGGCTTGTCCATCTTGTTGACGGCCACGATGATCGGAGCGCCGGCCGACTTGGCGTGGCTGATCGCTTCGATCGTCTGGGGCATGACGCCGTCGTCGCCCGCCACCACCAGGATGACGATGTCGGTGACGTTGGCGCCGCGCGCCCGCATGGCCGAGAACGCCGCGTGGCCCGGGGTGTCGAGGAACGACACGCGCTCGCCGTTCGGCAGGCGGACCTGGTAGGCGCCGATGTGCTGGGTGATGCCGCCGGCTTCGCCCGCGGCCACGTCCGTCGAACGGAGCGCGTCCAGCAGGCTGGTCTTGCCGTGGTCGACGTGACCCATGACCGCCACCACCGGAGGCCGGGGCAGCATGGTCTCGGGCGCGTCTTCCTCGGCGATGAAGCCGGTTTCGACGTCGGCTTCCGACACGCGCTTCACGGTGTGGCCGAACTCGGTGGCCACCAGCTCGGCGGTGTCGTTGTCGATGACGTCGTTGATCTTCAGCATCATGCCCTGACGCATCAGGAACTTGATGATGTCGACGCCGCGGGTGGCCATGCGGTTGGCCAGTTCCTGGACGGTGATGACGTCCGGGATCACGACCTCGCGCGCAACCCTCGGCTGCTCGACGGCGCCGCCCTTGCGCTTTTCCTTCTCACGCTCGCGGGCCCGGCGAACCGAGGCCAGCGAACGCATCCGCTCGGCGGTCTCACCGTCGCCGGCGACCGCCTGAATGGTCAGGCGACCTTCACGGCGCTGCGGCGCGCCGCGGGTGCGGGACAGGGCCTTGCCGGGCGCCTCGGCGCCGGCCGCGCGGGCGCGGCGGAGACGATCGGCCTCCTCCAGGTGCGCGGGCTTGCGGTCGGCCGAACGC
>NZ_JAAIVC010000012.1 GCF_010975005.1 Caulobacter sp. 17J65-9 | reverse complement strand
GCTCGCGGCCGTGCAGGCGAGGGCCAGCGCCAGGGCGGCGAGGCGGGGCGCGAGACGGGGCGCGCGCTTCATCGGGCGGGGCGGGCGTGGCGGCTGCGGAAGACCACGCGTGCGAGCGGCCACACGATCCAGAGCGCCAGGTAGCCCAAGGTGCTGACCAGCGCGGTGAAGCAGGCCTGCAGGAGGATGGCGCCGCCGTCCATCAGTCCGCCTTCGCCGCCGGCGGCGAAGTAGGCGCCGATCGTCGCGACCGTCCACGCAAGGTAGGCGACCAGCATCGCGACGATCTTCGCCAGCCAGTGCCACGTCTTGAGCAGCCGCAGGGCGAGGAGCGCCGTCGCGAAGATCACGGCCCCCTGCGCCGCCACGAAGACCAGGATGAAGGCCAGGGCCAAGATGCCGTACACGCCCACCGCCGTTCCCCCAAAGCCGCCGTACGCTCGACCGGACGTTGCTCAATTCCAGCGGGAAGGGCAACCGGCTCGGCTTGACGTCACATACATGCACCAATATGCATATGCGCCATGATGCATGCCGACGCTTTCGAGATCCTCGCCGACCCCACGCGCCGGCGCATCGTCGCCAGCCTGCGCGACGGCGAGCGCCAGGTCGGCGACATCGTGCGCGAGGCGGGGGTGCACCAGTCGGGGGTCTCGCGCCACCTGCGCATCCTGCACGACGGCGGCTTCGTCTCGGTGCGGCCGGACGGGCAGCGGCGGCTGTACGCGCTGCGGCCCGAGCCGTTCCGCGATCTGGACGCCTGGCTTTCCGACTATCGACGGCTTTGGGAGGCGCGCCTCGACCGTTTCGGCGCGGCGCTTGAACAACGGCGCAAGGACGCCGGGGAGCAAGAGCCATGAACGACTGTCCCGCCACCGCGAATGTCCAGGCGCCCCAGGCGGCCGTGGTCATCGAGCGCACTTACCGTACCTCGGTCGAAGAGCTGTGGGCGCTGTGGGCCACCAAGGACGGCTTCGAGTCCTGGTGGGGCCCGGAGGGCTTCCGCGTCGAGGTGCACGCGCTGGAGGCGCGCCCGGGCGGGCGGCTGGAATACGACATGATCGCCGACGCCCCCGAGGCTATCGCGTCCATGCGCAATATGGGCCAGCCGCTGTCGCACGCCACCCGCGGCGTCTACGCCGAGTACCGGCCGCACGAGCGGCTGAGCCTGGTGCACGTGATCGACTTCGTGCCGGGCTCGGAGCCCTACGAGACCACCATCGAGGTCGCGTTCAGCCAGGCGGGCGAAGAGGCGCGCATGGTCGTGACCCTGCACCCGCACCTGGACCCGCACTGGACGAAGATGTCGGTGATGGGCTTCACCAGCCAGCTGACCAAGCTGGACCGCCGGTTCGGCTGGAGCGGGCAGGGGGCGTGATGCGGTACGCCCTCCCTCTCCCCTTGCGGGAGAGGGAGGGGCCCGCCGGCCGAAAGCCGGTGGGAGGGTGAGGGGGCGCGCCACCCCCGGCCGGTGGTGCGGAGGATCGAGCCGGCGATCTGCGGCGCGTTAGTGTCCGCTATGGGGGGTGAGCGGACATCACCTATGTCGGGGTAGGTCAGTCGATCGGCAGGGCACGGCCGCGAAGATGCGTGAAGCCTTTGCGGCGGCCCTCGCACGCGAACTCGAAGTCGTCGCCGCCTTCGATCGAGATCCACGGCTCAGCTGCGTCGGTCAGCTCGCGCAGCTCTCCAGATCCGAAGTAGCTGGTTTCGGAGAGCTTCTGCTTTCGCCGCCCCGAGCAATCGAACCGCAGAAGGCTGACTTGATACCCCAACGCGCCCCCGCCCATGGGATCGCGGACCGCGAAAATCGTCCGCAGTTCCTTCACCTGCGGAGCTACCTCGCGAATGGAGCGGGCGTCGATCACCCAGGCGATGTCCGCTTTCGCCTTCAGAGCCCAATAGTCGTGCGGTCCGGTCGGTTTTGGGGCTGTCTTGAGGTCAACTGGAAAGCGGAGGCCGGGCTGCGCCTTGAGCCCCTCACGGGCGCCTTGGCAGGCGAAGGCGTGCAGGCCACGCGGCGGCGGGACCCAGGTCGGCGCGGCCGCGGGCGTCAGCGGATCGCCATGGTGCGACATGAAGGGCGCGCTGGCCACCGTGCGCGCGCGCGCGCCGGCGCAGTCGACCTCGACTACGCGCAGGCCGACCTCGCTCATGTCGTAAAGCAGCGCAGCGGGACTGTGTACTAGGCGCACCTCCACCACGCCGGGTGCAGTCTCGCGGATGCGGGCGTCGGCGTAGGTGGTCCAGAGGGCGTCGTAGGCGAATTCCCAGTACTCGGGCGGGTTCAGGGGAGCGTCTGGGGCGGCAGCCGTGGCCGGCATCGCGGAAAGCGCGAAGGCCAGCGCCGCGGCACGGCCGGGGAAGCGGTACATGAGGATCTCTCTGGATTCGGCGTTGAGGCTGCGGGGCGAGATCCGGCCGGTCAAGGCCGGAGCATAGCAGCGGCCTCAATGTCCGCTTTGGGTCGAAAGCGGACATTCAGCCCGTGGTGCTAGAAGGACGGCATGAGCCCCGATTCCTCCAACGAGCCGGTTGACGTGCGCCTCACCGCAGATGAGGCGCTGGTGCTCTTCGACCTTCTCTCTCGATGGACCGAGGGCGCGGACGTCGCCCGGCCCACGCCGGAGATGTTCGAAACATCAGCGGAGCCAATCGCTCTAGTTGGCCTCTTAAGCCAGCTGCAGAAGCAGCTGGTTGCGCCCTTCGAGCGTGACTTTGCAGAACAGGTGGACAGGGCGCGGGCCCGGTTGATGGCTTCGTACGGCGAAGACTTTCAGCTTGGGGCGTAACGCCCGCTTTGGGCCGAAAGCGGGCCCCGAACGCCAAGCCGTCCCTCAGCTCGCCTGGAGCCGCTCCAGCACCGACTGCGCCGCGACGAAGTCGAAGACGAGGAGCTCTGGCTCTTCGCCGTTGAGGCGCAGGGTGTCGTGGATGGCGGCGCCGAGGTCGTCATAGGCCGCGTTCGGTGGGCTGAAGCCGCGCGAGAAGGCGTGGGAAAACGCCTTGCGGGTCTCGGGCTTCAGCCGTCGCCACGCGTCGAGCAGGGCCGCCTCGCTGACGCCGTAGGTCTTCAGGCGGTCCACCGACCAGGTCTTCATGGAGTGCGCCAGCAGGGTGTCGGCCACCAGGACCGCGCTGTCGCCGGTCAGCGGCAGCTGGCAGGCCCTGGCGAGGGCTTCGGCCTGCTCGGCGCTCACGGCGTCGCCGATCGCGGCGACCGGGCGGCGGGCGAGGAGGGCGGAGCGCACCTTGTCCGGCGTGGCGGCCCAGACGCAGTCGGCGACGGAGGTCGCTTTCGCCGGGGCGGCGCCGTCGGCCGCGTTGGCCGCCGTCCCCGCGCTCGCCAGCACCAGCGCGCAGCCCAGCGCGTGCATGATCGAACCTGGCTTCATGGTCTTTCCGCCCCCGGAGTTCACGACCGATGGTAGCCGGACGGGCGGCTGCTCCGCTAGGGTGTGGTCGGCGGACGAAGGGCGCCGCGGGGGGATTGGATGCCGCGTAAGAAGATGGATCCCCAGGTGTTCTGGGTGAACGTCGCAGGGGCGGCGACCCTCGTGCTGTTCGTCGCCTTCTGCTGGTTCATCTCGGAGCACCCCGAAACCGTCCGGCGCTGCAGCGGTGGCGGCGGCTCGTACCGGGGCGGCTCGAGCTGCTAGGGACGCGGATTGCGCTGGGCGTCGGGCTCGGGGCGTCCGCTCCAGAATGCGATCGGGACTAAGCCCCCCGCCCAGGTCGCCTCGCAAGTATCTGGTCGATGTAGTGGCGGACCACGGTGTTGTGCTCCCGGTCTACGGTCGCGAGGTATTCCTCGAACTGCTCTTGCGGGGCGTGCAGCACGTTGAGCAGAACCTGCTTGAAGTCCGCCTGGGTCACCGGAGGTCGGCCACGCACCATGGAGCGCTGAAGGATGGTGTGCGCCACCACTTCGAGCGCGGCGCGCCGGTACCGGTCGGACAGCAGCACGTCGAGGTCGGCTTGAGTGATCTCAAACGAGAAGCTGGTGGAGACGAAGCTGGAGTCCACCGGCAGCCCGTAGATCAGCCGGCCGTCCTCCTCGTCGACATGAGGCTCGTATCCGTCGCCGAGCCGTCGGTTCGGGGGCGGGGACGCAGGCTTCGCCTCGTGTACGTCGCTGGTCGCCGGCGCCCGCTTCGCACGTCGGCTCAAGGACGCCGCGACAAGCACCAGAAGCACGGCGGCTGCGGCCCCCGCGAGCAGGTAGCCGTTCCCGGCGATCAGCGCCGGCAGTCGATCCAGAAGTTCAGACATGGCGCCCTGAAATCAGCCCCTGCGCCTAGCGTTGCTATACGAGCGGCGTTACTGCAACCATGCCGGGCATGAGCCCCGTCGCTTACCAAGTCGTCTATGACGCAACAAACCTGATCCCGCCGCACCTGCCCTGGCTTGGGTTCGGGCTGCTCATCGGATTGCTGGCGACGGCCGGGATGGCGGACAAGGGCCAGCCCTGGCAGCTCGGGCTCGTCTTCCCCGCGCTTTGGATGGCCGGATATGTCGCCTTCGTGGCGACGCCGCACTGGCAGCTGGGGCGCGCCGTGAGGGAAGGCCGGTGCGAGATGGTGAGCGGGACCGTCCGGAACTTCGTCGAGCAGCCGACCGACGTGAAAGGCCCGCCGCCCGAAAGCTTCGACGTCGGCGATCGCCACTTCAGCTACGACTACTTCCTGATGGGGCAGCCCGGCTACAATCAGATCGTCCGGTTCGGCGCCCCGCGGCTTGCGGGCCGGCAGGTCCGGATCTGCGCCGTCGACGGCGCGATCGCGCGGCTGGAAATCCAGTCGAATGCCTAGGCCCGGCTGGGCGTTCGCGGCCTGGCTCCTTGTTCTGGCCTGTCTGGCCGGCGCGCCCGTGCAGGCGCGCGCGGGGCCGTTCGCCGACGTGAACGAGCCCTCGCGCGGGGATCCGAAGATCTACGCCCTGCTGGCGCGGCAGGATTTCGAGCGGGAGGTGCTGGCGCGCGGCACGACCCTTTCGAAGGTCTGCACGATCCGCACCGCGGCGGGGCGGCCCGCCTACGACATCTACTGGTTCTACCACCTCACCCAGGGGGCGAGTGAGGCGCACGGCCGCTCCGAGCTGATCGTGATCAGCGCCGCCGGCAACGTGGTGGGCTCGTACAGCTACGAAGGCGACGACAAGCCGAGGTGCGTGGACGGCGAGATCCATCCGGTCGACCGCGCGCTGGCGGACGACCCGGCCCCGTACGTTACGACGTTCCCGCCCGACCAGTTGCCGTCCTGGCTCGGCGACGGCGGAGAGTTCTACCCGGCGGACCGCTACAAGGACGCCGTCAGGGCCGACGGGATCTGGCTGCCGAAGGCCCGCGAGCCGGGCTTCGAGCCCGTCGCCGCCCCGGGCCGCCATCGCCTGCCGCCGGGGTACAAGTGGGGCCGTTGCCTGCTGGAGGTGGACGGGAAGGCCCTGATTTCCGGGCGCTGCTCCTACAGGATCGGGAAGGGCGGGGCCTTCTACATCGCCGGGCCGCGCCAGATCTTCAGCGGCCGCGATTACCCCGTTCCGGAGCTCTTCGCCGGCGAGCGGTCCAGGGATTACTGGGCGGAGGTCTTTCGCGACGACGACGGGTGGACCGGCTACGGAAACCTGGACGTGAGCGCGACCCACGGCGATCGCGTCTACGGCGTGCTCGAGCGAAAAGGCGCCTGCCTGGTCAACGCGCAGGTGCGGGTCTGCCTCTGGCGCGAGTGACGCCCGCGCTCAGCGCTGCTCCGGCGGGATGTCGCGCAGCCTGAGCGACAGGGCCTGGATGTCGGCGAGGCCGTAGTTCAGCGAGCGGCGCACGGTCGAGGGCGGGCGCTGGGCGACCGACAGGCCCGGGCGCCACTCCGTGGCCGGGCGGATCGGCCGGGGCGCGAAGCCGCCGCCGCAGTTCGGGCAGACGTCGGCGAGCCGTTGTTCGACGCAGTCGGCGCAGAAGGTGCATTCGTAGGTGCAGATGCGCGCGTCGGTCGCCGCCGGCGGCAGGTCCTTGTCGCAGAACTCGCAGTTCGGTCGAAGCTCGAGCGCCATGAAGGTCCCCCTGGTCCGCTGGAGCGCTCTGGTAGGGGCGAATCCGCGGGCGAACAACGGTCGGCGGGCGTTGCGGGGCGCGAGGGCGGGGTTATAAGCCGGGGTCTGACAGCGCGGTTGGGGGAAACATCATGCGCCTGGCGATCATCGCGTGCACGGCTCTGGCCTGCCTGGCCACGGCCGCGTGCGACGCCGAGAAGCCCGCCGCCGGCAAGCCTGCCGCTGCGGCGCCGGCGCCGGTGATCGGGCCTGAGCAGACGGGCGGACGGGATCTGGGCCTGACCCGGCTGGTCGCCCACTGGGGCGCGCCGGTCGACGTCTTCGGCAAGCCCTCGCAACTCCTTTCCCTGGACGCGACCGTCGTCAACGCGACCGCCACGCCGATCGACAAGCCGGAGCTCGACTGTCTCGTCGGGGAAGGGGACCGCGTCGTCGGCGTGATCGTCCCGATCTCCGGGATGGTGCCGGCGCATGGGAGCCTGGAGGTCCAGGGGGTGCGCACGGGTTTCCTGGGCCACGGGCGGCCCCAGGTCGTCTGCGGCGTGCTGCGCGCGCGCGATCCGGACGAGGCGGTGAAGACCCCGCGCAAGACGCCGGTCGCCGGCGCGATCGTGGCCGAAGTCGCGCCCTGAGGCGCGGCGTCCTCAGCGCGTTGTCTTGCCCAGCCGCGGCGGCGGCGGGGTCAGGCCGGTGACGGCGGCGATCCTGGCGGAGTGGGCGATCCATTCGTCGGGATTTCGCCAGTCGGGCAGGTCCCAGGTTCCCGGGCATGCGCGCAGCGGCGCGGTCGTCTCGAAGCAGTCGGTCCCAACGCCGCCTTTCACGGCGGCTCCCCCCGACGGGGTAAGGGCTATCGCATATGGATCGTCATCCCGGCCGCAGCGGAGCGAAGCGCAGCGGAGAGCCGGGACCCAGCCAGCGCAACGCTCGTTGCAGGGCGGGTTTCGCGGCGTTCAGGTCGAGCTTGCTGGGTCCCGGATCAGCGCTGACGCGCTGTCCGGGATGACGGGTGTTCTAAATGCGATGGCCCTCCCCAGCGGGGGGAGATCTTGATCGCACTCGCCTTGCCGACGCCCGATTGCGGCGGTAGCGCTGGGGGACGGAGGCGCTCATGACCGTCGTTCAGGCCTTGCTGGCCTTTGTCGCCGCGGCGACGCTGCTGACCATCACGCCCGGCGTGGACACCGCCATGGTGCTGCGCTCGGCGGCGGGCGGCGGGGCGCGGCCGGCGGCGTTCGCGGCGCTGGGAATCTCGATCGGCTGCCTGGTCTGGGGGACGCTGGTCTCGCTGGGCCTGGGCGCGCTGCTGGCGGCCTCGGGCGTGATCTATACGATCGTGAAGTGGGTCGGCGCGGCCTACCTGGTGTGGCTGGGCGTGAAGCTGCTGTGGAAGCCGCGCGAGGGGTTCGACCCGGCGCTGGGCGCCGCCGGCGGGGCAAGCCCGTGGCGGTCGCTGCGCCAGGGCTTCCTGACCAACATCCTCAATCCGAAGATCGGGGTGTTCTACATCACCTTCCTGCCCCAGTTCGTGCCGGCCGGCGCGGACGTGGCGGCGTTTTCGATGCTGCTGGCCGTCGTGCACGTGCTGATCGGGCTTCTCTGGTTCGCCGTGCTGATCGCCGCCACCGCGCCGGTGGGGCGTCTGCTGCGCCGGCCGCAGGTGACCAGGGCGCTGGACCGGGTGGTCGGCGGGGTGTTCCTGGCCTTCGGGGCGCGGCTAGCTCTTTCGAGGTAAGGGCGCGCGCCGCCGCGGTCGTAGGGGGTCCACCGGACCGGTTTTCATGCCTTTCCCGGATATCGGCGGGCGGGGGTTTCGCTAGGTTTCGGGCGCGCCAGGCGGCTTTCTGCGGCCTCCTGAGGGACGCCGCGCGGCCTGATTGCGACCTGACTGCGAACTGACCCCGAAATTTCCCAACAGGGAGATGCCTCAGATGAGCATCGGCGAATCCGTGAACGACACCGGCTCCGACACGCGTGACGACGAGGGGACCGTGGCCCGGCTGATGGCCGGCGACGCCCTGCGCAACCGGCGTGTCCGCCGCCTCCTGCTGGCCCGCCTGCTCCGCGAGGGCGACGAGGAGACCGGCATGGACGAGGGCGAAAGCTTCGACGACCAGGGCGAGGAGGGCGACGACGATCGCCGCATCGTCAAGCTGCTGGTCGCCGGCGGCTTGCTGCGCCGGCGCCGCCGCCGCCGCATGCTGCTGGCTCACCTGATCCGTGAACACGGCGAGGGCGGCGAGGACATCGACACGGAAGGCGAAAGCTTCGACGAGACCGGCGACGGCGACGACGACCGCCGCTTCGTGCGGATGCTGGTGGCGGGCGGCCTGCTGCGCCGCGGGCGCCGCCGCAAGATGCTGATCGCCCACCTGATGCGCGCTGAGCGCGGCGAGACGGGCGAAGAGGGCGAGAGCTTCGGCGAGGACGAGGGGGCGGACGACGACCGCCGCATCGTCAAGCTGCTGGTCGCCGGCGGCCTGCTGCGCCGCCGCCGTCGCCGCCGCATGCTGCTGGCCCACCTGATGCGCGAGCACCGCGAGGAGACGGGCGAGGAGGGCGAGGGCTTTGGCGAGGGCTTCGGCCAGGACGAGGGAGCGGACGAGGATCGCCGCATCGTCCGGCTGCTGGTGGCTGGCGGGCTGCTGCGCCGGCGTCGGCGTCGCCGCATGCTGCTAGCGCATCTGATGCGCGAGCGCCGCGCCGAGACGGGCGAGGAAGGCGAGGGTTTTGGCGAGAGCTTCGGCCAGGACGAGGGGGCGGACGAGGATCGCCGCATCGTCAGGCTGCTGGTCGCCGGCGGCCTGCTGCGCCGCCGTCGCCGCCGTCGCATGCTGCTGGCCCACCTGATCCGCGAGCAGCGCGAGGAGGAGGGCGGCTTCGGCGGCTTTGACGAAGAGGGCGCCGGCGACGACGACCGGCAACTGCTGCGGGCGCTGGCCGCGGGCGAGGCGGTGCGCCGTCGGCGTCGGCGCCGCGGCGTCGCGGCCGGCGCGATGTTCGGCGGCGAGTCCTTCGGCGGCGAGGCGCTGCACTAGGCTTTGAGGCGAAGGGGCGGCCGCCTCAATGGGGCGGCCGCCCGACCGTCGACGTAGTCGGGCGCGGGGCGGACCGCTACGCTTCGGCGATTCCGGGGGGAGAGCTTCAATGATCGACAGGGTTTCATGGAGCGTGCGCGCCTTGCGCGGGTGTGCGTTCGCGGCGGTCGTCCTGCTGCCGGTCGCAAGCTTCGCTCAGCCGGCGCCGCCGACCGCGCCGACCGTGCCGGCCGACTACAACGCCGAGCTCTGCATGCGCATCAACGCGCCAGGCGTGCTGGCCCAGGTCGGCAAGGCGGACAAGGCGGCGGCCCTGCTGCTGAAGGTCTGCGGAGGCGCGGTCGAGCGCGCCTCGCGGCTGGAGTTCAACACCGCCCTGCTGGCCGAGACGGGGGAGGGCGCGCTCAGCGTCGATCCGGTCAGCGGCGAGCTGCGGCTGACCGACGGCGCGGGACCTGACGCCGAGCTGCGCCTGGCCGACCTGCGCGGCCGCGCGCCGGCGCAAATGCAGCCCTCCGCCCGCCTGCAGGCCTTCGCGCTGCAGGCGGTGAAGGACAGCAAACGGGGCCGGTGAGGCGGCGCGCGCGCCGGATTTTCCGCGGCCTTGGGAAAAGATTTTCGGCCGCTTCGGGAAGAATAATTGAGCGGCCATCAAATCGACGGCGACGGTTGATCTGTCGGTCTTCTGGTCGCGGGCGGGGATTTTTTTGCGCGCGGCGCTGGACTTCTGGAGCCTTAGGGCGCATTTACGCGTCCGTCGAGCTATCTGTCGCCTGCACGCGCCTTCTGCCGTTCGCGACGCGCTCGGTCTCCAGGACGTCTCCGCTCAGACTTGACGCTGTCCGCCGCGCTCTTGCGGCGGGCGCACTGAATTCTAAGGAGGCCGCCAATGGCGACCGGTGTTGTGAAATGGTTCAACGCGACCAAGGGCTACGGCTTCATCCAGCCGGATGACGGCGGCAAGGACGTGTTCGTGCACGTGAGCGCTGTCGAGAATTCGACCCTGGGCCGCATCGACGAAGGCCAGAAGCTCTCCTACGAGCTGGAGCGTGACCGTCGCAGCGGCAAGGAATCCGCCGTCAACCTGCAAGCGGCTTAATGGCCAAGGAAGAGTTCATCGAGTTCGAGGGGGAGGTCGTCGAACTTCTCCCCGAGGGACGCTTCCGCGTTAAGCTCGATAATGAACACGTCATCCTGGCCTACACGGCCGGTCGGATGAAGCGAAACCGGATCCGCTCGCTCGTGGGCGATCGGGTCACCGTCGAGATGACGCCTTACGATCTCGACAAGGGCCGCATCACCTTCCGCCACAAGACCGAGGGCGCGCCCAGGCCGCCCGGAGCGCCGCGGCACTTCCGCCGGCGCTGACGACAGACGCGGGGCGGGCCCGAAAGGCCCGCCCCGTTTCTTTTGGGCTTCCGGCCGCGCAACCTCGGATCGGCCCGGGCGTTCTCAACAGATGCCCAGAGTCCTGACTTTTTGTCCCCGTACCGATGAACCCGTGTCGACCTGCCTGCGCATGCACCAGGCGGAGCTGACGGCCCTGACCGAAACCCGGTTTTTCCGCTGCACCGGATGCGGCGAAGTGCACGAATGGGTCGGCGCGACCGCCTGGCTCGAACGCGCGCCGATCGAGCGCCTGATCGCCTAACTCCCGCAACGACTTACGTTATTCGACGAGCGTCTCACCGGCTGAGACGCCCGGGCATTCGGCCGACCCCGCGCGCTTGCTAGCCAACGGCCAGCAAGTGGTGGGGCTTGGTTGTGATCGCGTTGGAGTACGAAGTGGACGTGCTGGTCCGCGGGTTCGTGTCGGCCTATGGCCGTTGCGCGCCGCAGGCGGCCGTCGCCGTGTGGCTTGAGCAGACCGCGCCGGCGGCGCGCGCCGTGATGGAGGCGGTGGCGCTGAGGCTGCAGCGCCTGCCCGGGGGGCTTCACTGGCCGCGCAGCCAGTCCATGACCACGTCGTGGCGGACCTTGAGGGCCTGACCCTCGGGCGTGCCCAGCTCTCCAGGGGAAATGCCGTAGCGGTCGCGGAAGGCGCGGCTGAAGTGCGACTCGCTGGCGAAGCCGCAGTCGAAGCCGACGTCGGCGACGGTCGGGCTGGTCCCCGTGCGCAGCCGCAGGATCGCGTAGGCGCGCGCCAGGCGCCGGCGCTGGATGCCGACCGCCACCCCGCCTGAGGACTCGAACGCCCGGTAGAGCGTGGCGCGCGAGACGCCGAGCGTCGCGGCGATCAGGTCGGCGTTGAGATCGCGGTCCAGCAGGCGCTGGTCGACCACCTCGATGGCCATGCGCCGCACCGTCCGATAGGCGGCCTGCGCCTCGTCCGGCGACATGGCCTGGGCCGCGCCGATCGAGCGGCGGGCCAGCACCAGGGCGGCGTCGATCGCCGCCAGGCCGTCGGCCAGGTCGAGCTCGTCGGCCACCTCGGCGGTGGCGCGCAGGTGGGCGGCCAGCATGCGCCCGGCCGGGGTCGTGGCCTCGATGGCGTGGCCGTGCATGGCCCCGGCCAGCAGCCAGTCCGGCGCGACCTCGCGGGGGATGACGGTCAGGATGGCGTCGACATGCTCGACCCGGGAGTTCGAGGGACGCGAGAGGTCGCGGAAATGGATCGCGCCCCGGCCGGCGCGCAGGTCGCGCCCGTCGACGTCGCCCACCACCGCGCCGCCGTTGAGCAAGATGCTGACCCCGTCGAAGCCCGAGCGGCGCAGCTCGTGGGCCGAGCGCGTCATGGTCTGGCCGACCGAGGCGCCGATGCCGAACACCGTCGAGCCGAACTGGTAGGAGCGGGCCTTGTTGAAGAAGTCGCCCGCGCCGCCGCCAAGGTCCGAGACCGCGTACAGGTCGGCGAGGCTCTCGCGATAGGCGTCGATCGCCTCGGGGTCGTTCGCCGAGGAGATGCTCCAGGCCAACCGGGGCGGCCGCTCCACAAGCTTGTTAGGCGAACTCATGCAGCGGCGTTTCACTCTGGGACATGATCAGTAGAGCCTGCGTCGCGCCGCTTGTCGATGCGGCGAGCCGGGAAGGGGAATTACCGAAAAGCCCGTCGTCTCAGAGGTGAGATCGTGGGGCATTCGGGCCCGTCAGGCGCGGTGTTAATCGTGGTGTTCTTAGGCGGCGTGTCGCTTTCCCGCTGCTGTTCAATTGCTTGGTCGTTGGTCTTCTTGCAGCGCGTCGAGCCCCGCAACTTGCGGGCGTGACGTGGCGCAGGTTGTCGTCTAAGGGGTGTGCTTACGCGCCGGTACGCAAGTTGCTGCGTACGGGGCGCGTCGGGGGTTTTTCGTCTTCTGTCGATTTCAGACCCGTCCGGGCCGTCGGTCCGGGCGCAATCGCGCGTGGTCGAAAGCATTCGAGAAATCGAGATTTCGTATTCGTCCTCCACGCGAAGATTAACTCTGTTCCGTGGCGGGTCAGGCGATCGCCTATACAAAATTGTATAGATCCGTTCGTCATTTCATGACTCTGGCTTGACCTTTGAATTAATTGGTCGTTAAGCGTGCGGCGGGGGAGCGGACTCGCTCTGAACGACGCATGACCTTCACCGGCGCCTGAACGGGCGCGGGCGATCACGCGTCCGCAGACGAGCCCGAGCCGTGATCGCGCTGCAAACCCGTCGGGATCGGGGCGGCGCCGGGGGGCTAAAAGATGTCGAAGGTGAAGTCGGTCGGCGCGGCGCGCGCTGTCGTGTCGAAGCGGTCGGGTCTGCTGAACCGGATGCTGCTGACCGGCGCCTCGGTGGCGGTGCTGGCCGCCGCGGGCGCCGCGCACGCCCAGAGCCTGAGCACCACCTACGTCGGCGGCAACAACCAGGCCGGCAACCTGTTCGACATCCAGGCCAGCACCGACCTGCTGCTGACCGGGATCGACCAGAGCTTCATCACCTGGACCCCCGGCTCGACCTATTACGTCTACATCCGCCAGGGCGGGCTGACCGGCGATCTCTCCGAGTTCACCCTGCTGGGCAGCGTCTCCGATCTCACGGTGAACCCGGTGGGTACGCCGACCCACATCCCGCTGACCCTGAACTACGGGCTGTACGCCGGTCAGCGTTACGGGTTGTACCTGACCACCGACGTCGGTAGCGCCGCCGCGGTGTCCTACACCAACGGCTCGGCCGTGGGCGATATCGCCGCCCAGAACGACGAGCTGACGATCTACCAGGGGTACGGCGCCGCGTATCCGATGGCCGCCTTCTACTCTCCGCGGATCTGGAACGGCACGCTGTCCTACGCGCCGGCGGTGATGTGCGTCGACTCGACCGAGGGCGACGACACGTGCGCGATCGACGCCTCCACCACGGTGTTCGGCACGGGCGACGCGCTGGGCGGGACCGACACCGTTCAGTTGGCCGGGGCGACCGACTTCAGCTTCAACGCCGACACGCTGGGCGTGAACCTGCTGAACTTCGAGCAGGTGCAGAAGACCGGGACCTCGACCGTGACCATGACCGGCACGGCCGAAATGCCGGTCTTCGTCGACGAGGGCGTGCTGAAGGTGGCCGGCACGGTCACCAGCAACGACGCCAACAGCGCGGTCATCGTCACCGGCGACGGCGCGCAGGTCGAGGTGCTGGCCGGCGGCACGGTCGACGGCGGCGCGAACTTCAGCGGCGTGTACGTCCAGGCGGCCGACGCCGCCGTGACCAACGCCGGCACGGTCCGGGGCTATTTCGGCGCCTACTTCGACGCCGACGGCGCGGTGACCAACCAGGCCGGGGGCCTGATCGAGTCGCGGAGCAACGCCGTGTATTTCGGCGGATCGGGCGAGGTGACCAACGCCGGGACGATCCGCAACACCGGCGCCGGCGGCAACTATCCGACCATCTACTTCGGCTCCGGCGGCACGGTGACCAACCAGACCGGCGGCCTGATCGACGGCGGCCCGAGCTCCGACGCGATCTACGTCTCGGGCGGCGCCGGCGCGGTGACCAACGACGGCCAGATCCTCAGCCACGGCACCGGCGTGTTCATGTCCGGCGCGGGCTCGGTGACGAACCAGTCGCACGGCCTGATCTCGAGCGACATGAACGCCGTGGTGTTCGGCGGCGCCGCCACGGTGACCAACGACGGCTCGATCAACAGCACCTACGGCGTCGGGGTGTTCCTGAACGCCGGCGGCACGGTCGACAACCACGCGTCGGCGGGCATCTCCGGCGCGACCGGCATCGAGGTCGCCGGCGGCAGTTTGACCCTGACCAACGCCGGCACGGTCACCGGGACCGGCGGCACGGCGGTGAAGGTCAACGGCGGCTCGATCACCAACCAGTCGGGCGGCGTGATCCAGGGCGCCAACTCTGTCTTCAACAACGGCGCGGGCGCCCTGACGATCGACAACGCCGGGGTGCTGAACGGCCAGGTGGCGACGGCCGGAACCGGCGTGCTGACCCTGACCAACCAGGCGACCGGCCAGATCTACGGCGCCTATTCGGCGGTGGATTCCCAGGGCGGGCGCATCGACGTCGACAACGCCGGCCTGATCCAGGGCGGCAGCTGGGGCGTGGTCGGCCGCAACGCCGGCGACGCGGTCGACAACACCGGCACGATCCGCGCGGGCTCCGACGGGGTGACCCTGGCGGCCGGCGGCGAGCTGACCAACAGCGGCGTGATCACGGGCGGCTATCGCGCCGCCGTGGTGACCAACGGCTCGGTCGACAACGAGGCCGGCGGCTACATCGTCGGCGGCAGCTACGGCGTCGACCTGTACGGCGCCTCGAGCCTCGAGAACGCCGGCACCATCGCGGCCGGCTCGTACAGCGGCGGCGTGGTGACGCTGGGCGGCTACGACGCCGTGCGCATGGCGGGCGGCACGCTGACCAACCAGGCCGGCGGCGCGATCAAGAGCGGCGCCTACGCCGGCGTGTATTCGTGGACCGGCGCGGTCTCGATCACCAACGCCGGGGCGATCTCCTCGAACACCGGCAACGGCCTCTACCTGCGCGGCTCGAGCTTCGAGATCGACAACCAGGCCGGCGGCACGATCTCCGGCGGGAACGGGCTGAACCTCGGCGCCGCCGTGGCCGACGTCGACAACGCCGGTTCGATCACCAGCTCGAACGGCAACGCGATCTGGGTCGCCAGCGGCGGCGGCCTCGACCTCGACAACAGCGGCTCGCTGACCAGCCTCAACAACAACTACACCGTCATCTACGTGAACGGCGGCGGCTCGGTGACCAACCGGGCCGGCGGGGCGATCACCGGCGGCTACGACGGCCTCATCTTCGGCGGGGCGGCCACGGTCACCAACGCCGGCTCGATCACCGGCGCGCGTCGGATCGGCACGTTCCTGAACGGCGGCGGCAACGTCGACAACCAGCAAGGCGGCGTGATCTCTGCCTACCTGGGGGTCTATATCCAGAACGGCGCCGGCACGGTCACCAACGCCGGCACGATCACCGCCTCCGGCGACGGCAACGGCGTGACCTTCTCGAGCTCGAACGGCACGCTGACCAACTACGCGACCGGGGTGATCCAGACCGACGGCCACGTCGCGGGCAGCTTCGGCGTGTACGGGACCAACGCCCTGTCGGTGGACAACGCCGGCGAGATCGGCGGCGACTCCGGCGTGGTGTTCGCGGGGAGCGGGTCCAACAGCCTGATCAACCGCGCCGGCGGCGTGATCGACGGCGAGCGCTACGGCGTGACCGGCCAGGGCGGCTCCGAGCGGGTCGAGAACGCCGGCGAGATCCACGGCAGCGTCGCGGCGCTCGACCTGGGCGGCGGAAACGACACCCTGGTGATGATCACCGGCGGCACGCTGGGCGGCTACGCCCTGGGCGGCGCCGGAACGGACGCCCTGATCCTGGACGGCGCGGGCGCGGGCTCGTTGGACGTCAGCCTGCTGGGCGGCTGGGAGAGCCAGACCAAGATCGGGAACGGCGGCTGGACCCTGACGGGCCATGACGTGATGGGTCTGGGCTGGTCGATCGAGGCGGGCACGCTGCGCGCCGCCGGCGGCCACGCGATCGCGGATACGGCCGGGGTCCGCGTGGCCGAGGGCGCGACCTTCGCGGTGGACGCCGACGAGACCATGGGCGCGCTGAGAGGCGCGGGCACGGTGGACCTGGGCGGCTCGACCCTGACGGTCGGCGCCGACGGCGGCGACAGCGTCTTCGACGGCGTGATCGTCGACGGCGGCCTGATCTACGCGGGCAGCTGGCGCGTGTCGGACGGGCCGTCCTGGGGCGACAACCCGGCGGTCTACAGCGGTCAGGAGGCGGCGGCCCTGCTGTTCGGCGGGGAGGCTGGCGACTATTCGATCTCGACCGTCTCGAACGATCCGAACCAGATCAACTACAGCGCCTGGATGGACGGCTGGGGCGACGGCCAATACCTGGAGACGCCCGCCCCGCAGGACCTGCACGTGGACGTCGACGGCGACGGCTACGCCAACCCGGGCGGCGCGGGCACGGCCTATTCGGCCTACGTCAGCGACCACGGGGCCCGCCAGGTCAACTACGCCTTCCGCGAGGAGAGCGGCTCGCTTGTCAAGACCGGCGCGGGCGTGCTGACCCTGAACGGGGCCAACACCTTCTCCGGCTCGGCCTATGTCCAGCAGGGCACCCTGCGGATCGGGGCCGACGAGCGGCTGTCCGACCAGGTGACGCTGTGGGTGGAGAGCGGGGCGACCTTCGACCTGCAGGGCTATGACGAGACGGTCAAGGAAGCGCGCCTGAAGGGCACGCTCGCCGGGACCGGCACCCTGACGGCGGGCGAGTACCAGCTGAACGGCGCGGTCATCGACGCCAACCTGGGCGAGGGCGTGATCTACACCGTCGGCGGCGTGTCGGTGCTGAACGGCACGGCCGGGGCCGGCGAGGTCCACGTGGCGGCCGGGACGCTGGAACTGGGCGACGACGAGCGGCTGAACGACGAAGCGCGGGTCGCGGTCATGTCCGAGGCGGTGCTGGACCTGGGCGGCTTCGACGAGACGGTCGAGCGGCTGCAGCTGAACGGCGCCCTGGCCGGGACCGGCACGCTGACCGCCGAGGAGTACTGGCTGCTGGGCGGCGTGGTCGACGCCAACCTGGGCGAGGGCGTGCTGCTGCAGTTCGAGGGCGACAGCCTGCTGAACGGCCTGGCCGGCGCGGACCTGACCGAGCTGGTCGGCGGCAGCTTGACGCTGGGCGCCTCCGAGCGCTTCGACGACGCCGCCCTGGTGCAGGTCGACGAGGACGCGACCTGGGCGCTGGACGGCTGGGACGAGACCATCGACCAGCTGTGGGGCGAGGGCGTCGTGGACCTGGGCGAGGGCGGCGGCCTGACCCTGGGCTGGGACGACGGAAGCTCGACCTTCGCCGGCGCCTTCACCGGCGCGGGCACGGTCACCAAGACCGGCGACGGCGTCTTCACCCTGGTGGGTCAGCACGACTTCGACGGCGCGCTGGTGGTCGAGGGCGGCCAGGTGCGCATGGCCGCGGTGCTGGCCGGCGACCTGCACGTCAAGGGCGGCCTGCTGGCCGGCGTCGGCGAGATCGGCGGCGACCTGAAGATCACCGGCGGCACGGTCTCGCCGGGCGGCTCGATCGGCACGGCCCCGGCCCGTCCGGCCCCGGCCGCGGACCTCGGCGTGCTGTTCACCAACACCCTGACGGTGAGCGGCGGCACGCTGAACTTCGGCTTCGCCGGCGCGGACCTGAACTACGGCAGCGACCACATCGTCGCCGACGGCGCGATCCGCCTGTCGGGCGGCGTGATGGACCTGCACCCGGTGTCGGCGCTGAGCCAGTACGGCTTCAACCAGCAGTACCTGCTGATCGAAGGCGCCAGCCTGACCGGCCAGTTCGCCAACCTGAACGGCGACTTCACCGCCAACGCCTACGAAGGCCAGCTGTACCAGCGCCTGCGCTACGACGTGGTGCCGGGCGGGGTGGTGCTGGAAGTCCGGCGGATGGTCGACTGGTCCGAGTTTGATCCGACCCTGCAGGGGCCGGTCGGCGAGGCGCTGGGCGGCACCCAGCTGGAGGGCTCCGACGAGTGGGCGGGCGTGCTCAACACCCTGCTGGACCTGACGCCGGAAGAGCGTCACGAGGCGCTCAAGGACATGAGCGGCGAAGGCGTGGCCAACGTCTCGGCCTCGACCCTGGCCTTCGGCGACCGGTTCCAGAGCGTCATGCAGAGCCGCATGGACGCCGGCGCCGGGGCCGGGGCGGGCGGCATGGGCGGCGGCACGGCCTTCGCGGCCCTGCCGTTCGGCCAGGGCGCGCGCTCCGACGTGATGGGCGGCATGCTGGGCGTGGCCGAGGCCGGGCTCGACAACCGTCCGGGCGGCTGGGCCGAGGCCTTCGTGGTCGACTCCACCCTGAAGGGCGACGCAGGCGCGGCCGAGGCCAACTCGCGCGGCGGCGGCTTCGCCACCGGCGCGGACTTCCAGACCGCGCCGTCCTGGCGGGTCGGCTTCGCGCTGGGCTTCAGCGACATGCAGGGCGACACGACCGACCGGTCGACCGCCAGCGAGGGCCGCTTCTGGCACGCCGGGGCCTACGCCTCTTACTCGGACGGCCCGTGGTACGGCGGCGCGGCCTTCAGCCGCCTGACCGGCGACATCGACGTCGACCGCCAGATCGGCCTGGGTCCGCTGACCCTGGACGTGGCCGGCAGCACCAGCGTCGAGGCGACCAACATCTCGATCAACGCCGGCCGTCGCTTCCAGCTGAGCGAGGCGACCGAGCTGCGCGTCGGCGTCAGCGGCACCGGCTCGAAGGTGAAGCAGGACGGCTACACCGAAACCGGCGCCGGCGGCCTGTCGCTGAACGTCGGCGAGGTCGACCGCCAGCTGTTCGTCGGCGAGATCGGCGCGCGCCTGACCCGCGACTTCGACCAGGGCCGCCTGAAGCCCTACGTCGGGGCCGGGGCGGCCTTCGCCGGCGGCGACCTGGAGAGCCTGGCCAATGTCGGCTTCACCGGCGCGCCGACCGGCACCGGGACCTTCGTGGTCGGGGGCGCCGAGCTGCCGTCGGAGTGGGCCCGCCTGGAGGCCGGCGTGGCCTTCAAGCCGCGCGAGAACGTGTGGGTGGCGGTCGGCTACGACGGCTCCCTGGCCGAGCGCCTGCAGGAGCACCGCGGGACGGTGAAGGTGTCGTTCAAGTGGTGACGGCGATCCGCGCCTGAGGGCACAGGTTTGAGAAGGCGAGGGGGCGGTCGAAAGGCCGCCCCCTTTGCTTTGCGGCGGTCAGCGCCGGCGCGCGATGTAGGTGAGCAGGGCGCCGGCCGCGAGGAACAGCACCAGCACGACCAGCGCGCCGATCAGGCCCATGGCGCCCATCTGGCCGCCCATCATTCCGTGCATGCCCATGCCGCGGCTCGTCCGATGAAATCGTCTTCGACTCAAACGCGCCGGCGGGCGGATCGTTTGTAGAAACCGCCGCCGCCCCCGCCGGGTTTGCCGTAATCGAATGAACGCGCCAGGGCGAACACCTCGACCGTGTCGGTCCGGCTTTTCGCCTAGCCTTGCAGGAGGCGACCGTGCGGAAAGCTTTACTTGGTTGTGCTGCGGCGCTGGCGATGGGCGCGGCCGGAGCGTTGGCCGCGCCGGTTCAGGCGCAAGCCCAGCGGCCGAACGTGGTGTTCATCCTGGCCGACAACGTCGGCTACGGCGACATGGGCCCCTACGGCGGCGGCGAGTTGCGCGGGGCGCCCACGCCCCGCACCGACCAGATGGCGCGCGAGGGGCTGCGGCTGACCCAGTTCCTGGTCGAGCCGGCCTGCACGCCCTCGCGCGCGGCGCTGATGACCGGGCAGTATTCGATCCGCAACGGCCTGTCGCTGATCATCGTCCCGGGCACGCCCAGCACGCTGTCGGGCAAGGCCTTCACCATGGGCGACATGTTCCACGCCGCCGGCTACGCCACGGCGATCTACGGCAAGTGGCACCTGGGGAGCGAGCCGCAGAGCCTGCCCACCGCGCACGGCTTCGACGAGTTCTACGGCATCCCGCCGGACACCTCCTGGGACTCGGCGACCTATGTGGACACCATCGCCCTGACCCGCTCGATCGAGGCGCCCTACCAGGACCTGCTGGCGAAGGGGCCGTACATCGTCGAGGCAGCCGCCGGCGGACCGCTGCGCAAGGTGAAGCCGTTCACCCCGGCGGTGCGCGCCGAGATCGACAACGAACTGACCGCGAAGTCGGTCGACTTCATCAAGCGCCAGCACGCGGCCGGCAAGCCGTTCTTCCTCTACCTGCCGTTCTCGATGGGCCACGTTCCCAACCTGCCCTCCAGGGAGTTCGCCGGCAAATCGCGCATCGGCAACTATGGCGACAAGCTGATGGAGGGCGACCACCATGTCGGCCAGGTTCTCGACGCGCTGCGGGAGCTCGGCATCGACAACGACACCCTCGTCGTCTTCGCTTCCGACAACGGCCCCTATGGCGAGGTCGCCTTCAACTTCGGCAACCAGGGGACGCCGGACATGGGCAACAGCGGCCCGTACCGGGGCGAACTGGGGGAAGCGAGCGAGGGGGCCGTGCGCACCTTCGCCTTCATCCGCTGGCCGGGCCACGTGGCGGCGAACACGACGTCCAACGCCATGTTCTCGATCATGGACTTCCTGCCGACGCTGGCCGGCATCGTGGGCGGCAAGATGCCGAACGACCGGCCGATCGACGGCGTCGACCAGAGCGACGTGCTGTTCGTGCGCAGCGCTACAGGCCGGCGTGAAGGCCTGCTGAGCTTCATCGGGCCGGACCTCGTCGCCGCGCGCTGGAAGCAGTGGCGGGTCTATTTCACCGACATCCATCCGACCGGTATCGGACCGCAGCGCGCGCCGGGCCTGGGCTCGGCCAGCGCCCCGATGGCCGGCTATCCGAAGCTGTTCAACATCGAGATGGACCCCCACGAGGACCGCAACGTCGGGGCGGTGTTCGGGTGGGGGGCCGAGGGCCCGCTGAAGGAGGTCGAGGCCTACGAAAAGTCGCTCAAGGGCCATCCCAACCCGCCGGCGCCGAACATCACCAACTTCCGCGGGGAGTGAGCGCCGCCGGTAGACTTGGCCCCCGTTCCGGCTACACACTTCCCGCGAGAACGGGGGTGACCATGACCTACAGGTGGAGCGGCTATCGCGTGTCCGGCTGGCTGTCGGTCCTGGCCATCGTCGGGCCGTTCGTCTGGTTCAGCTTCGGCGGCCCCTATCCGGATTTGCTGCTCGTTCCGGTGGTCGTGAGCGTACTCGTCGCGGCGATGGCGAGCCTCTACCACCGCTACTGGCCGTGCCCGCGATGCCAGAAGCCGTTCAACAGCTTCAACTTCAGCGGGATCTACCTGAGCTGCAGCGGCTGCGGTCTGAAGAAGTACGCGCGTGACGACGCCGATCCCCGGCGCGGGGCCGTGGCGATCGAGCTGCTCAAGACCGCCGCCTTCGTCGCCGGGATCGTCGCCCTGATCCGCCTGCTGCCTGAGGGAACGATCCAGACCCACGTCAGCTAGTCGCGGGCCGCCGCCTCAGCCCGCGCGCTCGCCGGTGGGGAACAGGGCGACGATGTTGATGCGGATGCCCCAGTCGGGCCCGTTGGGCGGCGTAGCCTGTTCCGGGGCGGGCCGGTCAGCGGGACGCCGGGCCGAGGGACGCTGTCCCACGGCCCAGCTTCGCAACCCCGCGTGGCGACCGCCGGTTTGGCGCCCGGTACCGGACCGAGGGCGGCAGCGTGTTCCCGACCGTCGACGTCCCGATCTCGGCGCTGGCTAAGGCCGAGGCGACCGTGAGGACAACGCCATGAAACTGTGCAAGCGCCTGCTCGCCTGTGGGACCGCCCTGGTCGGCGCGGCGGTGCTGTCCGCCCTGCCGGCGCCGGCGTCGGCGCAGCAGCAGAAGCCCAACGTGGTGTTCATCCTGGTCGACAACGTCGGCTGGGGCAATTTCGGCGTGTACGGCGGAACGGTGCCCACGCCGAACATCGACCGGCTGGCCCGCGAGGGCGTCCGTTTCAACAACTACAACGTCGAGGTTCAGTGCACGCCGTCGCGCTCGGCGATCCTGACCGGGCGCCATCCGGTCCGCTCGGGAACCTACAAGGTCCCGTTGCCCGGGGAGGGGAAGGGCGGGCTGGCTCCGTGGGAGTACACCATCGCCGAACTGCTGTCCGCCGACGGCTACAGTACCGCGTTGTTCGGCAAGTGGCACGTGGGCGACACGCAAGGGCGGCTGCCGAACGACCAGGGCTTCGACGAGTGGTGGGGGATTGAGAACAGCTGGGACGAGGCGGGCTACACCGCGTGGCCGCTGTTCAAGGAGACCGGCCAGCCGACGCCGATGATCTGGGAGGGCGTGAAGGGCCAGCCGTCCAGGCCGGTGATGCCGCTGGACCTGAAGGTGCGGCCGATCGTGGACGAGAAGTACATTATCCCGAAGACGGTCGAGTACATCAGGCGCGAGGCCGCGGCGAAGAAGCCCTTCTTCGTCTACGTGGGCTACTCCGAGGTGCACCCGCCGGTGATGGCCAACCCGAATTTCGCCGGCAAGTCCACCGAGCGCAGCGGGTTGTTCGCCGATGTCATCGCCGAGATGGACTACCGGGTCGGCCAGGTCATGGACGCCGTCAAGGCGGCGGGCGTCGAGGACAACACGATCTTTATCTTCAGCAGCGACAACGCGGGCGGAGGGGCGGTCCCGCAGGTCGGGCCGGGCTCGAACGGGCCGTTCCGCGGCAATTTCTTCAACACGCCGTTCGAGGGAAGCATGCGGGTGCCGGCCATCGTCCGCTGGCCCGGCAAGGTCCCGGCCGGCGTGGTCACGGAGCAGATGCTGGCCGCCGTGGACTGGCTGCCGACGGTGGCCGGAATGGTGGGAGCGCCTGGCCTCGTGCCCAGGGACCGCCCGATCGACGGCGTCGACGCGTCGGCGTTCATGCTGGGCAAGAGCGATAAGACCGGCCGCGACAGCTACATGTTCTTCGGCGCGGACGGCGAGCTGATGTCGATCAAGTGGAAGTTTTGGAAGACGGTCTTCCGCTACACGGCCGATAGCCCGGCCGTCGAGAGTCCCTACCTCCGGCCGGCGTTTCCCCTGATGTACAACCTGAGCAGCGATCCACACGAGGACAACAATTTATTCTATACCGATTTCACCACGGCTTGGGTTCTGGCTCCGAATTTGCAGATCATCGAAGGGTACGAGCATAGCGTAAAGCAATATCCGAACATCAAGGTCGGCGAGGACTTCACCGGGTATAATAAATAAGCGCCGGATCGCGCCGCGCCCAAACGGCCAGCTTCGCCGGTGGCGGCCGCCAGGGCGCGGGAGATCGCCAGCCAGGCTGACTTCATGTGCGTGCTCCGCTTGCGCGAGAAGCAACCGCAGCGGTCGAGGCATGCGCCGGTCGCGCCTGCGACGATCCGTTCGGCCCGGGCGTCTGGACCGCCCCTGGACCGCCGCTATCCTCGCCGCGATTCCGGGAGGGGACCCCCATGAAGTCGATCGTTATGGCGCTCGCCCTGGCGCTGGCCGCGGGCGCGTCCGCGCAATTCTCGCCTGTTCAGGCCGCGCCGACGCAGGCCGAACCGAGCCAGGCCGCCATGGATAAGGCGAACGGGCTGCTGGCGCAGGCGCAAGCGCTGCAGGAGAAGGGCGACCTGGCCGGGGCGCTGAAGCTGGTCGGCGAGGCGGCCCTGGCCGTCGACAACCCCGATCTGATGCACAAGCTGGGGCACCTGTACCAGACGGCCGACGCCCAGAAGGCGGTCCCCGACCACGTCGCCCTGTCGCTGCGCTGGTTCAAGCTGGCGGCCGACCGCAAGCAGGCGGATTCGCTGGCCCACTACGGCCAGGCCCTGGTCGACGGCGCGGGCGTGAAGCGCGACCACGCCGAGGGCGTGCGCATGCTGCTGGACGCGCGCGAGGGCGGCTATCACGGCGCCTATGCGGCGCTGGAGAAGATCGCCGAGACCCAGAAGCTGGCGGTGGAGTGCGCGGTCGCCATGGCCGCGCGCAAGGGCTACGAGCCGGCCAAGCAGCAAGAGCTGGTCATGGGCCGGGCCACCGAGTGGCGCCTGGTGCGGTCGGGGGCCGGCGACAAGCGCCGTGGCGACACCCTGAGCATCTACGGCGCGCGCGACCGCGGCATGTCCGAGTCGTCCGCCTATGCCGAGCTGCACCTGTCGACGGGCGGCTTCACCCGCATGGAGACGGTGGTGATCCCGGTCGGCTCGGACCGCGAGTTCCGCTACGACCAGCCCGCCGACTACGTCGACGCCAGCGCTCAGGGCGAGCGCGACGCCGCCGAGATCCTGAGCGCCTGCAAGCGCTGAGGCGTCAGCTGCCGGCGGCCGCCTTGGGCCTCGGGCCGGTCAGCGGCACGCTCAGGGTCAGGAAGCCGGCCCAGCCCTCCAGCCGGTGCTCGGCGGCGAACTCCCAGTAGGCGCGCGCGTTCAGCGCCGCCTGGCGGCCATTGACGCTGAACAGGTAGCCGACCTCGGGGCCGACGGCGGCGACGCTGGACTTGAACGCACCGACCCGGTCGCCCGAGCCGCTGTCGTTGGACAGCTGCTGGTACCAGTAGCCGGCCAGGCCGACATAGACCTGCTCGTTCAGGAACTGCGAGGCCGCCCAGTCGAGGTGGAAGTCGACGCCGCTCTTGTAGTCCGTCTGCGGGTTCTCGAAGTTGTAGGTCAGCCCGGCCGTGGCCGAGAACTCCCGCCCCGACTTGGGGTCGAGGAAGGTGTAGGCCCCGCCGCCGTCGACGGCCGCGTGGCCGATGCCGATGTTGGCCAGCCGGTCGGGATCGTAGGCGCCGACCGGAAGGTCGCCGGTCAGGTAGGCCAGCCAGTTGTTGGTCCCCTTGTTCCAGGCCACCGACGCCAACGGATATAGGTCGCCGAACCCCCAGACGGAGTCGTCGCGCCGCCCGGTCCGCACGTCGCCGTTCGGGCGCGCGATGCGGATGTCGCCTGAAACGCTGTTCCAGCCGTAGGCGCCGGAGATGGACAGGGCCAGCTGGCCGCCGCCCAGCACCTTGCCCTCGGGCGCGTAGAGGGCGGTGACGAACTGGCCGACGAAGTCGCCGTCGACGTCGGCGACGATCGAGCCGCCGATCGGGAAGCTCCGCTCGTGGCTGGCGTCGCCGCTGTAAACGTAGGTGTTCCCCCCCAGGTAGAAGCCGGGCGGCGGCGGCGGCGCGGCCAGGCTGGCGTACTGGCCGGGCAGCCAGAAACTGACCCCGCCTTCGTCGGCGTGGGCGGGGGCGGCGAGGGCGGCTGTGGTGAGGGCCGCGGCCAGCAGGGCGGCGTGCAGGACATGGGTCCGTTTCGTGTGCATGTGCTCCGCCCACTCTGTGTTGAGCCTGTGCGGAGCAACATTCGTTGGACGGGGGTGTTCCGGACGCCTCTTCCCCTCTCCCGGTCGGGAGAGGGAGGGGCCCGCGCGCCGCAAGGCGCGTGGGAGGGTGAGGGGGACGGGAGGGCGCAGGGCTCGGCGCCAAGGCCGCTCGGGTCCGTAATCCCTCATCCTCCCACGCTGCTTCGCAGCGCGGGGCCCTCCTTCTCCCTCCGGGAGAAGGGCGAGGAACGCCGCTGGTTCAGCCCGGTTGACCCGGCGCGGCCAAGGCCGCGTCAGTGCTACTCGTTCGCTTGGAGGACGGAGGGCTTCGTTCGGCGGAGCGCGGGGCGAAGCCCTCCGGACAAGCCGGCGCGCGTGGCTAACGGGTGTTCACCAAACGGTTTGCGCAGAACATGGATAATGCGAATTAAGCCTTTGCTTTCGCACTCAGTTTAACACGCGGGCGTAGCCTCGACGGAGCAGGTGATTCTCTCCGGGGGCGGGCGATGCGGGACTTCCTTCGACGGTTCAGGTCCGAGGGCGGCAACGTCGCCCTGTTGTTCGCGCTGACGCTGCCGCTGGTGGCCGGCGGGGCGGGTCTGGGGATCGAGACCACCTACTGGTACTTCAAGGATCTGGAGCTGCAGGCGGCGTCCGACGCGGCGGCCTATGCGGCGGCCATCGACAAGCGGGCCGGCGCCAGCGAGTCCGAGATCGCCGCCACCGCCCAGCGCGAGGCGGTGGCCAACGGCTTCACCATCGCCGGCGGCGAGGTGGTGGTGCACACGCCCCCGACCTCCGGCAAGTTTTCCGGCAGCGCCGACGCGGTGGAGGTGCAGCTGCGCTCGCCGGTGCAGCGGTTCTTCACCAAGATCTTCAGCCGCTCGCAGGTCGAGGCGCGGGCCCGCTCGGTGGCGGTGTTCCAGACCGCGTCCAGCGCCTGCGTGCTGGCCCTGGACCCGTCGGCCTCGGGCGCGGCCATGTTCTCCGGCAGCTCCAGCCTGACGCTGAACGGTTGCAGCGTCATGGCCAACTCGGTGGCCGCCGACGCGATCACCACCAAGGGCTCCAACTCGCTGCTGACCACCTGCCTGATCTCGGTGGGCGGGGCCAGCCTGACCGGCTCGAAGCTGACCATGACCGAGTGCGACGCGCCGGTGACCCAGGCGCCGACCGTGGCCGACCCCTACCGCAGCGTGCCCGAGCCGTCGGCGGCCGGCCCCTGCCAGAGCGACAGCGGGACCACCCGCCAGCCGGGGATCTACTGCAACGGCATGGACCTGAAGGGCAACGTCAAGCTGGATCCGGGCGTCTACGTCGTCACCGGCGGCAACTTCAAGATCAACTCGAACGCCAAGATCACCGGCGACGGCGTGACCATCTTCTTCAACGGCTCGACATCGCCGGCCATCAACGGCACCGCCACGGTGCAGCTGAGCGCGCCGACCTCCGGGGCTTATTCGGGGGTGCTGTTCATGGGCGACCGCGAGAGCACGGCCGGGCGGGCGACGTTCAACGGCACGGCCGACTCCAAGATGACCGGGGCGATCTACTTCCCCAACAACCTGGTCGAGTACCTGGGCGACTTCGAGGGCGAGAACGGCTGCACCCAGGTGGTGGCCAAGACCGTCGCCTGGAACGGCAACGCCACCTTCAACTCCGACTGCACCGACCATGGCATGCACACCCTGCCGGCCATGAAGCTCGTCAAACTCGCGGAATAGGCCGATGCGCGGATTGAACAAATTCCTCAAGGACTGCGGCGGCGCCTCGGCCGTGGAGTTCGCCCTGATCGTGCCGATCCTGTCGGGCGCGGCGGTGATGACCTACGACCTGTGGACCGGCTCGAAGGGCGTGCTGGCCATGCGCGCCGGCGTCGAGGCGGGCGCGCAGTACATCCGCGGCGGCGGGGCCAGCGACGCGACGGCCAAGACGATCGCGCTCGCTTCCTGGAAGGGCAAGCCGGCCGACGCGGCGGTGAACGTCTCTCGGTCGTGCAAGTGCGGGACCTCGGTCAACGTCTGCACCGGCCTGTGCGCCAGCACCCAGACCCCGCCGCAGGTGTTCGTCACCCTGAACGCCAGCGGCTCGGGCAGCGGGGTGTTCCTGAAGCAGTCGCTGAAAGACACGCAGGTGGTCCGTGTCCGCTGATCGCCAGAAAACCCGTCGCCCGCGGTTCGGGCGCGACGAGAGCGGGGCGACGGCGGTGGAGTTCGCCATCGTCGGCCCGATCTTCCTGATGCTGCTGTTCGTGCTGATCAACTTCGGCTGGGCCATGCACTGCGCGTCCAGCGTGCGCTACGCCACCGAGGAGTCCGCCCGGGCGCTGGCCATCGACGCCGACGTGACGCCGGCGGTGATCCGGGCCGACATCGTCAAGCGCCTGACCCAGATCGCCGACCCGGACGTGACGGTGACGGTGACCAAGGACCGCTCGACGCCGAAGCTGCAGGTGGCCGACGTGGTGACGTCGTACAAGCACCACATCGGCTCGCCGTGGATCCCGGCCTACACGGTCAACTTCAAGACCGAAGTCAGCATCGCGACGCCGCTGTTCGAGTGATCTCGGCTTCCCCCTTCGGGGGGAGCCGCCGCCCCCAGGCGGCGGCGGGGGGCTCCGGCGGGCGCGGCGGGCCGCGCAAGCGCACAGTACCCGTGGTTTCCGTCGCCTTGCGCCGGAGCCCCCCGAACCATCCGCGCGTGCGGCGAACGGTGGAAAGTCGTCGACATGGGCGGAAAGATTTCGGCGCCGCGCTCTCTGCGCGGGCCAGTCCTTTGCGGTATGGCGGGAGTATTCCTGTCGTTAAGCGCTTTGGACGGCGATGATCCCCACCATCTATCTCGGCCCGGCCGGGGACGCTCCCGAATTCGAAATCCTGGATGAGGATCTGTATCCGATCGTCGCAATGGTGATCGAGAGTAAGCCTGCGCTTTCCGACGACGAGATCAACAGCCTGTCGATGTTTCTTGCCCTCGACACCCTTCATTTGGACTCCGAGGCGGGGAACTTGGTTTCGCGCTTTGCGGACGTCTGCCAGCGCATTCTCGCCGAGGAGTTGGTCAAGTATCACCCTGGCACGCTGACTGCGTCGGATGAGTTCTGCTGGTACTTGAGACCGGGGTGCGTCGGCGAGGGGGGCGTCACGCCCGGCGTGAAAGACGCTGCGAAGCGCTTTCTCGATTTCCTGGCCGCCAACCAGGGAAACCAGTCGTTCGAGAGGCCTCGCGGCGAGCCCTGACTGGTGCGGAGGCGACCTCCGCATCGGGGGATGTGGGCGCCACCAAGCAGCGTCACCCTCGGGCTCGTCCCGAGGGCCCAGTCTTCCGGTGCGCGAACTGTTCCGAGGCTGGTGCGAGCTGAACGCTGGGCCCTCGGGCGAGCCCGAGGGTGACGGTTTTGAGCGGCGGAGCCGTCGCGCTCCGCTGGAGCCCCCCACGCCGCTTCGCGGCGGCTCCCCCCAACGGGGGGAGATCTGGGCGGGAGCGCTTGCTCTGCGGTCGCGGCGGGCGGAGACTGTCGCGGTATGCTTGAGATCCGTGACGAGCAGGACGTGCGGGGGTGGCTGGCGGCGCCCGACCACGGGCCGGCCATGTTTCATTCGCTGGACCTGCGGCCGTTCGCGCAGGGCTTCGCCCAGACCACGACGGCGGGCTGCGCCTTCCTGGACTGCGAGCTGGCGCCCGAGACCGCGGCGCAGGCGGTGGCGGAGGGGGCCTATGTGGTCTCCAAGGCGCCGGGCGTGCCGTTCCGCCAGTTTCCGAGCCGCTGGTACACGGTGGCGACCATCTATGACGGCTTCCAGCCGGGCCGGCCGGGCTCGTGGGCCGACAGCTACGACCATCGCTGCTTCCGCTGGTTCATGGAGGAGCAGGCGGTGCCCCGGCGGCTGAACGCGGCCGAAGCCGTGGCGGCCAAGCTGCACGACACCGCCATGGAGCACGCGGTCGGGCGCTATCTGAAGCTGTGCGGCAGGCGGGCGGTCGCCTTCATGGGCGGCCACGACGTCAGCCGGCGCGCGCCCAGCTATCGGGACGTGGCGGTGCTGGCGCGCGACCTGCACCGGCTGGGCTTCCTGGTGATCACCGGCGGCGGGCCGGGGCTGATGGAGGCGGCCAATCTGGGGGCGTTCCTGGCCCCGTTCGCGGACGGTGAGCTGGACGTCGCGCTTAAGGAGCTGGCCGGCGCTCCCGACTACAAGGAGGTCGACGCCTGGCTGGAGACGGCGTGCGCGGTGCGCGCGCGGCTGCTGGGGACCTGGGACGCGCCCTCGCATCCGGGCGGGCCGAGCCTGGGCATCCCGACCTGGCTGTACGGCCACGAGCCGCCCAACCTGTTCGCCAGCCACATCGCCAAGTTCTTCTACAATTCGCTGCGCGAGGACGGCCTGGTCAGCGTGTCCAGCGGCGGCATCATCTTCGCCGAGGGCAACGCCGGCACGGTGCAGGAGATCTTCCAGGACGCCACCCAGAACTACTATCGCGGGCGGCTGGCGCCGACGCCGATGGTGCTGCTGGGGCGCGACTACTGGCATCGTTCCGCGCATCCGGCCGATCCGAAGGCCAAGCCGCTGTATCCGCTGCTGAAGCGGCTGGCCGAGGAGAAGGGGTTCGAGCACGCGCTGCTGCTGACCGACGACCTGGAGGAGGCGCGCGAGTTCGTGGTGGCGGCGGCGCGGGCGGCGGAGGTGGAGCTGCGCCTGGCCGACGAGCGCATTCCGGAGCTCGGCCTGTCGGCCCGGCCGACCGAGGACGCCACCGAGCGGCGGGCGGCGCGGGCCTATGTCGAGGGATTGCTGCGGGCGGCCGAGCGCGACCGTTATCGGGTCGGCGCCGGCGAGGACGCGGTGGCGGACGGCTGCGTCTACGCCCTGTGGGAGATCGCCGCGCGGCTGGGGGCCGGACGGCCGCTGGCGCGCGAGGCGGGCCGCGAGCGGGCGGCGATCCTGGACTTCGTGGGGGCGGTGCTGGCGCGGTGCGAGGAGGAGCGGGCGGCGGGGAGCGGCGAGACGCCGGAGGCGGAGGGCCGGGTGGCGGTGCTGCAGGGGCTGTACAGCGCGCTGGAGGCGGGGGCGCACCGGCGGTGATGTTCTTTCCTTCTCCCTCAGGGGGAGAAGGAGCCTAAGCGGCGACCGTCGTCGTGATCGCCATCGACCGTTTCAGCGTCAGGGTCACCGGGGTGCGTTCGGCGATGTCGGCGAGGCGGGCGCGTTGGGCGTCGTCGAGGTCGCCTTCGAAGCGCAGGGTGCGCTCGATGCGCTCGACCTCGCCCTCGCGGGCGAAGCGGACGTCGACGTGGGCGGCGGTGAGCGGCCAGGCCTTGCGGCCGGCGTACATGCGCAGCGTGATGGCGGTGCAGGCGCTGAGCGCGGCGCACAGCAACTCGTAGGGGGCCGGGCCGGCGTCCTGGCCGCCGAGGTCGGGGCGCTCGTCGGCGGTCAGCCGGTGGTGGCCGGCCTTGAGGGCGACGGCGTAGTCGGTCGTGCCGATGTCGGCGTGGGCGCGGGCCATGGCGGGTGCTCCGGGACTGGGCCCGTGCTTTAGCGCGATGGGGCCCGTTATGTCGCGGCGGTCGCGCGACCCCTCATCCTCCCGCGCAGGCCTCCGCTGCGCTCCGGCGCGCGGGCTCCGTCCTTCTCCCGCAAGGGGAGAAGGATCATTGGGTCGAGCCCGGCGGGAACTTGGCCAGCACGCTCGTCACCGCCGCGTCGATCTCGGCCTGGGAGACCGGGCCGCTGAGGCGCTGGGTGGCGGTGCCTGACCAGACCGGGCGGCGCGTCTTGGCGTCGAACACGTCGATGGTCAGGGTGCCTTCGGTGATGGTGCGGACCTGGGTCTGGGACGGGCCCCAGGGGCCGCCGCCCCATTGCCCCCAGCCGGCGTAGTAGGGGCCGTAGTTCCAGGTCTCGATGCGGTCGCGCTTGCCCAGCGTGAAGCCGACGGCGAAGTCGGGGGTGTCACTGCGGGTGAAGCCGCGGGCCTGCAGGGTGCGGTTGATGGCGTCGCTGACCCGCTGCCAGGTCAGCGGCGGGGCGCCGGGCTGGGGCGTGTCGCTCGCCAGCGAGAAGGTGTGGAAGCTCGAGAAGTCGACGCTGCGGTCGTAGTCGGCGTGGATGCTGGGGCCGGTGGCGCAGGCGCCGAGGGTGAGGGCGGCGGCGAGGCCCAGTAGACGGCGGCGGTCGAGCATGGCGCGCGCTCCTCGAAACTGGCCGCAGGATCGCCCCGGAGCGGGCGCGCGTCGCTCCGGTCAAACCCTGAGGCGGGCGGCGGTCACGCCTTAGTCGCGTGCCTGGGAGGCTACTTCGGCGGCGGCGGGAACTTGTCGAGCACGGTCTTCACCGCGGCGTCGATCTCGGCCTGGTCGGGGACGGCGCTGATGCGCTGGGACAGGGCGCCGTGCCAGAGCGGCCGTTTGGTCTTGGCGTCGAACACGTCGATGGCCAGCGTGCCCTCGGTGTAGTCGATCACGTCGGGCGAGCCGCCGGACCAGTCGACCGGCCCCGGGCCGCCCCAGCCGCCGTACTGCTGGCCCAGGTCCCAGGTCTTGGTCTGCTGGCGACGGCCCAGCGTGAAGCCGATCGCGAAGTCGCCGGGCTGGGCTTGCGTGTAGCCGCGCGCCTTCAGGTCGCGGTCGATGGCGGCGTGCACCTGGTTCCAGGTCGGGACGACGGCGCCGGCCGGCGGCGTGGTCGTCACCCAGCTGTAGCTGTGCATGTCGACGAAGTCGGCGGTGGCGTCGAACTTCGTCTTCACGTCGGGGCCGGCGAAGGCGGCCAGCGCCAGGGCGGCGGCGAGGGCGAGCGGGCGGGCGAGCCGGCGGGCGCTCACGGCCTTCAGTCCCGGGCCGGGAAGTCGGCCAGCACGGCGGCGACCACGGCGTCGATGTCGTCGGGCGTGGCGTCGCGGCCCAGGTGCGCGCGCGAGGTGGAGCGCCACACCGCCTTGCGCGAGGCGACGTCGACCACGGCCACGGTCAGGGTGCCGGGCGTGGGGCCCAGCTGCTGGGGCCAGTCCAGCAGGCCGCCCCAGCTGCGCTGGCCGGCGCGTGGGTCGGGGGCGGCGCTGTAGCGGGGGCCTTCGGTGTAGAGCGGCGGCTTGCCCGGATCGCCGAAGAAGACGGCGACGGCGAACTGGGGCGGCTGGCCCTGGCTGTAGCCGCGCTGTTCGAGGGCGCGGGCGACCGAGGCCTGGGCCTGGGTCTCCAGCGACGGGTCGACGTCGGAGGGCGACATCGGCCCGGTCCAGACGAAGTTGCGCCAGCCGGAGACGTCCACCGACGGGTCGGCCTGGACCCGGGCGGCCGGCTCGGCGGCGGCGGTGCAGGCCCCGAGCACCAGGGCGGCGGCGGCGAGGCTGATGAGGCGGCGGCGGTCGAACATGCGTCCTCCGGCGGCAAATGACGGAGCATGGCGCGCGGGGGCGGCCGGAGGGATCGGGCAAACCCCGAAGAGGGGCGGGGGAGGTTGCGTAGGGGCGCGCGTTTGCGAGCGCAGCGCGTGCGGTTTTCGGCGTCGGATTTCGTACGGCGAGGGGTGCGGGCGGTCGCGGAACCGGCGCGCGTGTCTGTGGGCCTAAGGCGTTGATTTTCGGGGCTTGGGGGCTGGCGAGCGCCAGGCGTTTGCCTGAGCGGGGCTCTAGCCGGGCTCAAGCATTTCAGAGTCAGATATCAGAACCAGAAGAATACCTACTCGGAACTGACGCGCTGGCGCGCGAGCCGGTCGTTCGAAGATGTTCTTATTTTGTTCTTGACGGCCCCGGGGCGTTCGGCTATCCCTTAGCCACGGTGGACGAATGCGTCGGGGGCCAAGGCGGCTCCCTGGCCGGGTCCGCCGGATCTGTTTTTCCCTTTCGATGTTTCGCCGCGGCGGACCGGGCTGGAGCCCGGGCGCAACGCCCTTGCCCGGGTGGGCGGCGACCAAGCTTCGCCGAGCGGCGCGGCCGCCCCTTCGCAGGTCGCCCCTGCGACGGGAGCGCGGGACGCTTCCCCCTTCAGCGTTCCCTCCCGAGACCGGCGCTCCCCCGCCGGCCCCGCGGCCCCATCGCGTCGAAATGGCGGTCGCCCCGCCGACCTCGGCGGACCTGATCCTCCCCCTAGCGAAGCGCTGGGGGAGGCGGACCGCGCGAAGCCCTTGGGCGAAGCGTGGTGGAGGGGGCTCCAGCCTGGCGCGGCGGCGGAAGCCGCGCGCTCCGCTGGAGCCCCCCACGGCGGCTGGCGCCGCCTGCTCCCCCCAGCGCTCCGCTCGGGGGGAGATCTAAGAGATTCCGCCCCTGACGAGTCGCGCCGAACACGCCTGTGAGCGACCGTTGACCCCTGTCGGCCGAACTCCGACGGGGCGGGATCCGCCTTCATTCCGCGGACGGATCACCTTCTGGAGGTTCCAGGTACTTTACATAGGGAATGAGGATCGCCTCGGCGTCGGCGAGAACGTCGAGCATGGCGTCGGTGTAGGGCTGCCAAGCGTAGCTATCGACCATGAAGCGCGCGTTCGTCTGCCGGTCGCGCCACCGCAGCGCCTCAGCTTCGTCCTGTCGAACGCCGCGGCCATGGCCGTAGGCGAAGTGCAGCGCCATGCAGGCTTCGAACAGGTCCTGATCCGCCGCCATGCGGTACCAGCGGACGGCTTCGACCGGGTCGGCCGGCACGCCCAGGCCTTCGTCGTACATCGCGCCGACGTAGAGCTGGCCGCGGGCGTCGCCCAGGTCGGCGGCCTTGCGGTACCAGCGCAAGGCTTCGGCGTAGTTGCGAGGCAAGCCGCCGGCCAGCGTGTAAAGGCGGCCGAGTTCGATCATGGCCTCGCGGTCGCCCTGGTCGATCGCCGTCTGGAACCAGCGGAGCGCTTCGTCCTGGGAATCGTGCTGCAGGGCGATGAGACCCAGCATTCGCATCGCCGGCGCGTAGCCGTGGTCCGCGGCCTGCCTGAACCAGCGTGACGCTTCGGCGGGGTCCTTCTCGACGACCTCGCCCTGCGTGTGGAGCGCGCCGAGATTGAACATGGCGCTCGGCAGGCCGGCCTCGGCGGCCTGGCGCATGAGCCGCAGGGTTTCGGCTTTGTCGTCCGGAACGCCGTCGTACCCGCCGATGTACATCTGGGCCAGGTGGGACATGGCCAGAGGTTCGCCCGCCGACGCCGCGCGTCGCAGCCAGGCGTAGGCCTCGGCCGGATCATGGGCGTCGTAGCCGACGTGGCCGAGATAGAGCAGGCCGAGCGCGGTCATGGCCTTGAGGTCGCCCGCCTGGGCGCGCGCAAGCGTGTGTGGGTCGAAGCCGTCCGGCGTCCGCTCGTCCCACCATTCGCCGTCTGGCGCACGGCAAACCAGCTGCGGCGGCGCGCTGGCCGGATCACGCCACGCGCAGCCGTTCGGCGCCCAGGCCTGGGCCTGGGCGGCGGGCGAGGGCGTTGTCAGCAGCAGAGCCAGTTCGAGCATCTTCCCCCCGGAGAGCGCCGGCGCAGGTTAGGGCCGCGCGCCGCCGCCGCAACACGTTTCCGTCCCCGACGAGCCGCCGAGCACGTGATGTTCGCGACCGTTGACCCCTGTCGGCCGAGCTCCGAGGGGGCGGGATCCGCTGCGCCGCGCAGGCCTTCGCCTTGAAGGCCATGGCGGCGAGCTTGCGCTCGGGCCCGGACGGGTCAAGGACCGCCCCGAGAGGGGCCGCCGCGATGCGGCGCGCGCGTGAGCGCGCGTCCTTGAGCCGCCCGGTCCCGAGCGCTCCAATTCCACCATGGGCTTAAGGCGCGGCGTGCGTCCGTTGGGACGCCGCGCGCGAGGCGGCTGCGGCTGGCGACGCGCTCCGCTGGAGGCCGCCCCCGCCTTCGGCGGCTCCTTCCCCAGAGTCGTCCGAGTTCCGACGGGGCGGGATCCCTTCTGCGTCAGCGAGAGAACCTGACGGTGTAGGTGTCGTCCCAGGGGAGCACGTGCGCCTCGAACCGGAAGGGCGCCTCGCCCTCGGCGCACTCGTCTTCCTGGGTCGCGGGGCGGTTGAACGCCTTCAAGGGCACGCAGAACCGGGTGTCGCCGTCCCATTCGTGGCCGTCGGGGGAGCCGGCGAAGGTGTAGAGGACGCCGCCGCGCGCGATATCCTCGTGGCGGCAGGTATGCGGCGCGATCGTGTACCACCCGCGGATGACGTACTGGCCGAAAAGCGGCGTGTCGTAGTGCGCCATGGCCACGGAGATGACCTGGTCGTCGTCGTTGCAGAAATCGACCTCCACGTAGCGGGCGTCGGCGCGTGCGGACGGCGCCGGGCCGCTCGTGGTCGCCGCCAGAACCAGGCCCGCGGCCAGCAGGGCCCGTCCGCTCGTCGTGATGTTCATTTGAAGTCCCCCCGCGCGGGATTAGGCGCCCGCGACCGTGAGTTGTCCAGCCGGAGGGGTCCCATGACCGCGAGCCGTTACCGCGCCGCCTTCTGCGAGACGGCGGTGGAGTGCCTGTCGAAGGGCTATAGCCTGGCCGTGCTGGCAGGCGAACTGGACGTGGCGCGCTCCACCGTGAGCGCCTGGATGGCGGCGCATCCGGCCTTTGCGGAAGCCGTGGCGCGCGGGCGGGCCAAGGGCGCGAAGGTCTGGGAGGACCGGCTGGCGGCGGCGGCGTCGGGCAAGGGCGCGGGCAACGCCACGGTGATCGCCTTTGCGCTGAAGCAGATCGCGCGGGACGACTGGGGCGAGGCGCGCGCGGATGCGCCGCCGGCCGGCCCGGGCGTGGCGGTGACGGTGGAGTTCGTGAGGCCCGGCCATGCCGACCGCGCAGATTCCTGAGGCCTTCCAGGACCTGTTTCGTCCCAGCCGCCACAAGGCGTTCTTTGGCGGGCGGGGGTCGGGGAAGAGCCATTCGTTCGCGGCCGCGCTGGCCCTGCAGGCGGCGGAGCGGCCGCTTCGGGTGCTGTGCGCGCGCGAGATCCAGAAGTCGGTGAAGGAGAGCGCCAAGCGGCTGATCGAGGACAAGATCGGCGAGCTGGGCCTGAGCGGCGTGTTCAAGTCGACGGACGCGGAGATCCGCGGGGCCAACGGCTCGCGGTTCTTCTTCGCCGGCCTGCGGTCCAATCCCGAGGCGATCAAGTCGATGGAGGGGCTGGACCGGGTGTGGGTGGAAGAGGCCGACCGGGTGTCGCAGCGCTCCATCGACCTGCTGGTCCCGACGGTGAGGAAGCCGGGGTCCGAGCTGTGGTGGGCGTGGAACCCGCAGAACGAGTTCGATCCGGTCGACCTGATGTTCCGCGGGCGGACGGTCCCGCCGGACGCGGTGGTGAAGCGCGTGTCGTGGGCCGACAATCCGTGGTTCCCGCAGGTGCTGGCCGCCGAGATGGCGCACGACCTGGCGGCGGATCCGGACAAGCACGCCCACGTCTGGCTGGGCGAATACCGCAAGGTGGCGGAGGGCGCGTACTACGCGCGGCTGCTGTCGGAGGCGCTGGCCGCCGGGCGGATCACGCGGGTGCCGGCCGATCCGGCGCTGGAGGTCTGGACGGCGTGGGATCTGGGCGTCGGCGACGCCACGGCGATCTGGTTCGCCCAGGTGGTCGGCCGCGAGGTGCGGCTGGTCGACTATGTCGAGAACTCGGGCGTGGGCCTGGACTGGTACGCGCGGGCCCTGCGGGAGCGCGGGCACGTGTATGCGCCCCTGGTGCTGCCGCATGACGCGATGGCGCGGGAGCTCGGCACCGGCAAGAGCCGGGCGGAGATGCTGGAGGGGCTGGGCTTTCGGGTGCGGATCGCGCCGCGCGTGGGCGTGGCCGACGGCATCGAGGCGGTCAGGCGTCTGCTGCCGCGGGTGTGGATCGACGCCGGCGCGTGCGGGCCGGGGCTGAAGGCGCTGGGCGAATACCGCGAGCGGGTCGACGAGAAGCGCCGCGTGGGCCTGGGGCCGCGCCACGACTGGGCCAGCCATGGCGCGGACGCGCTGCGCTACCTGGCGGTGGCGATCTAGGAGCCGCGCGTGGCGAAGGCCAGGCGCGAGGCTGAGCGCGGGACGGGCGGGTGGATGTCTTAGATCCTTCTCCCACAAGGGGAGAAGGAGTCCCTTAGCCTTACGCGCGCCGCCGTTCGTTCTGCTCGTGGCGCGACCAGGCGTCGGCCGCGGCCTGGCGGACGCCGGGCGCCGGGTCGTCGAGCAGGCGCTCGAGCACGGCCGGCGGCAGGGCGGTCTTTTCGGCGATGCGGGTGCGCACGTCGGGGTCGGGGTCGGCGGCGAGCCGGTCGATCACGTGCGCGGGGATGCTGCGGTTGTGGGCGACCCAGACGCGCAGCTCCGGCCAGCGGTCGATCACCTCCGTCCACACGGCGTCGGGCGCGGCGGCCCAGGCCGAGCGGGCGTACTCTTCCTTGGAATTGCTGAGGCGCAGACGGCGGAATTCCTCCGCGCTCTCGATCGGCGGCCAGTCCTGCATCGTTTCCTCCACTCGATCGCCCCGGCCTTTGGCGGCCGGTGGCGGCGAGTCCCTGGAGACGAGTGTGCGCGCGTGGGCGGAGCGGTCAAGGACCGGCGTTCGGCAGGGGATTTGGCGCCAGGTTGCGGAGGCGGAATCGCGGCATTCTGCGCGCTCGAATGAGCCTGGGGCGTGCCGTGCGGATGATGAGCTACTGGGGCGGGCGCAGCCGCCGCAAGGAATATTGGCTGACGCTCGTGGCGGTGCTGGCCGCCGCGGTGATCATGAACGTGGTGCTGCCGAACGGTCCGAGCTCGGGCGTGATGACGGTGCTGTGGAGCATGGCCTATGTGCGCCGGCTGCACGACCTGAACCGGACCGGCTGGTGGGTGGCGGCGCTGTTCGGCCTGCAGCTGGCGGTGCTCGGCCTGGCCCTCGCCCTGGGCGGCCAGGGCGCGCTGGCGGCCCTGGCGGGCGACGCGGCGGCGGTCGACACGCCCGAGGGCCAGGTCGACCTGCTGGTCGGCATGGGCGGGGTGGTGGTGGCCCTGCTGATGCAGGCCGGTTTCAGCCTCTGGCTGGGCGTGGTCCGCGGCGACGCGGGCGACAACCGGTTCGGCCCGGCGCCGGAGCTGGCGCGGCCGAAGCGTCGGGCGGCGGCTGCGTAAGCGGCGTTCTGTAGGCGGCGCGCGACCCCTCATCCTCCCACGCGGACCTTCGCCCTGCGGGCGCCGGTGCGTGGGCTCCGTCCTTCTCCCTCAGGGGGAGAAGGAGACGGGGGCTTAAATCCCATGGCGGCGAGCTTGCGCTCGGGACCGGGCGGGTCAAGGACCGGCCCGCAGGGCCGGCCGCTGCGCGGCGCGGCGAAGCCGCGTCCTTGAGCCGCCCGGCGCCCGAGCGCTCCAATCCAGCATGGGATTAAGCCGCTTCAGCGTCCGCGAGGGACGCTGACACAAACACCGCTCATCCCCGCGAAAGCGGGGACCCAGGGCGCCGACGTCCGCGGGCCGGAGCGAGGCTTCATTCGCCCGTCCGGGCCTTCCTGAAACGACCGTGCTCTGGGTCCCCGCTTTCGCGGGGATGAGCGGAGAATTTTGCCATGACCGACGAGAAGATCCTGGAAGCAGCGCGCGCAGCGTTCGAGCGCTGCGTCGAGCGCGAGGCGGACAATCGGGCGGAGGCGCTGGACGACCTGCGTTTCGCGCGGCTGGGCGAGCAGTGGCCGGCGGAGGTGCGGCGGCGGCGCGAGCGGGAAGGGCGGCCGTGCCTGACCATCAACCGGCTGCCGGCCTTCATCCGCCAGGTCGTGAACGACGCGCGGCAGAACAAGCCGTCGATCAGCGTGCATCCGGTGGACGGCGCGGCCGACCCGGCGGTGGCGGAGATCATGAGCGGGCTGATCCGGCAGGTGGAGCAGGCGTCGGACGCCGACGTGGCCTACGACACGGCGCTGGAGTTCGCGGTGACCTGCGGGGTCGGCTATTTCCGCGTCGGCACGGCCTGGGCGCGCGACGACGGCTTCGAGCAGGACGTGGTGATCCAGCGGATCGCCAATCCCTTCACGGTGTACGGCGATCCGGACTCCACGGCGGCCGACAGCGCCGACTGGAACTCGTGCTTCGTGGTCGAGAGCCTGACGCCGGCCGCATTCGAGAAGCGCTGGAAGGGGGCGGAAAAGGTCGACTGGTCGTCGGACGCCTGGGCGGGCTTAAGCGCGCCCTGGTTCGACCGGGGCGGCGAGCGGGTGATGGTGGCCGAGTGGTGGACGCGCGAGGAGGTGCGCACCTCGGTCGTGGGCCTGTCGGACGGGCGGGTGCTGCCGCTCGACGCGGTGGAGGAACGCGCGGCCGAGCTGGCCGCGGCCGGGGTCGTGCCGGTGGGGGCGCCGCGCGAGGTGGTCTCGCACAAGGTGACCCAGCGGATCCTGACCGGCGCCGAGGTGCTGGAGGAGAACGCCTGGCCGGGGCGCTACATCCCGATCGTGCCGGTCTATGGCGAGGACCTGAACGTCGAGGGCGAGCGGGTGCTGCGCTCGCTGGTGCGCGACGCCAAGGACCCGCAGCGGATGTTCAACTACTGGCGCACCACCTCGACCGAGCTGGTGGCCCTGGCGCCGAAAGCGCCCTTTATCGGCCGCAAGGGCGCGTTCGAGACCGACGCGGAGAAGTGGGCCAGCGCCAACACCGACACCCACGCCTTCATCGAATACGACGGGCCGGAGGCGCCGATGCGCCAGCCCTTCGCCGGCGTGCCCGCGGGCGCCCTGCAGGAGGCGCTGAACGCGGCCGACGACCTGAAGGCGATCATCGGCCTGCACGACGCGTCTCTGGGGGCGCGGTCGAACGAGACCAGCGGCCGCGCCATCCTGGCGCGCCAGCGCGAGGGCGACGTTTCGACCTTCCACTACATCGACAATCTGAGCCGGGCGATCCGGCATGCGGGGCGGGTGCTGATCGACCTGATCCCGCGCGTGTACTCGACTGCGCGGATCGTGCGGGTGCTGGGGCCGGAGGGGCAGGCGGCGGGCGTGCCGGTCAACCAGCCGGTGAGCGTGGCCGGCGTGGAGCGGGTGTTCGACCTGGGCGTCGGCAAGTACGACCTGACGGTGAGCGCCGGGCCGGGCTTCACGACGCGACGGCAGGAGGCGGCGGTGCAGATGACCGAGTTCGTCCGCGCGTTTCCGGCCGTGGCGCCGGTCTTGGGCGACCTGCTGGCGAAGAACCTGGACTGGCCGGGCGCCGACGAGATCGCGCGCAGGCTTCAGGCGCTGCTGCCGCCGGCGGTGAAGGGCGCGCAGGACGGGGCGGCTCAGCCGGACCCGCAGGTGGCGCAGCTGCAGGCGGTGATGGCGCAGGGCATGGAGCGGCTGAAGGCGCTGGAGGCGGAGAACGCCGCGCTCAGGGCCGGACGCGAGGTCGAGGCGGAGAAGCTGCGGCTGGAGGCCGAGAAGCTGCGCATCGAAGCGTTCCGCGCGGAGACCGAGCGGTTGGGGGTGGGGAGGGGTATAGAAACTCCCTAACTGCGCGTTCCGACGGAAAGGAGTTTAACGTAGCTTGATGGAGGCAAATTTTACCTGCCTGGGAGGGGTAACTTGAGGCATAATTTTGCGACCGGCTCCCATACGTACTGGTGAAAATTACCAAAAATTAGGAGCTTTCGACTCAATGTCGCGTTGACAGAACTGCTCGCGCTGCGCACTTAATCGCGGATCGCATAGCTCCAGGGAGGGAGGCGATGGCAATTCAATCGAATGCGTTTGGTCGCGTCACTCTGACGGGGATCGATGCCAAAAAGTTCAAACGGCAAGTTACGTTTGGACGGCCTAAGGCCAATGCGAAAGAGAACGTTGACCGTGGCGTCGAGTTGGTTCGCGCCTTCCGTCAAAGTGGCGGAGAGTTCACGTTCAAGGCTCCAGCCAAGCGCTAGTCTGAGTGACCGACGCGGACGACGAATTCGGGCTGCGCCCGTTGCGGCCTGACGATTCGTTCTCGTCGATGAAGCCAGGTGGTGAGCGCTTCAATCCGCTGAAGATTTTCGCAAGGAAGAATGCTCGGCGTTACGAGGAAGAAAACCTCGCTCGTACGTACGTCATTCACGACAGGCCCAACAATCGTATTGCCGCGTATGTGACCCTTGTGTGCAGCGAGGTTGTGTCCGGTGAAAATTTGCCTCTCGTGAATGGCGAAAATCTGCATTTCCCGTACGACACATATCCAGCGGTAAAGATTGCTCGCCTCCTCGTCGATGATCGATACCGAGGCGAAAATAGTCGCGGCCTCGGGCGCATCTTGGTCAATTTTGCTCAGGGTATTGCCAGAGCCGAGATATGCCCGGCTGTTGGGTGCCGGTTTGTGGTCGTCGATTCAAAGCAGGAATCGATTGGGTTCTATGAGCGTTGCGGCTTCACGATGGTCGATACCCATGAGAACCGCTCTCGGACCGAGCCGGTCATGTATCTAGACCTGCATAAAGCCTCCTAGAACCCTAGCCCTCGTTTGCTCGTGTCCGCACCGGCAGAGCTGCGGAGGGCGGCCCGACCCTGCGTCCGGGTGATTCAAAGACGCGCGCGGCGCGCATAGGGCCCGAGCGGGCCGTTCCTTGCCCCGCCGTGGGGGTAGACCGGCCTGCCTAGGTAAAAGGTCGGGAGCATCCTGGCGGACAGCCCGGGAGAGGCGCTAGCGTGCGTACGCTGCTGATCTGCCCCGGAGGGGAGATCTTGGAGACTTCAGCTTAACCCCCATGTCTGAAATTCCCCCGACACGCGAGCGGGCCGCTTAGCGGCGCCGGTCCGGACGGGCGGCTTCGGCAAAGGGAATTCCATGTGGCGTAAGCTTTGGGCGGCGGTCTTCGGAAAGCGCAAGGCGCGGCCGGTGCGGGGGGCGGGTACGACCGAGGTCGAGGCCGTGGTCGCGCCGGCGGTCGAGGCTGATACGGCCGAAGTTGCGCCTGTGGCGGAGGTCGTGGCGGTCGAGGCCGCCCCGACCGTAGAGGCTGCGGCGGCGGCCGTGGTCGCGCCGCCGGTCGAGGTCGATACGACCGAAGTCGCGCCTTCGGCGGAAGTGGTGGCGGTCGAGGCTGCTCCGGCCGTAGAGGCTGTGGAGCCGGCCGAGCTCGCGCCTGTGGCCGCGGAGGTCGCGCCGGTCGAGGTCGCGCAAGTGGCCCAGGCGGCGCCGGCGGCTGAGGCCGTCGAGGCGGACGGGGTCTGGCCGGAGCTCGATGAGCTGAGGAGATTGGCGGGGATCGCGCCGGCGGCGGCGCCGGCCCCGGTGGTGCAGCCTGAGGAAGCGCCGGTCGTCGCGGCCATGTCCGAGGCGCGGTTCTGGGCGCTGATCGAGGCGACGGCCGAGGCGCGGGCTGAGGGCTCCGAGGCGCAGGCCGAGGCCCTGCGCGAGGCGCTGGCGGAGCTGTCGCCCGAGGAGCTTCTGGCGTTCGACGCCGTCATGGCCGCGGAGATGACGCGGGCCTACAGGTGGGACCTGTGGGGCGCGGCCTATGTCGCGCATGGCGGGGCGTCGGACGACGTGTTCACGTACTTCCGGCTGTGGCTGATTGGCCAGGGCCAGGCGGCGTTCGAAAAGGTGCTGGCCGATCCGGACGCCCTGGTCGGCGTGGTCCCCAGCGACGCCGAGGCGCTGGATTTCGAGAGCCTGATGTACGTCGCCGGCGACGCCTGGTGCGAGAAGACCGGGCGCGAGGCCGAGGAGTGGCCGGGCGTGGGCATGGACACCACCGACGAGCCGGCCGGGGCGCCGTTCGAAGAGGACGAGGCCGTGCTGGCCGAGCGCTATCCGCAGCTGTGGAAGCGGTTTGCGGAGGCGCCGCTGGGGTGAAACCCAGGGCGGGATTGGAGCCTCCGGGGCCGGACGCCTCAAGGACGCGCGCGAGGGCGCGCGCCGCGGGGCGGCCGGCCGAAGGCCGGTCCTTGACCCGTCCGGCCCCGGAGGCAGACTGGCCTGCATGGGTTTAAGGCGCGGGGCGTCCTTCGGACGGCACCGACTACGCCCGGGGCCAGAGCCCGTCCGCTGCCGCATCGGCCTCGGCGCGGATCGCATCCAGGCTGTCGGTCGTCTGAAAAATCATATGCTCGTCCGAGCGGCGGAGGAAGTCGTAACGGAGGCGGTCTCGGAATAGGGCCTTAGCCGCTTCGAGTTGGGCAACTTCCTCGGGCGGACATGGTGTCGTCCAAACGTCGTCCCATGGCGCCCACTCGTGGGTTCTGAGATCGCGGCCGTCGAACAATGAGGGGCTGCCTAGCTTCCTCAGGCGTCCGCGGAGTTCGCCTTGGCCGATCCGGTAGTGGTTCGGCTTCTTGCAGCTAGCGACAATAAGAAGCCCGTAGACGCCCTTCGCTGGCCATCTGTCAGATCGGTTGTTCATTCGCCTCCCCGTGTTTGCGGGGAAAGGCTAGCTGGCGTGCACGCCCTTGGATAGCGGCGTTATATCTGACCTGCGCGTCCTCAGACCGCCTCCACCGCCTCGCGCTCCACAGCCACGGCCTTGCCGGCCGGGCGGATCATCAGGAAGCGGCCGGTGCAGACGCCCGGGACGGCCCAGGCGCCTTCGATCTCGGTTCCGCAGGGGCTGAGCTCGCCCTGATAGCGGACCGTGTGGGTCTGGCCGCCGGAGCCGTCGTAGGTCTTGGCGAAGCGGACGTCGCAGCCCTGGCGGGCGCCTTCCAGCGTGGCGTAGAGCAGGCGGTCGGCGGTGGTGCCGGTCCAGTCGGGCTCGTGCGTGGTGCCGCCGACATGGCCGCCGGTCTCGAACAGCACGGCGACGAAGTCGCCCGGGGCGTAGGGGCCGTCATAGCTGTAGCGGCCGTTCCAGACGCCGGTCAGGGCGGCGGCGGTCGATGGGGCGTGGGACATGGCGGCGCTCCGTCAGGCGCGCTCGCATAACAGTGAAAGGTGACGGCGTCACCTGAGCGATAATGCGGAGGCGCTCAGCCCTCCTTCGGCTTCGGAGTCTCGATGGCCGCGAAGAAGGCGCCGATCAGGGCGCCGACGCCGCCCATGGCGATCAGGCGCTCGACGGTTGGGCCGGTGTGGTTGACCAGGTCGCCGACCAGGTCCCAGCGCGGGAAGACGAAGGCGATCAGCGCCCAGCCGCCGGGCAGGACGACCGCGCCGAGCGCGGCCTGGCGGACGATCGACTTGAACTTGTTCATGCGCGCGCTCCCCCGAGGCGTTCAGGGAGCCAGAAGAGCCCAGCGAGGGAGTCGGGGCAAGACCGGCGTTAGGTGAGGCTGAGCCGTTGCGCTCCGCTGGAGGCCCCCACGCCGCCCTTGCGGGCGGCGGCTCCCCCCAAGGGGGGAGATCTTCTCAGGTCGCCACCGCGCCGAGCAGGCCGGTGACGCGGCCGATCAGGTCGGGCGGGCCGCGCAGGATCAGGCCGGCGTGGGCTTCGGACTCCAGCAGCAGGCGCCGGCCGTCGAACCACCATTCGCGGCGCACGATCGGCTGGGGGCCGCCGAGGTCCAGCCAGGCGAGGAAGCGGGGGCGGCCGTTGGCGCGGCGCAGCGCGTTCTGGACCCGGCGGCGCAGCTTCTTGTCGTCGGCCGGGCCGAGATGACAGGCGACCTCGGCCTGGGCGGCGCAGGCGTCGGCGCAGGCGGCCAGCTTTTCGGCGTCGTCGGGCAGCTTGCGGGCGAAGGTGTGGGCGTCGAGGAAGTCGGCGCAGGTCTCCATGGCGCAGGCCAGCGCCTTGCGCGCGTGCTCCAGCTCCTGGGGCGTGCGGTGGGGCAGGGCGCGGATCCACACGGGGCGCCAGGGGGCCAGACGGTCGGCGCGCGGGCCCCGGGGCTCGGCGCCGGCGGCCTTCAGGCGGGCGTGCAGGCCGGGGCCGCCGCCCAGGCGGAAGAAGGCCGGGCGGGCGGAGGACTGGACGACGTAGACGCCGCCCAGCCGCGGGTCGCCGTAGCGGCGCAGCTCGATGTCCCAGTCGTGCGGGTCGATGGGCTCCACGCGGGCCTCCTGCGAAGGAGGATGCGGCGCGGGGGGCGGGCCGGGAAGCCGGGGGAAATTGCGGTGGCGCCTGTTTGCGGAGGGGGATCCCTTCTCCCCTTGTGGGAGAAGGAGGGGCCCGCGCGCCGGAGCGTCAGCGCAGGCCCGCGCGGGAGGATGAGGGGTCGCGCGGCGGCAGGCCGTCGCGGCTTTTGTGGGCGCGCTCGGGGCGTCGTGTGGCGCCCCGACCCCCTCATCCTCCCGCGCAGACCTGCGCGCTGCCGCGCTCCGGTGCGCGGGCTCCGTCCTTCCCCCACCAGGGGGGAAGGAGGAGTCACGCCAGCTCGTTGACGGCGAAGGCGTGCATGGCGTCGGCGAGCCACTGGGCGAAGCCGGGGTGGAGGGTTTCGTAGCGGGCGTGGAAGTCGGGGTGGCCGAGGTACATGTCGGCCAGGCCGGCATAGGCGTCGGCGGTCGGCGGGGCGGGCCAGCTCTTGGCGACCCAGGCGTGGTGGCGGCGCAGAAGCGGCGCGACGTCGGCGTGGTCGGGGCTGCGGCCGGCGGCCTGCAGGTCGGCGAGGCCGGTCTCGATGGCCTTCAGTTCGTCCATCTGGCCCTGGAAGTCGGTCTTGCTCATGGCGTTCCAGCGGGCGCGGCTGTGGTCGACGACGGGTTTGGCGGCTTCGCCGAAGCGGTCGACGATTTCGGCCTCGTACCGGGCCTGCTTTTCGGGCGGGAAGCCCTTGTAGAGGTCGGCGTCCTTCATGGGCGTGCTTCCTTCCAGGTCTGCGATGGTGCGGTCCAGCGTCTGCAGCAGCAGGCGGCGGCGCTCGTCCTCGGCGGCCAGGCGGTCGCGGTGGCCGCGGAGCGCGGCCAGGCGGTCGAAGCCCGGGCGGTCGAGGACGGCGGCGATCTCGGCCAGGGAAAGGCCGAGCTCGCGGTGGAACAGGATCTGCTGCAGGCGCAGGAGCTCGGCGCGGCCGTAGTAGCGGTAGCCGTTGTCGCCGACCTCGGCGGGCTTGAGCAGGCCCAGTTCGTCGTAGTGGTGCAGCGTGCGCACCGACACGCCCGACAGCCGGGCGAGGCCGTTTACGGTGTGTCTGGTCATGCGCGCCGCTCCCTCATCGCCGGGAGATGTGCGGTCTGACGCGGCGTGAGGGTCAAGCGGGTTGGCTAAAGTTTTTTCCTTCTCCCCCTGCGGGAGAAGGTGTCCGGCGGAGCCGGACGGATGAGGGGTGTCTGCGCCGACGCCTCAGGATGAGGGGCGTGGTCCCGAATGACGGCATAGGTCGCGCCGGCACCCCTCATCCGACGCGCTCCGCGCGCCACCTTCTCCCGCAAGGGGAGAAGGGGCTTTTCGCTTCAGCTCTAGAACAAGTCGCTGCGCTCCCGCCGGCAGACCAGCCGGTCTTCGTCGCAGACTTCGACGGAGCGGTAGGCGGGCTGTTCGGCCAGGCGGGTCAGGGCCAGGCGTTCGGCTTCGGCGTCGTCGCCGGCGGTCAGGATGGTCAGGTCCAGGACCGTGCTGTCGGTGCGCACGAAGTACAGGATGTAGGCCACGGCAGGCGTCCCCGATGGGGGAGGCGCCCCCGCGCGCTCCCTTCCGCTGGGAGAACGACGGCCGGGGCCGGTTTCATCCCGGCGTTCAGCGCGTGGCCTTGACCACCACGGGGTCGGGGGCGTTCGGATCGACGGCGGCCTGATAGCTGGGCGGGATCAGCACCAGCGGCTCCATCTTCATCAGCGACCCGCGCGGGCCGATCCGCGGCGGGGTGACGAAGCCGACCTGCAGGACGATGGGCCGGCCGACGATGGAGGGCGGCGGCGGCGGCAGGTTGATCATGGTCAGGTCCTCGGCCGCGTCGGTCATGGCGTCGTCGAGGGGGAACTGGCCAGTCTTGCGGGTGATGGCCCAGGACTTGATCACGCCGCGTTCGTCGATCTGCAGGGTCGCCTCGGCGATGCGCAGTTCGCCGTGGGCGCCGGCGGCGCGCTGCAGGGCGTAGGGCGCTGGCCCCAGCACCCGGTCCAGTCGCCAGCCGGCGTATCGGAGCCAGCGCGTCGCGGCCGGGTCGGGATCGACCGGGCGCCACAGGGGCTGGGCCTGGGCCTGCGACAGGGCCAGCGGCCCGGCGACGAGGGCGCAGGCGAGGGCCGCCGCGCCGAGAATGGATGAAGTGCCCCGCATGACGCGTCTCCAGTAGGCCCGGCTTCGCCGTCCCCCGGGCGCGCCGCGGCCGACGGATCAACCGGCGAGGCGGGGCGGGCGCGCCGGCTTCGCCGCACACACATTGTCGTGTGGCCGAGGCTTTGCGGCGGGCGTGCGGACGAACGAAGCGCGCGCGTGGACGTTTTTGTCGGTTGGGAGTCGGTCGGAGTTCGGGCGTTGCATCTGTTGGTGGTCGAGGATCAGGGCGTGTTCGCCGAGGCCATGGCCGAAGAGTTGAAGGCCGCCGGCCACGAGGTGGACGGCCCCGCGCGCAGCATGGAGGAGGGCCTGAAGCTGGCCCGCAAGCGCAAGCCGGAGCTGGCGCTGGTCGACATCGGCCTGAAGGTCGAGGGCGACGGCATCATGCTGGCGCGCATGCTGTGGCTGGAGTTCGAGGTGCCGTCGCTGTTCGTCAGCGGCAGCCGTGAGGAGGCGGTGGCCAACGCCGACCTGGCGGTGGGGCTGGTGGAGAAGCCGGTCGCGCCGGAGAAGGTGGTGCGCGCGGTGGAGGCGGCGCGGGCGGTGCTGCACGGCGATCCGGCCCCGGCCGGACCCTCGGAGCTGACCCTGTTTTCGCACCGGCCGCGGCCGCCCAGCGACGCGCCGGGCCTGCACTGACCCCTAAGGAACAGCCCCCGGCGTGCTCCGTTGAATCCCGGGGGCGTCGACGAGCACGAGAGAGCCCTATGGGCCAGCAGAACGAACACGAACGGCGCGAGGCCGACCGGCGCGCGCGCGAGCAGGACCCGCAGTACCAGGTCGGCGAGCGCGAGCGGCAGCGCGCCGAGGCGCAGCATCACGGCGCCGAGCCGCAGATGCAGAAGGACGAGCGCCAGCTTCAGAAGGGCGAGCGCGACCGGTCGTACGAGTAGACCTGACGGTTTGGCGCGCGGGGCCGGGCTGCGCCGACCCGCGCCGGAGACGGACATGAGCGACCCGGCCGACGGCCAAGACGAGGTGCTGCCGGCCGAACTGTTCGACCCGCAGATTCGGCTGCTGGGCGACATCGACAAGGCGCTGCTGGAGAGCTTCCAGAAGCAGCTGTCCGAGATCGGCGAGGCGGTCGACCCGGTGGTGGTCGAGCTGACCACTCTGGGCGGCGACGCCGAGCTGAGCCGGCGGCTGGCGCTGGAGGTGCGGCTGTCCCGCCGGCGGTCGAACCGGCGGCTGATCTTCCTGGGGAAGACGGCGGTCTATTCGGCCGGGGTGACGGTGATGGCCGCCTTTCCGCGCACGGACCGCTACATCACCCGCGACACCGTCCTGCTGATCCACGGCCGGCGCATGGACATGCAGGTGAACTTCACCGGGCCGCTGAAGGCGCAGGAGCTGGTGGCGCGCGAGATCCTGGCCCAGATCGAACTGGGGCTGGAGCTGGAGCGCGACGGCTTCGCCGAACTGGTCGAGGACTCCGACGTCGGCATCGACGAGGTGGTCGAGCGGGCCGCGCACAACTGGTACGTCACGGCCGAGGAGGCGTTGAAGCGCAAGCTGGTGGCGGCGCTGGTGTGATGACGCGTCAGATCATTTTCACGGCGGCGTGAACCGGGCGCGAGGCCGGCCGGTTGGTCGGGCAGCCGGCCCCGGCCGGCAGCTCTGGAGGAGAGTTTCCCGTGTCCACCGCCGTTCCCCTGTCCGTCGGGCTGTTCCGACTGACCGCCATCGTCGGGACCCTGGCCCTGCTGATGGGCGCCTGTTCGCCGAAGAAGAGCGCCGCCGAGAAGGCCGCCGAGGCCCAACCCGAGCCCGCGGCGCCCGAAGCCGTGCCGCCGGCGTCGACCTCGACCGACGCGGTCGGCGCCGCCGAAGCGCCGCCGCCCGGAACCGCCATGCCGGCGACCCCGCCGACCGAAACCCCGCC
>NZ_JAAIVC010000129.1 GCF_010975005.1 Caulobacter sp. 17J65-9 | reverse complement strand
CGCCAGGGGCGCGGCCGCAACGGCGACCGGCGGTGCAGGCGGTGCGGGTGGAGCCGGCGGGGCCGGCGGCTGGGCGGCGAAGGCGGCCGTCCCGACGAGCGCGGCCGTCGCGACGACGACCGCAGCCAGTTGATTGGTGCGCATTGAAGGTCTCCCTGTCCCTCGGCTGCGCAGCATGACCCCGCCGGACCGGCGAGGCACCTTAAGCTTGCGTAACCCGCGGGAGACCGGTCCCCGGAGCCGCGAGCGCGGCTCCGGGGTCACGGCGTGAGGCCTTACTCCGGGTTGGCCAGCTTGCGGTCGCGCTTGGCGGCGACGCGCAGGCGCAGCGCGTTCAGCTTGATGAAGCCGGCGGCGTCGCGGTGGTCGTAGGCGACCGCGCCTTCCTCGAAGGTGACCAGGTCCTGGTCGTACAGGCTGAACGGGCTCTCGCGGCCGATGATGGAGACGTTGCCCTTGTAGAGCTTCACCGTGACGCGGCCGGTGACCAGCTGCTGGCTCTGGTCGATGGCGGCCTGCAGCATCTCGCGCTCCGGCGAGAACCAGAAGCCGTTGTAAACGAGCGACGCGTACTTCGGCATCAGCTCGTCCTTCAGGTGCATCGCGCCACGATCCAGCGTGATGCTCTCGATGCCGCGGTGGGCGGCCAGCAGGATGGTGCCGCCCGGGGTCTCGTAGACGCCGCGCGACTTCATGCCCACGAAGCGGTTCTCGACCAGGTCGAGGCGGCCGACGCCGTTGTCGTGACCCAGTTGATTCAACTTGGTCAACAGTTGCGCCGGCGACAGGCGGTGGCCGTCGATGGCGACCGGATCGCCCTTCTCGAAGTCCATGGTGAAGACGGTCGGGGTGTCCGGCGCGGCTTCCGGCGAGATGGTGCGCTGGTGCACGAACTCCGGGGCCTCGACGGCCGGGTCTTCCAGCACCTTACCCTCGGACGAGGAGTGCAGCAGGTTGGCGTCGACCGAGAACGGGGCCTCGCCGCGCTTGTCCTTGGAGATCGGGATCTGGTGGTTCTCGGCGAAGGCCAGCAGGGCCTCGCGCGACTTGAAGTCCCACTCGCGCCACGGCGCGATCACGTGGATGTCGGGCTCCAGCGCGTAGTAGCCCAGCTCGAAGCGGACCTGGTCGTTGCCCTTGCCGGTGGCGCCGTGACAGACGGCGTCGGCGCCGACCCTGCGGGCGATCTCGATCTGCTTCTTGGCGATCAGCGGGCGGGCGATGGAGGTGCCCAGCAGGTACTGGCCCTCATAGACCGTGTTGGCCCGGAACATCGGGAACACGTAGTCCCGCACGAACTCCTCGCGCAGGTCCTCGATGAAGATGTTTTCCGGCTTGATGCCGAGCAGCTCGGCCTTCTTGCGCGCCGGCTCCAGCTCCTCGCCCTGGCCGAGGTCGGCGGTGAAGGTCACGACCTCCGCGCCGTATTCGGTCTGCAGCCACTTCAGGATGATCGAGGTGTCGAGCCCGCCGGAATAGGCGAGGACGACTTTCTTGACGGCGCGGTCGGACATCGGGGGGAGGAGCCTCGACTGGGGGAGAAAGGACGCGCGCCCTTAGCGCCCATACCCCCGAGGTTCAAGAGTCCATTCGTGACAGTGTTCCTTCTCCCCTTGTGGGAGAAGGAGGGACCCGTCCACCGGAGCCCGAAGGGCGCAGGTTAGGACGGGAGGATGAGGGGTCTCGCGACCTCTCAGCTTCGTCCTGCGGCGCGACCCCTCATCCTCCCGCGCAGCCCTCCGCTGGCGCTCCGGGGCGCGGGCTCCGTCCTTCTCCCACAAGGGGAGAAGGAGCCTAAACCGTCACCTGCGTGCCCAGTTCGACCACGCGTCCCGGCGGGATGTGGAAGAAGTCGGTCGGGTTGGCGGCGTTGCGCATCAGGTAGATGAACAGGTGGTCCTGCCACAGCGGCATGCCGGACGTCGCCGACGGCACCACCGAGCGGCGGCCCAGGAAGAACGAGGTCGACATGATGTCGAACTTCAGCCCCTGGCGGCGGCACAGGCCCAGTGCCTTGGGCACGTTCGGGGTCTCCATGAAGCCGTAGTTCAGCACCACGCGCTTGAAGTCCTCGTTGACCGTCTCGATCTGGATGCGCTCGCCCTCCGGCACCCGCGGCGCGTCCGAGGTCGTCACCGACAGGATGACGTTCTTCTCGTGCAGCACCTTGTTGTGCTTGAGGTTGTGCATCAGGGCGACCGGCGCGACCTGCGGGTCGGAGGTCAGGAAGATGGCCGTGCCCGGCGCGCGGTGCGGCGGACGCGCCTTCAGCATCTCGATCAGGTCGTTGAGCGGGATGGAGTCGCGGCGGGTCTTGTCGAACAGGATCTGGGTGCCCTTCGACCAGGTCCACATGATCAGCACCAGGCCGCCGCCCAGCACCAGCGGCATCCACGCGCCCTGCGGGATCTTCAGCAGGTTGGAGCTGATGAACACCACGTCGATCGCGCCGAAGCCGATCGCCACGGCCAGGGCCTGCCAGACCGGGCGCTTCCACATGTAGCGCAGGATGACGAAGGCCAGCAGGGTGTCGACGAACATCGCCCCGGTCACCGCGATGCCGTAGGCCGCGGCCAGGTTGGACGAGGTGCGGAACATCACCAGCAGGATCAGCACGCCGACCATCAGGAAGGTGTTCACCTGCGGCACGAAGATCTGGCCGGCCTGGGTCTCGGAGGTGCGCTTGATGTCGATGCGCGGCAGGAGGCCCAGCTGGACCGCCTGCTGGGTCAGGGAGAAGGCGCCGGTGATGACCGCCTGGCTGGCGATCACGGTGGCCGCCGCGGCCAGGATCAGCACCGGCCAGTAGGCGATCTCCGGGATCATCGAGAAGAACGGGTTCTTGTGGGCCTCGGGGTGCGACAGCACCAGGGCGCCCTGGCCCAGATAGTTCAGGGTCAGGCACGGCAGGGCGAACCACAGCCAGGCGGCGCGGATCGGCTTCTTACCGAAGTGGCCCATGTCGGCGTACAGCGCCTCGGCTCCGGTCACCGCCAGGAAGACGCTGCCCAGGATCACGAAGCCCAGCATGCCGTTGTCGATCAGGAAGGCCACGCCGTAGTGCGGGCTGAGCGCGCGCACGATCGAGAGGTCGTCGGTGATGTGGTAGACGCCCAGGCCCGCCAGGGTCAGGAACCAGGCGGCCATGATCGGTCCGAAGAACTTGGCCACGCTGGCCGTGCCCTTCGACTGGACCATGAACAGGGCGACCAGGATGACGGCGGCGATCGGCAGCACCAGCGGCGCCATCACCCGTCCCAGGCCCGGCGCGTCCTTCAGGCCCTCGACCGCCGACAGCACCGAGACCGCGGGCGTGATGATGCCGTCGCCGTAGAACAGCGCCGCGCCGCAGACGCCGAGGAAGAAGATCCAGGTCGAGCGTTTGCCCAGCGCGTGCTGGGCCAGCGCCATCAGCGCCAGCGTGCCGCCCTCGCCCTTGTTGTCGGCCCGCATCAGGAACATCACGTACTTGACCGTGACGATCAGGATCAGCGCCCAGAACACCAGCGAGATCACGCCCAGCACCGCCAGCTCGGCCGTGCCGCCGCCCTTGGAGTGGGCCAGGGCCTCGCGCATGGCGTAGAGCGGGCTGGTGCCGATGTCGCCGAAGACGACGCCGACTGCGCCCAGGGCGAGCGCGAGGAAGCCCTCCCCCTCGTGCGCGTGGGGACCCATCATGCCGTGTTTGGAAACTTCAACGCCCGTGGGCGTCGGCGCGGGGCTCGAGGAGGAGCCGTTCGCGCCGGGGGTGTCCCCAGCCATTCAATCCCTCCGGGACCAGCCACTTGCGGCCCGATCTCGATTGCGGACGCGCCCATACGCCGTTTCCCGGCGTCGTTCAATCGCGCCGTAACGCTTTACAATCGCGGCGCGGCGCTTTGCGCTTTGAAACCGCCGGTCGTCGGTCTTACGTTCCACCTCAGGAAAACGACACCGATGTCAGACAGCCAGAGATTCCCCGTCGCCGCGCACGCCCTGGCCTATTTGGCCCACAAGGGCGCGTTCACGGCCGAACAGGCGGTGTCCAGCGCCGTGCTGGCCGCCTCGGTTCCGACTAATCCGGTGGTGGTGCGTCGCGTCACCGCGCTGCTGGCCAAGGCCGGCCTGATCGCCACCCGCCCCGGCGCCAACGGCGGGGCCTGGCTGCTGCGCCAGCCGCAGACCATCACCCTGGACCAGGTTCTGCGCGCCGTGCACGGCTGCGCCCAGCTGGGTTGCCCGCCCCCGGGGGCCAAGGGCTGCCCGGTCGGCGAGAGCATCCCCCGCGCGGTCGGAGCGGCCATCAAGGCGGCCGACGAGGCCGCGGGCGCCCGCCTGGCCCAGATCACCGTGGCGGACCTTCTGAAGGAATGCCCGGCCGCGGTGGCGGCGGAATAGGACCGAAAAGATCTCCCCCCTTTTGGGGGGAGGAGCCGTCCGCCAGGACGGCGATGGGGGGCTCCAGCCGGACTCGACGGCGGCCCCTAGAGGCGGCGCCCGGCGCGCCAGGCTGGAGCCCCCCACGGCGGCTTGCGCCGCCTGCTCCCCCCACCGCTTCGCTCGGGGGGAGATCTAGAACACCTTCACCGCTTGAACCCCGGCCCGGCCCGTGCTCGTCTCCGGCCCGGTTTTCATTCGCGGAGTCCGCATCTTGACCCGTCGCTTGTGTCTGATCACCGGGGCTTCGGCCGGCATCGGGGCGGCGTTCGCCCGCACCTACGCCGCGCGCGGCTGGGACGTGGCCCTGACCGCGCGCCGGACCGAGCGGCTGGCCGCGCTCGCCGACGAGATCCGCCTGCGCTACGGGGTCGAGACCCTGGTCATCCCAGCCGACCTGTCGGACCCGGCCGCGCCGGAACAGCTGATGGAGGCGATCTCGGCGGAGGGCCGCAAGATCGACGCCCTGGTCAACAACGCCGGCTACAGCAAGACCAACGGCTTCGTGGAGACGCCGTGGGACGACCACCGGGCCATGCTGCAGGTCATGCTGATGGCCCCGACCGAGCTGGCCCACCGGGTGCTGCCGGCCATGCTGGACGACCGGTTCGGCCGCATCGTCAACGTCTGTTCGGTGGCTGGCCTCCTGCCGGCCAGCCCCGGCGACACGCTCTACGGCCCGACCAAGAGCTACATGATCAAGTGGTCGGCCGGCCTGCACCTGGAGACCCGCGACCGCGGCGTGCACGTGGCGGCGCTGTGCCCCGGCTACACCTATTCCGAATTCCACGACGTCAACGGCTCGCGCGCCAAGGTCAGCCAGGCCTATCCGGAGTGGATGTGGATGGGCGCCGACGAGGTCGCCGCCGCCGGCTACGAGGCCGCGGAGGCTAACCGGCCCATCAGCGTCCCCGGCGCGCCCTACAAGGCGATCAGCGCGGTGCTGAAGGTCATCCCCGACGAGTGGGTGCTGCATCTGGCGACCCAGCACGCGGGGCGGCTGGGGCGGATTTAGAGCTCCTTCTCCCCTTGAGGGAGAAGGAGGGACCCGCCGACCGGAGCCCGAAGGGCGGAGGTCCCGGCGGGAGGATGAGGGGTCGCGCCGCCCTCATCCGCTTCGCCTTTGTAAACCGGAGCGACCCCTTACAGGTCGCGCGACCCCTCATCCTCCCGCGCAGCCCTCCGCTGACGCTCCGGGGCGCGGGCTCCGTCCTTCTCCCTCAAGGGGAGAAGGAAACTACGCGTCGTGCAGCGCTTCCCCGTGCTGGGTCAGGTCGAGGCCCTCGATCTCCTCGTCCTTGGCGACGCGCAGGCCGGTGGTCAGCTTGCAGATCCACAGGATCCCGTACGTCGCCACGCCGCTCCAGGCGATCACGGCCAGCAGGCCCCACGCCTGTTTCAGCACGCTGGCGCCCTCGGCCACGGGGTTGATGGCGGCGTTGGCGAACAACCCCGTCAGCACCGCCCCGACCAGGCCGCCGATTCCGTGCACGCCGAAGGCGTCGAGGCTGTCGTCGTACTTCAGTTTGCGCTTCAGCCAGACCGCGCCGGCGTAGCAGGCCGCCCCGCCGATCAGGCCGATGAAGAAGCCGCCCTTCGGGTCGGTGAAGCCGGCCGCGGGCGTGATCGCCACCAGGCCGGCCACCGCGCCGGACACCAGGCCCAGCATGGTCGGCTTCTTGCGCTCGACCCATTCCAGCGCGGTCCAGCCCACGCCGCCGGCCGCCGCCGCGATCAGGGTGGAGATCAGCGCCGCCGCGGCGACGCCGTCCGCCGCCCAGGCCGAGCCGGCGTTGAAGCCGATCCAGCCGACCCACAGCAGGCTGGCCCCGATCATGGTCAGCACCAGGTTGTGCGGGGCCAGGTTGTCCCGCCCGAAGCCGCGGCGCGGGCCCAGCACCAGGGCGCAGACCAGGCCCGCCACCCCGGAATTGACGTGCACGACCGCCCCGCCGGCGAAGTCCAGCACCCCGGCGCTTCCCAGGAAGCCGCCGCCCCACACCCAGTGGCAGACCGGCGCGTAGACGATCAGGTGCCAGAGCGTGACGAACAGCAGGAAGGCCGAGAACTTCATCCGCTCGGCGAAGGCGCCGGCGATCAGGGCCGGGGTGATGATGGCGAAGGTCATCTGGTAGGCGATCCAGAGGAACTCCGGCAGGCCCTTGGCGAGGCTGTGGGCGGTGTCGACCCGCACGCCGTCCAGGAACAGGGCCTGGAAGCCGCCGATCACCGCGTCGAGCCCGGGGCTCGCCGCCTTGCCGAAGGCCAGCGAATAGCCGGCCATGAACCACAGGAGGGTGACCACCACGGCCGAGGCGGCCGACTGGGCGACGGTGGCCAGGACGTTCTTGCGCCGCACCATGCCGCCGTAGAACAGGGCCAGGCCCGGCAGGGTCATCAGCAGGACCAGCGCGGTCGAGGTCAGCACCCAGGACGACGCGGCCTGGTCGAGCTCGAGAGGGACCTGATGGCGGAGGACCTGAATTGGGACCGCGGCTTGCGCCGACTGAGCCAGTCCCCACACGCCTAGGGCGAGACCCGCCCCGAACACTCGTCCGCCCGCCACTGTCGCCCCCGCGCGTGATGCTGCGGGTGCGAACTGTGAGCCTGCTTCGCTGCGCCGCGCAAGATGTTCCGTGAACGTCGGTCACCCATGCGCTTGACGCCGGTCGCGGCGCGGCTCTTCATCAGGCGCTGAATTTCTCGGGAGCGGGGCGATGACGGGCTTCACGGATCGCTGGTGGACCTCGGCCGACGGCCTGAAGCTGTACGCGCGCGACTACGCCGCCGGTCCCGGCCCGGCCCGCCTGCCCGTGGTCTGCATCCACGGCCTGACCCGCAACAGCCGCGACTTCGGCGAGGTCGCGCCCTACCTGGCCGCCTCGGGCCGCCGGGTCCTGGCCATCGACGTCCGCGGCCGCGGACGCTCGGACCGCGACCCGGAGCCGATGAACTATCATCCGGGGACCTACGCCGACGATGTCGGGGCCCTGTTCGACCAGCTGGGCCTGTCCCAGGCGGTGTTCGTCGGCACCAGCATGGGCGGGCTGATCAGCATGATGCTGGCGCTTCGCCGGCCCGAGCTGATCGCCGGGTCGGTGATCAACGACGTCGGCCCGCAGCTGTCGCCGGTCGGCCTGGCCCGGATCGTGGCCTACACCGGCAAGCCGGTGGAGATCCGCAACTGGAAGGACGCGCGCGAGTACGTGAAGCGCACCAACGGCGCCGCCTTCCCGCACAACCGCGACCGCGACTGGCGGATGTTCGTCGACCGGGTGTTCGACCGCGGCCCGAAGGGGCGCCCGGTGCTGGCCTACGACCCGCGCATCGCCGAGCCTTTCAAGGCCGCCAGCCCCGACAAGCCGGCCCCCGACATGCTGCCGGTGTTCATGGCCCTGGCCCGCAAGCCCATGCTGCTGGTGCGCGGCGGGATTTCCGACCTGCTGGACCAGGACGGCGTGGCCCTGATGCGCCAGCACGCGTCGAACATGGCCTATGTCGAAGTGCCCGACGTCGGCCACGCGCCGATGCTGACCGAACCCGCGGCCAGGGCGGCGATCCTGCGGTTCCTGGGGGAGTTGGCTTAACCGCTCGTCATCCCGGAAAGCGCGAAGCGCTTATCCGGGACCCAGCAGGCTCGAGATCAACGCTTCGGACCGCGCTGCAACCAGCGCCCCGCTTGCTGGGTCCCGGCTCTCCGCTGCGCTGCGGCCGGGATGACGCAACGTGAAAGTCTAGGCCAGCCGCTGCCCTTCCTTCAGCATCAGCGCGGTCAGCTTGGCGCTGTCCTCGTCGGACAACCGGTTGCGCAAGGCCGGGAAGACCTCGTCCTCCTCCTTGCGGGCGTGCTCCTCGATATTGCGGCGAAGCGCACGGGCCTTGGGCATCCACTGCGGGTCGTCCTTGGCCAGGACCTCCAGCTCGTAGAGCGCGGTCTTCACGTCGGCGTGCTCGGCGAACAGTTTGGCGGCCTCGCCGCTGGGGTCGGAGCGGGCCAGGGCCGGATAGACCACGTTCTCTTCCTGCACCGCGTGCTTGGTGATCGCCTGGCGGATCTTGATCAGCATGCGGGTGCGCTTGCCGGTCTCGTTGGCGGCGGTCGCCTCCAGCCGGTCGAACAGCTCGAAGACCATCAGGTGCTCGGCCTTCAGCACGTCGACCCAGTCGCCGGCCAGGCCTTCCGCCGCCTGCGTCAGGGTCCGGCGGCCGCGGTCGGCGACCAGGCCGGCGATCAGGCCGACCGCGGCGGCGCCGGCCACCGCGCCAATGCCCGCCCGGTGCGGGTGTTCCTGAGTTCCCATGCTCTTGTCTCCCATGGCTGGGGAGCAAACCCCCGCCCTCTCCGGCGGTTCCGGCCTTGCCGACGGGCGGAGACCGGCGCAAAAGCGCGCCCAATGACGACCCAGCCCGATCCCGGCCAATCCGATCCCGGCCTCCCCGCGCGCCTCGCCGCCCTCGACCTGATCTCCACGGCCCTGGCGCGCCGGGGCGGTCTGGACGAGGCGCTGTCGCATCCCGCCTTCGCCAAGCTGCCGCCGCAGGACCGCGGCTTCGCCCGCGCCCTGGCCATGGCCACCCTGCGCCGGCTGGGCGGCATCGACCGGGCGCTGGACGGGCGCATGCAGAAGCCGCCGCCGGCGGCGGTGCGCGATCTGCTGCGCATCGGCGTGGCCCAGCTGTGGGCGCTGGACGTGCCGGACTTCGCGGCGGTCTCGACCACGGTGAAGCTGGCTGAACGCGACGGCACGACCCGCCCGTTCAAGGGCCTGGTCAACGCCGTGCTGCGCGGCGTGGCCCGCGACGGCGCGCCGGGCATCGCCGCCGACGCCTGGCTGCCGTCCTGGATCTTCGCCCGCTGGAGCACGGCCTTCGGCGAGGAGACCGCGCGCGCGGTCGCCACGACCGTGCCGCAGGAGCCGCCGACCGACCTGACCCTGCGCGATCCGGCCGAGGCCGCGCGCTGGGCCGAGGCGCTGGAGGCCGAGGTGCTGCCGGGCGGGAGCCTGCGCGTGCGCCGCAAGGGCGACCTGGCCGAGTGGCCGGGCTTCTCCGAGGGCGCCTGGTGGGTGCAGGACGCCGCCGCCGCCGTGCCGGCCCGCCTGCTGGACGCCAAGCCGGGCCAGACCGCGCTCGACCTCTGCGCCGCGCCGGGCGGCAAGACCCTGCAGCTGGCCGCGGCCGGGGCCGAGGTCACAGCCCTGGACCGCTCGCCCAACCGGCTGAAGCGGCTGAACGAGAACTTCGCGCGTATCGGCCTGAAGGCCGACGCCATCGCCGCCGACGCCGAGACCTGGGAGGACGCGCGGAGTTTCGACGCCGTCCTGCTGGACGCGCCGTGCACCTCGACCGGCACCTTCCGGCGCAATCCCGACGTGCTGTGGGGCACCAAGCCGGCCGACATCGCCAAGCTGGCCGACGTGCAGCACCGCCTGCTGGACGCCGCCGCCGAACGGGTGAAGCCGGGCGGGCGGCTGGTCTATTGCGTCTGCTCGATGGAGCGCGAGGAGGGCGAGGCCCAGATCATCGCCTTCCTGCGCCGACGGCCGGACTTCACGACCGAGCCCTGCGCTCCCGGCGAGGCCGGCGCGCCGGAAGACGCGGTGACCAAGGAAGGCTGGCTGCGCATCCTGCCCTCGCAATGGCCCGACCGCGGCGGCCTGGACGGCTTCTTCGTGGCGCGGCTGGTGCGGAAATCATAAGCGCCGTCATCCCGGCCGGAGCGGAGCGAAGCGCAGCGCAGAGCCGGGACCCAGCAACGCGGCGCGTGTTGCAGCGCTATTCCGCAGCGTCGACGTCGAGCTTGCTGGGTCCCGGCTCTCCCGCCCGCTGCGCGGGCGTCCGGCCGGGATGACGGCAGCAATTGATCAATGTTGATGCGGAGGCTCCCCACGCCGTCGCCCTTGCCGTGTTCGCGCGGGACACGTAAGTCCGGACCATGACCGCGTCCGCTCCCCTGATCTGCCCGTCCATCCTGGCCAGCGACTTCGCCAAGCTCGGCGCCGAAGTGGCGGCGATCGAGGCGGCCGGGGCCGACTGGGTCCACGTCGACGTGATGGACGGCCACTTCGTGCCCAACATCACCATCGGCCCGGACGTGGTGAAGGCGCTGCGCCCGCACGCCAAGATCCCGTTCGACGTGCACCTGATGATCGCGCCGGTCGATCCGTTCCTGGAGGCCTTCCGCGCCGCCGGGGCCGACTACATGAGCGTGCACCCGGAGAGCGGCCCGCACCTGCACCGCACGCTCCGCCGCATCCGCGAGCTGGGCGCCAAGCCCGGCGTCGTGCTGAACCCGGCCACCCCCGTGGAGATCGTCCACGAGGTGATGGAAGAGGTCGACCTGGTGCTTGTGATGTCGGTCAATCCGGGCTTCGGCGGCCAGAGCTTCATCTCGTCCCAGCTGCGCAAGATCGAACGCATCCGCGCCATGCTGGACAAGGCCGGCTCCAAGGCCGTGCTGCAGGTCGACGGCGGGGTCAACGTCGACACCGCCAAGCGCTGCGTCGAGGCCGGCGCCACCGCGCTCGTGGCCGGCACCGCCGTGTTCAAGGGCGGCCCGGGCGTCTACGCCGACAACATCCGCGCCTTGAAGGGCGCCTGAGGCTGCGGGCGGGGGCATGACGGACCAGCCGCTGCTCGGCCCCGTCCCGATCCGCCTGCCGCATCTGCCGTGGGTCGCCGCGGCCGCCCGCGTGGCCGCCCGCCAGGCCGCCGTGGAGAGCTTCGGCGTTCCCGGCTACGGCCTGACCCTGGCCTTCCCCAGGGCGGCGGGCTTCGCCGTCGCGCCGCGCGACTTCCGCCCCGGCGACGCCCAGATCGCGCGCCTGCTGCTGTCCGGCCGCTACCGCTTCGCCGGCGCCCTGCTCGAGGTCGGGCGCGGGGGCGATCCCTGGAACCGGCCCAGCCCCACCCGCGCCTTCGCGGTCGAGCTGCACCGCTTCGCCTGGCTGCCGCACCTGGTGCGCGTCGGCGGG
>NZ_JAAIVC010000128.1 GCF_010975005.1 Caulobacter sp. 17J65-9 | reverse complement strand
GAACCGGCCCCGGCCCTGGCGGCGCGTGACGAGGACCACCTGCCGGCCTTCCTGCGCCAGCCGACCCCGGCCCCGGCGCCGGACGCGGCGGCGGAAGAGGTCGCCGAGAAGCGCCCGCGCACCCGCCGCAAGCGCCCGGCCAGCTTCGACCAGGGCGAAGGCGAGGCGCCGAAAGCGACCGCCGGCGCCGACGAAGAGGCGTAAGATCAGAGAAGGGCCCGGCCGAAAGGTCGGGCCCTTTTTGCTTGTCCGGGGGGACGGCCTTGAAACCGATCGACGGCTCGTGCCACTGCGGCGCGGTGCGCTTCCGACTGACCGCGGAGATCGCCGAGCTCACCACCTGCGACTGTTCGCTGTGCGTGAAGAAGAACGCGCTGATGGCCAAGGTCCCCGAGGCGGCGCTGGAAATCCTCGCCGGCGCGGACAACCTCGGCCTCTACGCGTGGAACACCCACAGGGCCAAGCATCACTTCTGCCGCACCTGCGGGATCTACGTCTTCCACCGCAAGCGCGCCGCCCCCGACCACTACGGGGTGAACGTGTTCTGCCTGGACGGCTTCGACCCGAGCACGGTCCCCGTGCGCGCCACCGAGGGCGCGAACATGACCCTCGCCGATCCGCACCCGCGGCCCGAGTGGCCGGGGCCGCGGGAGGGGGGCTGAGCGGGCCGCGCCCTGGAACGCCGCTTCCACGCCCTCGGTTTTTCCAGGCCCGTCAGCCGAGGAGTCCCGCCATGCAGCCGGACGCGCGCCACGTCGTCAGGGTCCTGAACGGCCTGATCGAGACCACGCTCAGCAACGTGCACGGCTATCGCGAGGCCGCCGCCCACGCCCGTGAGCCGCGGTTCAAGGCCATGCTCGAAGAGCGCGCCGAACGGCGCCAGGCGCTGTCCAAGCGGCTGGCCGACGAAGTGCGCACCTTCGGGGGCGAGCCGCCGCGCGACGAGAGCTTGGCCGCGCGGGTCCACGAGCGCTTCGTGGCCTTCAAGGAAGGTCGAGGCGACGACGTGACCGTGGTCGACGAGGTGGAGGAGGGCGAGGACGTGATGAAGCACCGCTTCGCCAAGGCCGCCAAGGAGCCGGAACTGCCGCCGCGCGTGCGCGACTGGCTCGTCGAACTGAGCACCCAGGTCCGCGCCGAGCACGACGAGATCAGCCGGCTGAAGAAGCAGATGCACTGACGGGGGGGCGGCTTTGAACCCCGCGACCGTGCCGGTGCGCCCTCATGCGGCCATCGTCCGGCGCGAACCTGCCGGAAGGCAGACGAGTTGATCGGCCATGCGCAGGGCCGTGTCCTCAGGCGAGCGCGGGGGCGCGCTCGGTCAGTCCTCCACCGGCCCCGACGGGCTTCGTCGCGCCTGTCTGGTCGACACCACCATGCTGTACGCGCCGGAGAGCGGCGGGGTGCGGCGCTACCTGACCGCCAAGCGGGCCTGGATGGCGCGCAACCGGCCGCAGGTGCGCCATAGCCTTGTCCTGCCCGGCCGGCGCGACGCCGACGACGGCCAGGGGCTGCGCTCGATCTACACCGCGCCCCTGCCGTTCGGGCGCGGCTATCGCTGGCCGATGAGCAAGGCCGCCTGGACCCAGCGCCTGGTCCGCCAGGACCCGACCCTGATCGAGGCGGAGGATCCCTACACGCCTGGCCTGGCCGCGCTGGAGGCGGGCGAAGCCCTGCGCGTGCCGGTGATCGGCTTCTGCCACACCGACCTGCCGGCCCTGGCGGCGACGCGGCTGGGCAAGTGGAGCCAGGAGATGGTGCGCAAGCGCTGGGCCGGCGCCTATGGCCGGTTCGACGCCGTGGTCGCGCCCAGCCGCTACCTGGCCGCGCGGCTGCAGGAGGCCGGGGTGCGCCGCGTCGAGGCGGTGCCGCTGGGCGTGGATCTGGAGACCTTCTCGCCGGCGCGGGCCGACCGGGCGCGGGTGCGTGCGGCGCTGGGCCTGGCGCCGCACGAGAAGTTGCTGGTGTTCGCCGGCCGGCCGGCGGCGGAGAAGCGGGTGCCGGTCATGGTCGAGGCGGTAGCCAGGCTGGGCTCGGGCTGGCGGCTGCTGCTGATCGGGGCGGGCGCGGGCCTGCCGCCGACCAACGGCGTGATCCGCCTGCCGTTCCAGCGCGACTCCGCCGCCCTGGCCCGGCTGCTGGCCAGCAGCGACGCCCTGGTGCACGCCAATCCGGCCGAGGCGCTGGGCCTGGTGGTGCTGGAGGCCATGGCCTGCGGCCTGCCGGTGGTGGGCGTGGCCGGCGGCGGCGTGGCCGAGACCATCGTGCCGGAGGTGGGCCAATTGGCCGCCGGTTCGGCGCCGGCGGACCTGGCCGAGGCGGTCGCCGCCCTGTTTGAGCGCGACCTCGTCGCCGTGGGCGAACAGGCGCGGGCGCACGTGGCCGAGCGCTACAGTTGGGACCGCGCCTTCGACCAGCTGAGCGCGGTCTACGCCGGCCTGACCGGCGACAGCGCCTTCGCCGACGAGGCCCACGACGAGGCTGTGGGCCCGTGAGCGTCGTCTACGTCCTGGCCCATTTCGACGACGAGTACTGCGCCCTGCCGCTGCTGCTGGCGCGTCACCGGCAGGGTCGGCGCCAGCGGCTGCTGTTCGTCGCCGACTATCCCAGCGAACGCGTCGGCCGCGCGCGGTTCGAGGAGACCCGCGCCCTGCTGCGCTGGCTGGGGCTGGGGGACGACGCGGCCCGCCACGTCGGGGCCGGCTGGGGCGTGCAGGACGGCGCGGTGCACCGCAGCCTGCCCGACGCCTGGCGAGCGCTGCGCGCGGCGGTGGCGGCGGAAGAACCGGAGGAGCTGGTCGCCCCGGCCTGGGAGGGCGGGCACGCCGACCATGACATGTGCGCCCTGCTGGCCAGCGAGCTGCAACGCGCGCTGCCGGGGCGCCCGCCGATCCGCCAGTTCGGCCTCTACAACGGCGCGGGCCTGCCGGGCCCGGTGTTCCGCGCCTGCGCGCCGCTTGTGCAGAACGGGCCGGCCGCCGGCGTGCCGCTGACCGCCGCCGAATGGGCGCGCTACGCCGCGGCCGTGCGCTTCTACCCTTCGCAGGCCCACGTCTGGTCGACCCTGTGGCCGGCCATGTTCGCGCGCTTCGCCACCCACGGTTTCCGCCACCAGGCGCTGGAGCCGGGCCGGGTGAAGGAGCGGCCGCACCCGGGGCCGCTGCTCTACGAACGGACCGGCCGGGCGGCCTACGACGAGGTGCGGGCCTGCGCCGACGCCTTCGTGCGTGACCTGCGGTGAAGGCGTTCCATCGCCTCCGCCGCCCGGCCCTGCTGCTCGCCTGCGCCGGCCTGCTGATCGGCGCGGGCGTGGTGGGCTGGACCGGCGCGGGCCAGGTCTGGGCCTCGTTGTCGGAGATCGGCCTGCCGGGCTTCCTGCTGCTGTGCGTGGCCACCCTGGCCTACCAGCTGGTCCTGGCCGGCGCGTGGGCCGGACTGACGCCGGGCGGCGAGCGGCGCTTCATCCTGTTCTACTGGGCGCGGCTGGTGCGAGACGCGGTCAACCAGAGCCTGCCGCTGACGCCGCTGGCCGGGGTCGCGGCGGGCGCGCGGGTGCTGGCCGTTCACGGCGTGCCGGCCACCCGGGCCACGGCGGCGGCGGCGGTCGACGCCTCGGTCGAGCTGTTCGCCCAGATCGCCTTTTCCGGCATCGGCGCGGTGCTGGCCCTGGAGATGCTGGCCGGCGCGGCCGAGGCCGACGGGGTGGGGACCATGTTCGCCCTGGCGCTGGGGATACTGGCCGCCGCGGCGGTGGCGGTGGCGGCGGGGCCGAAGCTGGGCCTGCGCGCCATCGAGCGGTTCGGCGCGCGGCTGCACCCGTCCGCCGCGGTCGGGGCGGCGGCGCTGAAGGCGGAGATCGACGCGCTGTACCGCCGCCGGCCGGCGGTGATGCTGTGCTTCACCCTGCACCTGGCCTCGTGGTTCCTGGGCGCGGCCTGGTCGATGCTGGCCCTGCACATGCTGGGTGTGGAGGTGGACTTTCGGGTGGTGGTGGCGCTGGAGGCGCTGATCTGCGCCTCCAAGGTCGCGGCCTTCGTCATCCCCTACGGCTTCGGCGTGCAGGAGGGGGCCTACGCCGTGCTGGCCCCGCTGTTCGGGGTCGCGGCCCGGACCGGGGTGGCGCTGTCGCTGCTGCGGCGCGCGCGCGACCTGGCCCTGGGCCTGCCTATCGTGGCCCTGTGGCAGGCCGGCGAGGCGCGCCGGCTGCAGCAGCGGCAAACCTAGATCCTCAGAAACGCTAGTGCGCCGCGGCCTTGCGCTTGGGCAGCAGGTGCAGGGCGCCGACGATCACGCCGCCGACCACCAGGCCGACCACGGCCGAGGCGATGGCGAAGGCCAGCCAGCCGGCGGCTGGCCCGACCACCGGCGCGGCGTGAGCCCAGGCCTCCAGCCCTTCCACCGTGTGCGGGATGTAGGGCACGTGGTAGTGCTCCAGGCCGTGGACGATGATGCCGCCGCCGACCCACAGCATGGCCGCGGTGCCGATCACGGTGAGCGCGCTCATCACGCCCGGCACGACGCGCACCAGGCCGCGGCCGAAGCCGCGCCCGACCTTGGAACGCCCCTTGGCCATGTGCAGGCCGATGTCGTCCAGCTTCACGATCAGGCCGACCACGCCGTAGACGCCGGCGGTGATGGCCAGCGCCACGACGGCGAGCGCGCCGGCCTGCACCATCAGCGGCTGTCCGGTGACGCTGGCCAAAGCGATGGCCATGATCTCGGCCGAGAGGATGAAGTCGGTGCGGATGGCGCCGGAGACCTTCTGGCGCTCCAGCTGCTCGGAGCTGAGCGCCAGGTCCTCGATCTCCACGGCGTCGTCGTGGTGGACCAGGCTCTCCAGGATCTTCTCGGTGGCCTCGAAGCACAGGTAGGAGCCGCCCAGCATCAGCAGCGGTGTGACCGCCCAGGGCGCGAAAGCGCTGAGCAGCAGGGCGCCCGGGAGCAGGAAGAAGAACTTGTTGCGCAGGGACCCCAGCGCGATCTTCCAGACGATCGGCAGCTCGCGGTCGGGCGTGAAGCCCACGGCGTAGGACGGCGTCACCGCCGCGTCGTCGACCACCACGCCGGCGGCCTTGGCGCTGGCCTTGCCGGCGGCGGCTCCGACATCGTCCACGGAGGCGGCGGCGATCTTTGCGATGCCGGCGATGTCGTCGAGCAGGGCGGCCAGGCCGGAAGGCATTGGATCCTCGGAGTGCGTGGGCGGCGTCGCCGCCCGAGAACGGGGGCGCATGCATGCACCGGGACGGCCTGGCCGACAAGCGGTGACGCTGGACGGGGGCCTAGTCGCCGGGCGCGAGGAAGCCGGGCAGGGCGGCGGCCTGGCGGATCCAGTCGGCCAGCTGCGCCTCGTCGAGCGCGTCGTGCTCGCGGATGTCGAGATAGCGCGTGTCGGGGGTCTTGCTGGCCCCGGGCGGGAGCGGCTGAAGCGAAGCGCCGCGGAAGAAGGCCAGCTTGAGATAACCGGTGAAGGCGTGGGCGCTGAGGAACCAGCCCTTCCCCTCGACGCCGTAGAAGGGCGACTTCCACTTCACCGCCTTGCGTACATCCGGCACGGTCCGGACGATCAGGGCGTCGAGCCGTTCGCCCAGCTCGCGCTTCCAGCCGGGCAGGGCGGCGATCCAGGCTTGCACCGGGGCGTCGCCGTCGCCCTTGGCGATCTGCGGGTTGCCGCCGGAGAGCAGGCGGACCTCGCCGGCTTCCGGCTTCGCCCCGGCGTCTCGCTTCATTTGCGCCTGGCCTTGGACGCGTTCAGGTCGGCGGCGGCGCGGACCAGCGCCTTGAACGCCGCCGCGTCGATCGCCTCGCCCTCGCGGAAGTCGATGGCGCGCCGCGTGCTGCCCTCCAGGCTGGAGTTGAACAGGCCCGTGGGATCGGGAAGGGACGCGCCCCTGGCGAAGGTGGTCTTCACCACCTCCTTGTAGGTCTCGCCGGTGCACAGGATGCCGCCGTGCGACCAGACCGGCACGCCGCGCCACTTCCATTCCTCGGCGACGTCCGGAACGGCGTCGCGGATCAGGGCGCGCAGGCGCCCGAGCGTCTCGCCGCGCCAGTCGGGAAGCGAGGCGATCCGCTCGTCGATCAGCCGCGTCGCGCTCTCGTTTTCCTGGCTTTGGCCTTCGGGGGTTCCGGTCGCCTTCACGCCGCGGTCTCCTCAGTCGCCAGCACCTGCTCGAGGTTGGCGAAGAACTTCCGCCAGCCGTAGCCCGCGCCCTGGTAGGCCTGCTCCTGGTCGGCCCGGAAGCCGGACTGTTCCATGCGCAGGTGGGTTCCCGCGCCGGCCGGCGACAGGGTCCAGGTGACCACGCTTTCCAGGCCGTAGGCGGCCCAGGTGTAGGACAGGGTGCGGTTCGGCTCGATCTCCAGAACCTCGCAGTCGACCGAGCCCCAGTCGGCGCGGAAGTCGAAGCGGCGGCCCACGACCGGCTCGAAGTCGGTCTTCATCAGCCAGGCCTCCATCAGGTGCGGCTGGGTCAGGGCGCGCCAGACCTTCTCCGGCGGATGGGCGAGGTCGCGTTCGAGCACGACGGAGCGGGTTTCGGTCGCGGCGGCGGTCATTGGTCCATCCTGTTCAGAAGGTCTTCGAGGTCGTCGAGGCGGCTGCGCCAGAAGCCGGCCATCTGTTTGGTCCAGTCGGCCAGCGGGGCCAGGGCGTCGGGACGGGCGCTGTAGTGGGTCTGGCGGCCCTCGTGGCGGTCGCTGACCAGGCCCGCCTGCTTCAGCACGCCCAGGTGCTTGGAGACGGCCGGCTGGGAGACGCCGGCCTGGGCCGTCAGGGCGCCGACCGTCTGTTCGCCGTCTCGGCACAGGCGCTCGAACAGCGCCCGGCGGGTCGGGTCGGCGAGGGTGCGGAAGAGGGCGTCCTGGGCGTCCATGCGCAATTCATAACTCTATGGTTATGGATTGATCAAGCGGAAACCGTCCGCCCGCCGCGCCAGCGCAGCGCCTCGACCACCAACGCCATGGCCGGGGCGAGCTGGCGGCGGCTGGGATAGTAGAGGTGGTAGCCGGGGAAGGGCGGGCACCAATCCTCGAGCACGACGGTCAGCCGACCCTCGCGCACATAGGGCTCGACCAGGTCGTCGGGCAGGATGGCCAGGCCGAGCCCGGCCAGGGCCGCCTCCAGGATCAGCTCCAGATCGTTGAGGACCAGCGGCCCGTCGACCCGCACGTTCAGCGGCCGGCCGTCCTTCTCGAACTCCCAGGCGTAGAGCCCGCCGAGCGTCGGCAGGCGCAGGTTGATGCAGGCGTGGCGGGTGAGGTCGTGCGGCGTCGCGGGCGCTGGGCGCGCGGCCAGGTACCCCGGCGCGCCGACGACCACCATGCGCAGGTCGGGCCCGATGCGCACCGCGACCATGTCCTTGGCCACCTGCTCGCCGAGCCGCACGCCGGCGTCGAACCGCTCGGCCACGATGTCGCGCAGGCCCTGGTCGACGTTCAGCTCGACCGTCACGTCGGGATAGGCCGGCAGCAGGCGCGCCAGCGCCGGCCACAGGATGGTGCGCGCCGCGTGCTGGCCGGTGGTGATGCGCACCGTGCCGGCGGGCTTTTCGCGCAGTTCGCTGAGCGCGGCCAGGCGCGCGTCGATGTCGTCGAAGGCCGGGCGCAGGGTCTCGATCAGCCGCTCGCCGGCCTCGGTCGGCGCGACGCTGCGGGTGGTGCGGGTCAGCAGCCGCAGGCCGAGCTCGGCTTCCAGCCGCCGGAGCGTGTGGCTGAGCGCCGACTGCGAGGTGCCCAGCCGGGCGGCGGCGCGGGTGAAGCTGCGCTCCTCGGCCACGGCCAGGAAGGCGGCCAGATCGCTCAGGGCTTCGCGACGCATTCATGAACTCCCGACATAGGCGCATGCGCAATTTAACGCCTAATCGCTGGTCGGGGGCGTTCCTAAGTTCTCCGCTGCGAGAGGCTTCGGCGCAGTCGGCCGAAGCCGCGACCGATCACGACAGGAAAAGACGAATGCAGAAGCGCGAACTGGGCCGCAGCGGCCTTGAGGTGTCCGCCCTCGGCCTCGGCTGCATGGGCCTGAGCTTCGGCCTGGGGCCGGCGGTCGAGCGGGCGGCGGGGATCAAGCTGATCCGCGCGGCGGTGGATCGGGGCGTCACCTTCTTCGACACGGCCGAGGTCTATGGCCCCTACGTCAACGAGGAGCTGGTCGGCGAGGCGCTGGCGCCGGTGCGCGACAAGGTGGTGATCGCCACCAAGTTCGGGTTCGACCTGGAGTCGGAGCCGTCGGCCCGGAAGCTGAACAGCCGGCCCGAGCACGTCCGCGCGGTGGCCGAGGCCTCGCTGAAGCGCCTGAAGACCGAGGTCATCGACCTGTTCTACCAGCACAGGGTCGACCCGGACGTGCCGATCGAGGACGTCGCCGGCGCGGTGAAGGACCTGATCGCCGAGGGCAAGGTGAAGCACTTCGGCCTGTCGGAGGCGGGCGTGCAGACCATCCGGCGCGCCCACGCGGTCCAGCCGGTCACCGCCCTGCAGAGCGAATACTCGCTGTGGTGGCGCGAGCCGGAGCAGGAGATCCTGCCGACCCTGGAGGAGCTGGGCATCGGCTTCGTGCCGTTCAGCCCGCTGGGCAAGGGCTTCCTGACCGGGGCGATCAGCGAGACAACGACCTTCGCCGAGGGCGACTTCCGCAACGTCGTGCCGCGCTTCGCGCTGGAGGCGCGCCGGGCCAACCTGGCCCTGGTCGAGCGGCTGGACCAGATCGCCGCGGGCAAGGGGGCGACCAAGGCCCAGATCGCGCTGGCCTGGCTGCTGGCCCAGAAGCCCTGGATCGTGCCGATCCCGGGCACGACCAAGCCGCACCGGCTGGAAGAGAACCTGGGCGCGGCGGCGGTCGAGCTGACGCCTGAGGACCTGAAGGCGATCGACGCCGTCCTGGCCGGCCTCGCCGTCCAGGGCGCCCGCTATCCGGAACAACTGCAGAAGATGGTCGGCCGCTGAGCGGCCGCCCCCTCACGTCAGGAGCTGTCATTTGAAAACTGTCGGTTACGCGGCGTCGGCCGCCGGCGCGCCGCTCGCGCCCTTCCATTTCGAACGCCGGGCCCTGCGCCCGAACGATGTCGCCATCGACATCCTCTGCTGCGGGATCTGCCATTCGGACCTGCACATGGCCCGCAACGACTGGGGCATGTCGGCCTATCCGCTGGTGCCCGGCCACGAGATCGTCGGCCGGGTCAGCGCGGTCGGCCCGCAGGTCAGCCGCTTCAAGGAAGGCGACCGCGTGGCGGTCGGCTGCATGGTCGACAGCTGCCAGCGCTGCGACCAGTGCCGCAAGGGCGAGGAGCAGCTGTGCCGCGAGGGCATGACCCTGACCTACGCCAGCCCCGACCGGCTCACCGGCGAGCTGACCCAGGGCGGCTATTCGAAGCACGTCGTGGTGCGCGAGGAGTTCGTCCTGAAGGTGCCCGACAGCCTGGACATCTCACGCGCCGCGCCGCTGCTGTGCGCCGGCATCACCACCTATTCGCCGCTGCGCATGTGGAACGTCGGGCCGGGCAGCCGGGTCGGCGTGATCGGCCTGGGCGGGCTGGGCCACATGGCCGTGAAGCTGGCCGCGGGCATGGGCGCGCACGTCACCGTGCTCAGCCGCAGCCACGCCAAGGAGGCCGACGCCCTGGCGCTGGGCGTCGACGCCCTGCTGGTCTCCACCGACGAGGAGGCTATGGCCGAGGCGGCCTCGAGCATGGACCTGATCATCGACACCGTGCCGGTGAAGCACGCGCTGGACCCGTACCTGCCGCTGCTGGACGTGGACGGCACCCTGGTGATCGTCGGCCAGATCGGCCCGCTTGAGGCCCCCTCGACCGTGCCGCTGATGTTCGGCCGCCGGCGGATCGCCGGCTCGCCGATCGGCGGGATCAAGGAGACCCAGGAGCTGCTCGACTTCTGCGGCCGCCGCAACATCCTGCCGGACGTCGAGACCATCCGCATGGACCAGGTCAACGAGGCCTTCGACCGGCTGGAGAAGGCGGACGTGCGCTACCGGTTCGTGATCGACATGGAGTCGCTGGCCGGCTGAGGCGCCTGACCTGGGTTCGGCCGCCGGGTTTATAATTTCCTGATACTTGCTCGGGCGTACGCAAAGCCTGCTCCTACAGGGGACACGGAGCTCTGCAATGCGAACGATGAACCTGGCGGCCGTCGCCTCGATGGTCCTTCTGGCGGCCTGCGCCACCAAGCCCAAGCCCCACCCGGACACCGTCGCCGGCGGCGAGACGCCGGCCGAGCAGGGCTACAACCCCGGCGGCGACGGCGGCGGTTCGGTCCAGCCGGGCGCCCTGGGTTCGCTGGCCGAGCGCTTCGCTTCGGAAGCGGGCGACCGGGTCTATTTCGAACTCGACAGCCACACCCTGGGCGGGGACGCCATGTCGGCCCTGCGCAGCCAGGCGAACTGGCTGGCCGCCCATCCGACCGTGCGGGTGATGGTCGCCGGCAACGCCGACGAACGCGGCACGCGCGAGTACAACTTCGCCCTGGGCGCCCGTCGCGCGACGGCGGTGAAGACCCAACTGGTCGCCTGGGGCGTCGCTCCGAACCGGATCGACACCATCTCGTACGGCAAGGAACGCCCGATCGCGTCCGGCTCGGGCGAGGACTCCTGGGCGCAGAACCGCAACGCCCAGTCCGTGGTGCTGGAATTCGGCGACCGCCGCTAATCCCGCTGAGGCTGCGGTCATGTCGCCGGAAGATTGCGAACGCGAGCGCTGTCGCCGGGGCTGGACGGTCGAGGATCTGGCCGCCCGGTCGGGCCTCGTCGCCCTGACCATTCAGAAGTTCGAGGCGGGGCTGACCCAGCCCCGCCCCGGCACCTTCATTGCGCTCCGGCGCGCCTTCGCGCGCGCAGAGTTCGGAGTCCTCAGTCCGAGCTGACTGGGCCGAGTTGAGGGAGTGTTCGCGGCGCGAACGGCGCCGGCGACGGCAGTTCGAGGGACGCCCGATGACCCTGGACCCAGCGACCGACGTCCGACTTCCCTCCCTGGCCGTGCTCGGCACGGTCGACCGCGCCGGACGCACCACGGCCGCGGCGCGCCTCGTGCGCGGGCTCAAGCGCGCCGGACTGAGCGTCGGCGCGATCCGGCTGAACGGCCGGCGCAGCGGGCACGGCTACTGGTCGATGGTGGACGCGGGCGCCAGCCCCATACTGGACGTCGGCGACCAGGGCGCCCGGCTGCGTGGCCCCCGCCTGGGCGAGGCGGCCGCCGTCCTGCTCGACCGGCTGGCCATGGGGCGCACGGACGTGGCGGTGGTCGAGCTGGAGCGTGAACTGTTCGACGCCGGGGCCCTGAAGACCCTCGCCTCCGAGGCTCTGAGCGCGCGGCTGGTCGGCGTTCTGCTGACCGCGCCGGACCCGTCGGCCGCCGGCTATGCGACCGGCTGGCTGCGGCGCTGGGGCGTGCCGGTGGTGGCGGTGTCCGGGGCCGGCGACCGCGCTTCGGACCACGCGGCGCGAGACGGCGCGGCTGTCGGGCGCGCCTGTGCTG
>NZ_JAAIVC010000127.1 GCF_010975005.1 Caulobacter sp. 17J65-9 | reverse complement strand
GCCTTCACCGCGGCTTTGAGGTCGCCGGCCTGCGCGGCCGCCAGGGCCGCCGCCCGAGCCGACTTGCGCTCCCCGGGCGCCGCCGCGTCTGCGTAGGCCTGGGCGGCGGCGACGGCGTCGTCGTGCAGGCCGCGCTCCAACTGCGCCCAGGAAGCCGCGTCGAACTGAGACCAGGCGGGCGCCTGCCTTGTCAGATCGTAGGCCAGCGTGTGGTCGCCCGCAGGGTCCAGCCCGCCGCGCAACAGCGCGATCACCTCGGGCAGCCACACCGGCACGCCCTCGGCCCGCAGGCGGGCGGCCAGGGTCTCAGGCGGGGGCGTCCACGCCGCCTCGGTTTCCGTCGACTCGCCCTGCACCCGCACGCTCTCCCCGATCGCAACGAACATAGGGGCGCCGCCCAAACGAAAGAAGCCGCCCTCTTGCGACGGCGGCTTCCTCGTAGGTCAGTCCGGTTGGGACCGTCAGGCCATGTAGGCCGGCATCCAACCTTCGTTGGCCTTGCGCAGCTCGGCCAGCGGCACGCTGAACAGTTCGCGCGAGGCGAAGGCGTCGCCGCCGGCCTCACCGGCCACGATGGCGTGCACGCCCGCCGTCTTGGCTTCGGCCAGCAGGGCGTCGGCGTCGCGGGTGGCGATCAGGTAGCGGCCCTGGTCCTCGCCGAACAGGAACGGGTGGGCGTGGTCGGTCGAGGTGGCGATCAGGGTGACGCCGACGTCGGCGGCCAGGGCCATGTCGGCCGCGGCGGCGACCAGGCCGCCGTCCGACAGGTCGTGCACCACCTTGGCCCGGCCCGAGCGGATCAGGCCGCGCACGAAGTCGCCGTGCTTCTTCTCGATGGCCAGGTCGACCGGCGGCGGGGCGCCTTCCTCTCGGCCGAACAGGGCGCGCAGGTACATCGACTGGCCCAGCTCGCCCTTGCTGTCGCCGATCAGCACCAGGGTGTCGCCGGCCTTCAGCCCGCCGAAGCCGGCGCGCAGGTCGTAGTCGGGGATCAGGCCGACCGCGCCGACCGTGGGGGTCGGCGGAATGGCGACGCCGTTGGTCTCGTTGTAGAGGCTGACGTTGCCGCTCACGACCGGGAAGTCGAGCGCGCGGCAGGCCTCGGCCATGCCTTCGATCGCGCTGACGATCTGGCCCATGATCTCCGGACGCTCGGGATTGCCGAAGTTCAGGTTGTCGGTGATGGCGATCGGGTCGGCGCCGACGGCGGTCAGGTTGCGCCAGGCTTCCGCCACCGCCTGCTTGCCGCCTTCGTACGGGTCGGCCTGCACGTAGCGCGGGGTGCAGTCGGAGACCACGGCCAGCGCCTTCTTGGTGCCGTGCACGCGCACGATGCCGGCGTCCGCGCCGGTGGCGCTGTCGGCGACCGTGTCGGCCATGACGTGGCGGTCGTACTGTTCCCAGATCCAGCGCTTGGACGCCATGTCCGGCGTGCTCATCAGCTTCAGCACCGCGTCGTTCCAGTCGGCCGGGGCCGGGACCTGCTTGGGGTCGAGGCGGGCCGGCGGGGTCGGCTTCACGAACGGACGCTCGTACAGCGGCGCGTCGTCGGCCAGCGGGGCCAGCGGCAGGTCGCAGACCACCTCGCCCTTGTGGCGCAGCACGATGCGGCCGGTGTCGGTGGTCTTGCCGATCACCGCGGCGTCGAGGTGCCACTTGGCGAAGATGCGGTGCGCGTCGGCCTCGCGGCCGGGCTTCAGGATCGCCAGCATGCGCTCCTGGCTCTCCGACAGCATCATCTCGTAGGCCGACATGTTCTCTTCGCGCTGCGGCACGGCGTCGAGGTCGAGTTCGATGCCGACGCCGCCCTTGCCGGCCATCTCGACCCCCGAGGAGGTCAGGCCGGCGGCGCCCATGTCCTGGATCGCCTCGACCGCGCCCGAGGCCATCAGCTCAAGCGTGGCCTCGATCAGCAGCTTCTCGGCGAAGGGGTCGCCGACCTGCACGGTCGGGCGCTTCTCTTCGGAGTCCTCGCTGAACTCGGCCGAGGACATGGTCGCGCCGTGGATGCCGTCGCGCCCGGTTTTGGAGCCGAAGTAGACCACCGGCAGGTTCGGGCCCGGGGCGGCCGAGTAGAAGATCTTGTCGGCGTCGGCCAGGCCCACGCACATGGCGTTGACCAGGATGTTGCCGTTCCAGCCGGCGTGGAAGTTGGTCTCGCCCGCCACGGTGGGCACGCCCACGCAGTTGCCGTAGCCGCCGATGCCGGCGACGACGCCCGCGACCAGGCGCTTGGTCTTCGGATGGTTCGGATCGCCGAAGCGCAGCGCGTTCAGCAGGGCGACGGGACGTGCGCCCATGGTGAAGACGTCGCGCATGATGCCGCCCACGCCCGTCGCCGCGCCCTGGTAGGGCTCGATGTAGGACGGGTGGTTGTGGCTCTCCATCTTGAACACGGCCGCCTGGCCGTCGCCGATGTCGACCACGCCGGCGTTCTCGCCGGGGCCCTGAATCACCTTGGGGCCGGAGGTCGGGAACTTGCGCAGATGGGCGCGCGAGGACTTGTAGGAGCAGTGCTCGCTCCACATCACGCTGAACACGCCGAGCTCCACCAGGGTGGGCTCGCGCTCCAGGCGCTTCAGGATCAGAGCGAACTCGTCGGGCTTCAGACCGAACTCGGCGGCGAGCTCGGCGCTGGTCTTGGCGGGGGCGGCTGCGGTCATGGCCGGGCGAATTAGCGGATTCAGACGCCGGGGAACAGGGCGCCGCGCTCATGCGCTTCATCGCAGGGGTGTGTGAGGAGTTTTTTGTGATGACCCCGCAAGTCCGAGACCAGGCGACGCCGGGCGGTCAGGCGGCCTCGCCCTACGGCCGCGACATCCGTCAGAACGAGAAGGTCCAGGGCGAGGAGAAGGTGTTCGCCTCGGACGTCGACGGCGGCGCCGGCGGCGACGCCGAACAGGTCGACATCGCGGCCGACGACGTCGGCGCCTCGGCCATGGCCCAGCACTTCGAGCAGGAGTGTCGCTCCCACCAGGACAAGCGCGTGGGCTCGACCCCGGCGATCAACCGCAGCGGCGCGATCGTGTGTGGCCCCGAGGGCGACGAAGTCGACCCGGGCGCGGGCTGAGGCAGACGCTCATGATCACCCGGCCGCACGTGCCCGACCTGCCGCAGACCCCCGACCTGGACAGCCCCGAAGAGCGCCGCGCGTTCGAGCGCAGGGCCGCCGAAGAGGCGATGGAGAGCGAACACCAGGTCTTCGCCGGCAGCGCCCGCCACGTCGGCGGCGTCGAGTTCGACGATCCGGGCGTGTTCGAGATCGACGAGGCCGAGGAAGACCCCGACACGCTCGGCCGCTACGCGGAGCCGACCGCGCCCGCCGCCACGCCGCGCAAGCCGCGCCGCAGGAGACCGTCATGACCCGCAAGCGACCCGAAGACCGCGAGCCGGACCGCGCCTCCGCGCGGCGCGAATGGAAGGGCGACAGCACCGGCCAGCCGATGGACGAGCTCTACAATCCCACCGAAGTCGGGTCGTCGCGCATGCGCCAGCAGGGCCTGGGCATGGGCGAGGAGGAGCTCAGGCTGCAGCGCGACGCTCGCCGCGAATTCCACGTCCGCGAAGACATGCCCGGCGGCGAACCGCCGCCGCCTGAGCCGCGGCGCCGGCCGGACAAGCGGCAGTAGTCGTGTTCGGCCGCCGCGGCACGGCGCGGGCGGCCGCCGCCCGCCCACAGGTGGCGCGCTTCGAGAACTGGGGCGCGCGCCGGTTGAACGCGCCCTTCGTGCACGAGCGGCGCGCCTGGCGCACGGCGCCGGACACCTGGTGGCTCCAGCCGTTGGCCGCCGAGGCGGTGGCGCTGTGGAACCGCCTCAGGACCCGGGCGGTCGCGCCGATAGCCTGAAAACAAAAAGCCCCGGCGTGCCGAGCGGCGCGCCGGTGAACTCGGTTCGGTCAGGGCCTCAGGCCGCGGAGGCCATCACGCTCTGGAACAGGGCGGCGCCGTCGGCCGAGCCCAGGGCCGCTTCGAAGGCGCGGTCCGGGTGGGGCATCATGCCCAGCACGTTGCCCGTCTCGTTGACGATGCCGGCGATGTCGCGGGCCGAGCCGTTCGGGTTCTCGACGTAGCGGAACACGACCTGGCCCTCGCCCTCGATGCGCTCGAGGGTGGCTTCGTCGGCGAAGAAATTCCCCTCGCCGTTGCCCTGGGTCATCATCACCCGACGCTTCTCGCGGTAGCCCGAGGTGAAGCGGGTCTGGGCGTTGGTGACTTCCAGCTCGATCGGCTTGCAGACGTACTTCAGGCCCGAGTTGCGCAGCAGGGCGCCCGGCAGCATGCCGGCCTCGCAGAGGATCTGGAAACCGTTGCAGATGCCCACCACGGCCACGCCGCGCTCGGCCTCGGCCTTCACGGCGCGCATCACCGGCGACTGGGCGGCCATGGCCCCGCAGCGCAGGTAATCGCCGTAGGAGAAGCCGCCCGGCAGCACGATCAGGTCGAGACCCGACGGCAGGGCGGTCTCCTGGTGCCAGACCATCTCGACGGGGGCGCCGGTGGAGCGTTCGACCGCGACCTTGCAGTCACGATCGCAGTTGGAACCCGGGAAAACGACGACGGCGGCTTTCATCGGCTCAGGCCACCTCGATCCGGTAGCTCTCGATCACCGTGTTGGCCAGCAGGCGCTCGGCCATCGACTTGATCTCGGCTTCGGCCTTCGCCTTGTCGGCGTGGTCGAAGTCGAACTCGATGGTCTTGCCCACGCGGACATGGCCGACGCCGGACCAGCCGAGATCGTGCAGGGCGCCCTCGACCGCCTTGCCCTCGACGTCCAGCACGCCCGGTTTCAGGAAAACGTGGACCTTGGCCTTCACCTTAAACTCCGTTCGTCGGACCGGCGGATGCGCCGGAAGCGCCGCGGGGAGGCGGCGCGGGAAGTCTTGCGGACCGCGGCGGGGCTGTTAGCCCACGCCGCCTTCGATCACCCGCGGCATGTCCTTCATGATGCCCAGGCGCTTGGCCACCTCGGTATAGCTCTCGATGACGTTGCCGAGGTCGCGGCGGAAGCGGTCCTTGTCGAGCTTTTCGTTGGTGGCGGTGTCCCACAGCCGGCAGCTGTCCGGGCTGATCTCGTCGGCCAGGATGACGCGGCTGAAGTCGCCTTCGAACACGCGGCCGAACTCGATCTTGAAGTCCACCAGGGTGATGCCCACCGCGCCGAACATGCCCGACAGGAAGTCGTTCACGCGGAGCGTCATGGCCAGCATGTCGTCGATCTCCTGGGTCTGGGCCCAGTTGAACGCCGTGATGTGCTCCTCGGTGACCAGCGGGTCCCCGAGCTTGTCGTTCTTGTAGTAGAACTCGATGATCGAGCGGGGCAGCTGCTGGCCTTCCGGCAGGCCGAAGCGGGTCGCCAGCGAGCCGGCCGCGACGTTGCGGCACACGACCTCGAGCGGGACGATCTCGACTTCCTTGATCAGCTGTTCGCGCAGGTTCAGCCGCTTGATGAAGTGGTTCTGCACGCCGATGGCGTTCAGCCGCGTCATCACATACTCGCTGATGCGGTTGTTGATGACGCCCTTGCCTTCCAGGACCGCCTTCTTCTGCGCGTTGAACGCAGTGGCGTCGTCCTTGAAGTACTGGATCAGGGTGCCCGGCTCCGGACCCTCGTAAAGGATCTTAGCCTTGCCTTCGTAGATTTTCTTGCGGCGGGTCATTTGAATTCGCTTCCCCGGGGAGGGGTGTCGGTCTCCGGAAACAAAAACGCGCGGCCCCAGATTTCCGTCTGGACGGCGCGCGCTCCGGAATCGGCCTCGACACGTATATAGGGCCGGGATCAAACTAACGGAACGGGGCACGGGGCGCAAACGGCGCGACCTGTCGTCGTGGCGTTGCGCCGCAGGCTTGAGAGGTTCAGGTTAACGATCGGGGCCACCTGCGGAGAGGCGGATGACGATCTTCGACGAGCGCGAGCAGGCCTTCGAGGCGAAGTTCGCCCACGACCAGGAGGTCGAGTTCAAGGCGCACGCGCGCCGCGACCGGCTGCTGGGCCTGTGGGCGGCGGAGCGGATGGGCCTGTCGCCCGAGAGCGCCGAACAGTACGCCGCCGTCCTGGTCCGCGCCGACATAGGGCGCAGCGGCGAGGACGACGTCGCCCGCAAGGTCATTCAGGACCTGAGCGCGTCCAACGTGGCGGTGCCCGAGGCGGTGCTGCACCAGAAGATGGACGAACTGCTGGCCCAGGCCCGCGAGCAGATCCGCTCGGGCCTCTAGCGCCGCCTCAGTCGTCGCGCAGCCAGCCGACTACCGACAGGCGCGGCGCGGCCGCGTAGGGCGCCACCGGGGCCACCGAGTGCATGCGCGGCACGCCGAACAGGGTCAGCATGTTGAAGCCCGGCGTCAGGCCGCGCTCGATCTCGCCGGCGTCGTCGTGGAACAGCAGTTGGCCGCCCCAGTCCGGCCGCCAGCCGCGGGTGAAGCCCAGCGTGTAGGCCGCCTTGCGGCGCGCGGTGCCGGCCTTCTGGTCGGTGCGGTCGTCGTGCAGGGTCAGGAAGTCGTTCGGGCGATAGAAGGTCGCCTGGGCGTCGGCCTTGGTGACGCCGGCCGCCCGGATCACCGCCGCCCCGAAGTCCAGGAACGGCCGGCTGTTGATGAACTCGGTCACCTGGTGGATCGGGTGGCCGGGATCGCGCCGCTGCACGTAGGCGCGGATCATCGGGTAGCAGAGATAGACGTAGGCGAAGCCGGAAGCGGCCCGGGCCGACACGTCCTGCAGCTTGCGGGCGATGCCGTCGCGGCCCAGCGAAGCCAGGGCGTCGCGCGTCAGGGTCTCGTCGCCGCCCATGGCGTCGGACAACGCCATCTCCCAGGGCATGGCGTTGTTCAACATGGCGGCGACGTGCTCGGCCGCTTCAGGTTCGAGCACGTCGCGGATCTGCACCACGCCCTCGCGCGCGAAGGTCTCGGCGTAGGCCTCGACCTCGAGCGCGGGGTTCAGGCGCAGCGCCGTCATCTCAGGCGCCCCCGAACACGCGGGCGAACACCGTGTCCACATGCTTGGTGTGGTAGTCGAGGTCGAACACGGCCTCGAGCTGGTCGGCGGTCAGGTTGGCGCTGACTTCCGGGTCGGCCTTCAGGAAGTCCAGGAAGGCGCCTTCGCCGCGCCACACCTTCATGGCGTTGCGCTGGACGGCCGCGTAGGAATCCTCGCGGCTCATGCCTTTCTGAGTCAGGGCGAGCAGCACGCGCTGAGAGTGCACCAGCCCGCCCAGGCGGTCGAGGTTCTTGGCCATGTTCTCGGGATAGACGTTCAGCCGCTCCATCACCCCGGCCAGGCGGCGGAGCGCGAAGTCGAGGTGGACGGTGGCGTCCGGGCCGATGCCGCGCTCCACCGACGAGTGGCTGATGTCGCGCTCGTGCCAGAGGGCGACGTTCTCCATCGCCGGCACCACCGACGAGCGCACCAGGCGCGCCAGGCCGGTCAGGTTCTCGGTCAGGATCGGGTTGCGCTTGTGCGGCATGGCCGACGAGCCCTTCTGGCCCGGATCGAACGGCTCTTCCGCTTCCAGCACTTCGGTGCGCTGCAGGTGGCGGATCTCCATCGCCAGACGCTCGACCGAGGAGGCGACCACGCCCAGCGCCGCGAAGTAGGCGGCGTGGCGGTCGCGCGGGATCACCTGGGTGGACACCGGCTCGACGGCCAGGCCCATCTTGTCGGCGACGTAGGCTTCGACCCGCGGGTCGACGTTGGCGAAGGTGCCGACCGCGCCGGAGATGGCGCAGGTGGCGACTTCCTCACGGGCGGTCTCGAGGCGCTTCTTCGCGCGCACGAACTCGGCGTAGTAGCCGGCCAGCTTCAGGCCGAAGGTCACCGGCTCGGCGTGGATGCCGTGGCTGCGGCCGACGCAGGGCGTGAACTTGTGCTCCAGGGCGCGGCGCTTGATGGCGACCAGCACCTTGTCGACGCCTTCGATGAGCAGGTCGGCCGAGCGGACCAGCTGAACGGCGAAGCAGGTGTCGAGCACGTCCGAGGAGGTCATGCCCTGGTGCAGGAACCGGGCTTCGTCTCCGACGATTTCCGCCACGTGGGTCAGGAACGCGATGACGTCGTGCTTGGTGACCCGCTCGATCTCGTCGATGCGGTCGGAATCGAAGCTGGCGTCCTTGCCCTTGGCCCAGATCGCCTCGGCGGCGCTCTTGGGGATCACGCCGAGCTCGGCCATGGCCGTGGCGGCGTGGGCTTCGATCTCGAACCAGATCTTGTACTTGGTCTCAGGCGACCAGATGGCGGCGGCTTCGGGGCGGGCATAACGAGGGATCATGGCGCGCTGATTAGAAGAGGAGCGCCGTGTGTCAATCTCGGCCGTGAAACTTCCGGACGAAACGGGTGGGCGCAGTGTCGCGGAGCTGCGTGGTTACGCGGTGTGCGCGGCCCCGCGCGCGGGCACCAATCTGCTGTGCCAGGTGCTGGCCTCGACCGGCGTGCTGGGCCGGCCGCTGGAGTATTTCAACGGCCCGGGCCGGCGGAGCTGGGACATTCCCGACTATCCCGACGAGCCCCGCCGCCAGCTGGAGGCGGTGGTTCGCCACGGCCGCACGCCGAACGGGATCTACGGGCTGAAGCTGTTCGCCTTCCAGTCCGACGCGCTGGGCCTGCCGTGGGCGAGTGTCCTGCCCGAATTGCGGTTCGTGCACCTGCGCCGCCGCGACCTGCTGGGCCAGGCGCTGTCCTGGGCGCGGGCGCACCAGACCGGCGCCTTTCGCGCCGACGCGGCCGACGTACGCACGCCCGCCTATGACGCGGACCTGATCGCGGACTGCCTGCGCCGGGTCGTCGTCGAGGAGGCGCGCTGGCGGCTGTTCTTCGCCCGCAACGGGGCGGCGGCGCTGGAGCTTTCCTACGAGGACGTGGTCGCGGCGCCGGAGGCGGCCGTCCGTGCGGTGGCCCGCCTGGTCGGGCTGACCGAGGCGCCCGCGCATGACGCGGCGAAGGTGTCGGTCCGAGTTCAGCGCGACGACCTGAGCGAGGCCTGGCGCGAACGGTTTCTGCGCGATCGCGGCGACCTCGGCTTCGTCGATGCGTTCTGACCGGGTTGCGTCGCGCGCCGTCGCGACTAGAACCGGAACGACGTTCGGTGAAAGGCGAGGCTCATGTTGGAATTGGTGATCGGCGACAAGAACCTGTCCTCCTGGTCGCTCCGGCCCTGGCTGGTGCTGAAGCGCACCGGCGCGCCGTTCATCGAGACCCTGGTGCGCCTGAACCGCGACGACACGCCCGCCCAGATCCAGAAGCATTCGCCCAGCGGCATGATCCCGGCGCTGAAGGTCGACGGCGAGGTGATCTGGGATTCGATGGCGATCTGCGTCTACCTGGCCGAGACCTTCCCGCAGGTTCAGATGTGGCCCAAGGACCCGATCGCCCGGGCCCTGGCGCGCTCGGCCGCCTGCGAGATGCACGCCGGCTTCGCCTCCCTGCGCGGCGAGTGTCCGATGGACCTGTCCAAGCGGGTGAAGATCGACGTGTCGCAGGCCACGGCGGTGAACCTGCGCCGGCTGTCGGCGCTATGGGGCGGCATGCGCGCCCGCTTCGGCCAGGGCGGCCCGTTCCTGTTCGGCGAATGGTCGATCGCCGACGCCTTCTACACGCCGGTGGCCACCCGCATCCGCACCTACGGCCTGGTGATGAGCGACTACGGCGACGCCGGCGCGGCCGGCGCCTACGTCGAGACCCTGCTGGAGCAGCCGGAATTCCTCGAGTGGGAGCGCGCGGCGCTGGAAGACGCTAAGGCCGCCTAGATCAGGCCCTTCTCGCGATACAGCGCCGTCTCGTCGCCGGCCACGAAGGCGCAGATCTTCGTGACGCCGTCGCGGGTCTGGGTCAGGTAGGCGACGTCGAAGTCGATGCTCAGCGCCTCGCCGTCCTTCTTCTCGTAGTCGGCGGTGAAGAACACCTTGGCCAGGTGGTGGCGCTCGTCGATCGGCGTGACCGCCACGCCCCGCACGCTCATCCGCCGGGTCCCGATCGAGCGGTAGAAGGCGTAGCCCTTGTCCAGGGTGGCGGCGAAGCCGTCGTCGTTGTGGCCGCAGCTGACCCCTGCGGGCCCAGCCGCCAGGAAGCAGTCGGTGTAGACGCTGCGGATCGAGTCGAGGTCGGGCGTGTCGGTCAGGGCGCGGTTGAAGGCCTCGGCGTAGGCGCGAAAGAAGCTGTCCAGGTCCGGCAAGCCCCGCCTCCGTGCACCGCGAGGCCGCCAGCCTACTTCACGCCCCTGGCCTTGTCGCTCAGCAGCGGTTCGATCCGTCCCGGGGCCAGCTTGCCCTCGCGCGCCATGCGATCGAGGAAGGCGGTGGCGTCCTCGTCGCCGGCCAGGAAGTTCTCGCGCTTCATCAGCTGGTAGATCGCCCCGGCCAGCACGTGCATGCCGTCGTCCGCCTGGGCCCAGCGCTGGTCCGCGTCGGTGAAGTAGACGATGCCGACCTGCTCGCCGATCAGCTGGTCCAGCGCCTTGACCATGTTCTCGTCCACATAGCCTTCGAAGCTGTTGTAGCCGTACTTCGGGTCGTGGGCCTGCCAGCGGCCGAACACGAACGGGTCCTGCCGCAAGAGCTCGATCAGCGCCTTGACCCGCGGGTCCTTGGGGTCGAACGGCGGGTGCATCATCTCGTGGATGGCGGTGGCCCCGATAATCGCCATCACCCGGTCGTCGCCGTACATCACGTCGGTCAGGAACCGCGTGCCGGTGATGCGGATGCCGTGCGGCCGGCAGAACCGGGTAGCGTAGACGGTGATCTCGTCGGATTCGAGCTTGCGGCCGATCGCGCGCTCGATGGTCGGCACGACGTCCGCGGCCGCCAGCTTCGGCGCCAGTTCGCGCGCGCGGGCCTGCGACGGGCCGCCGGCGCGTTGGGCCCAGTAGGTCTCGAAGCCGCTGTCGCGGTACCAGCGCAGCATGATCAGCAGGTCGGGGCGAAGCCGTTCGAAGCGCTGCCAGGCGCCGTCGTCCCAGTAGGTGGTCCGGGCGAAGGCCGCGCGCATGGCTGCGGGCTTCTCGGTCGCCGCGATCATCTCGTCCAGGGTTTCGGCGTCCGAGGCGGAATAGGCCAGGGCCAGCCAGGGGCCGGCCAGGGCGCCGTCAGCCTTGAAGGCCTCGTGCACGCGCTTGAAAGCGGCGTGGGCCTGGGGCGTGAGCCGCCCGTCCAGTTCGGCGCGCTCCTTCTCGTAGTGCGTCACATAGAAGGGATCGTCGGCCAGCACCCCGGTCAGGCACAGGGCGTCGTACTTGAGCGACGGCTCCAGCCGCCAGCGCGTCTGGGCGGTGGTGGGCGTGGCGATCAGCAGGGCGGCGGCGATGAGCGAGAGCGTGCGCATGGACGCTGGATATCGTCGCGCTCCGGGCCGGTCTTGAACGGGATTAGCGTCGCGCGCGCCGCCAGGCGCCGGGCGTCAGCCCCATGCAGGCGCGAAACTCGCGGGTCATGTGCGCCTGGTCGGCGTAGCCGTGCCGGGCGGCCAGTTCCGCCAGCGGCGTCGCGCCCGCCAGATCGACGCACAGCCGCAGCACCCGCTGGCGGCGCGCCCAGGCGCCCACGGACGCGCCGGTCTGGTGGCGGAAGGCGCGGGCCAGATGGGTCGGGTGCCGGTCGGCCAGGGCCGCGAGCTGGTCCAGCGACCAGCGCCGCTCCGGCGCGGCGTCCAGGGC
>NZ_JAAIVC010000126.1 GCF_010975005.1 Caulobacter sp. 17J65-9 | reverse complement strand
CGCCGGCCCTGGCGGCCTGGGCGGACCAGGCGCCCGCGGCCGAGGCCGAACGCCGCCGCGCCCGCGCCCGCCACCTGTTCGCGCTGGACGAGGCGGTCTGGAAGGAAGAGCGGGTGCTGGACCGCTACGAACTCCTCTACGAGGCCGGCCTGGCGGCGGAGGCCGCGCGCGACCGCGCTCTGGCCGCCGGCGACCACGTTCCGGTCGCGCCGGTTCCGGGCCTGGGCCAGCCCATGGTCTCCGACCACCGCCGCATCCTGGCCACGGGCCTGGGCCGGCTGCGCGGCAAGCTGAAGTACCGCCCCGTTGTGTTCGAGCTGACCCGGCCGGAGTTCACCCTCTCCGAGCTGCAGAAGACGGTCGAGGCGATCTCGGGCGTGCCGCTGCACAAGCAGAACTTCCGCCGCGCGGTCGAGCGCACCGGCCTGGTCGAGCCGCTCGGGCGCCTCGACCTCGACACCGGCGGGCGTCCGGCCGAGCTGTTCCGCTTCGAGCGCGAGCGCGCCGCCGCCGGGCCGGCGCTGGGACTGCCGCTGCCGTTGCGCTGAGCGCCCGCGCCACCGGCCGGCGTGCGCCAAACCGGCGCCTCCCACGTCCTCTCCGCCGTGCTAATGCTCGCGCACGCGAATCCGCGTTCGGAGCCCTTTCCGTTGCGTCAAGCCGTCATCGCCGCCACCGGCCTCTACACCCCGTCTGAAAGCATCAGCAACGAGGAGCTGGTCGCGAGCTACAACGCCTATGTCGAGCGCTTCAACGCCGACCACGCCGCGCACATCGCGCTGGGCGAGGTCGAGCCGCTGCAGCCCTCCTCGGCCGAGTTCATCGAGAAGGCCTCGGGCATCAAGTCCCGCTTCGTCGTGCAGAAGTCCGGCGTGCTGGATCCCGCCGTCATGCGCCCGGTGATCCCGGAACGCTCGAACGACGAGCTGTCGCTGCTGGCCGAGATCGCCGTGGCCGCCGCCAAGGACGCCATCGCCCGCTGGGGCAAGCCGGTCAGCGAGATCGGGGCTGTGCTGTGCGCCGCCTCCAACATGCAGCGCGCCTACCCGGCCATGGCCATCGAGGTCCAGAACGCGCTCGGCATCGAGGGCTTCGCCTTCGACATGAACGTGGCCTGCTCCTCGGCCACCTTCGGCATCAAGGCCGCCGCCGACTTCATCGCTTCGGGCTCGGCCAAGGCGGTGCTGATGGTCAATCCGGAGATCTGCTCGGCCCACCTGAACTTCCGTGACCGCGACAGCCACTTCATCTTCGGCGACGTGGCCACCGCGGTGATCGTCGAGGACGCCGAGCAGGCGAAGGACGGCTGGGAGATCCTGGGCACGCGCCTGAAGACCCAGTTCTCCAACAACATCCGCAACAACGCCGGCTTCCTGAACCGCGGCGCGCCGGAAGGCCGCGACCTGCCCGACAAGCTGTTCGTCCAGCAGGGCCGCAAGGTGTTCAAGGAAGTGGTGCCGATGGTCAGCGAGATGATCGTCGACCACGCCGCCGCCCTCGGCCTCGAGCCCGGCGCCCTGAAGCGGCTGTGGCTGCACCAGGCCAACATCAACATGAACGAGATGATCGGCCGCAAGGTGCTGGGCCGCGACCCGGCCCCGGGCGAGAACGTCATCATCCTGGACCGCTACGCCAACACCTCGTCGGCGGGCTCGATCATCGCCTTCCACCTGCACAACGACGGCTTCGCCCCGGGCGACACCGGCCTGATCTGCAGCTTCGGCGCGGGCTATTCGGCCGGCACGGTGTTTGTGAGGAAGCGCGCCTAAGGCGCTGATCTTCGCCGGAAAGAAATCGGGGCTCGCGACGGTGTCGCGAGCCCCTTTTCGTTCTCAGGACTTGGCCGACGCCGGTTCGGCCGGCGGGGCGGCCGGGGCCGCCGCGGGCGCGGCCTCAGGGACCGGTTCGGGCTTCGGATGGGCCGCCTTCCACTCCATGGCGCGGCGCACGCGGTTCTCGACGCTGGGGTGGTCGTAGAACAGCACCTCCTCCAGCTTGCCGGGCGAGGACGCGCGATATTCGACCGTCTTCACCAGCGCCGCGGCCAGGCCGTCGGGCTCGTTGGCGTGCTCCAGCGAATAGCGGTCGGCGTCCGCCTCGGCGGTGCGGAAGATGGTGTTGAACACCGGCGTGCCCAGCAGGCCCAGCAGGGCCAGCACCACCCAGATCACCGGCAGGCCGGCCGGGTCCGCGATGCTTTTCACGTCGCCGGCGCCCAGCAGGCGGCCGACGACCGGGAACAGCGCGTGCACCAGCCAGAAGCCCAGCGCCGACAGGACGGCGAAGGCGGCGGTGAACCAGATCACGTGCATCTGCTTGTAGTGGCCGATCTCGTGGCCGACGACGCCGCGCACTTCCGGCAGGGTGGCGCGGGTCAGCATGGCGTCGCTCATGGCGATGCGGGCGGTCGAGCCCAGGCCCGAGACGTTGGCGGTGTAGCGGTTCGACTGGCGGCTGCCGTCGAACACGAAGACCTTGTCGGTCGGCACGCCGTTCTCATGCGCCAGCTGGACCACCGCGTCGCGCACCGGGCCGGGCTGAGCTTCCTTGTAGGTGTTGAACAGCGGCTCGATGTAGATCGGCGCGATCAGCACGCTGAACAGGATGAAGGCGGCGCTGAGCGCCCCGCCCCAGGCCCACCAGGTCCGCGGCGCCTTGCGGATCAGGGCGTAGAGCACGACCAGGAAGATCGCGGTCATCAGGGTGGAGATCGCCGCGCCGATCGCCGCTTCGCTCAGCCACGCGTCCCAGGTCTGGTTGTTCAGGCCGTAGGACTTCTCGCGCCACCACGACGCGTAGGCCGACCACGGCAGGCTGAGCAGCCAGTCCAGGCCCAGGAACACCAAAGCGCCGACGAACGAGACCAGCACCGGCCTGGGCCGCCGCTTCTCAAGGCCGTCGCGGATGCGCGTGAGCACGCCCGAGCGCAGCACTACGAACGCCACCACCACCGACACCAGGAAACCGCCCAGCAGCAGCCAGTGGCCGCCCTGGGTGTAGGCCACGGCCTTCGCATGGGCCTCAGGCGACAACTGCGCCAGGTACTGGGCGGTGGCCGCCGCCGCGTCGAAACTCGCCATCACAGGATCTCCCCGACCGAAGTGCATAGCTTTGCTGTGCAAAACCCGCGCCGCCAAGCAGCGAAAGGGAAAATTCCGGCAAAAGTCAGGAACCCGTCAGCCTTCGAAGGGTTGAATCCACGCCTTCAACTCCGGAGCGAGAGCAGCGGAGACCAATTGGAGGAAGCGCGGAGGACGCGTGTCGAGGCTCTGTGGCCCCCTGGTCCGGAAGCACGGCGTACGCCCTCCGCGCAGCTATTGGCGGAGACGAAAAAAGGGCCCCTTGCGGGGCCCTTTGTCTTACGCGCTCTTGCGGGCTTTCAGCGCCGCCTGGGCGGCGGCCAGCCGGGCGATCGGCACCCGGTAGGGCGAGCAGCTGACATAGTCGAGGCCGACCCGCTCGCAGAAGTCGATCGAGGCCGGATCGCCGCCGTGCTCGCCGCAGATGCCGAGCTTGACGTTCGGACGGGTCTGGCGGCCGCGCTCGGTGGCGATGCGCACGAGATCGCCCACGCCTTCCTGGTCCAGCGAGACGAACGGGTCTTTCTCGAACACGCCCTTCTCGATGTAGGCGTTCAGGAAGCGGCCGGAGTCGTCGCGGCTGATGCCGAAGGTGGTCTGGGTCAGGTCGTTGGTGCCGAACGAGAAGAACTCGGCGTTCTCGGCCAGCTTGTCGGCGGTCAGAGCCGCGCGCGGCAGCTCGATCATGGTGCCGACCATGTACTCGATCTCGACGCCCTGCTCCTGCTGCACCTGCTTGGCGACGCGGTCGGTCATCTCGCGCAGCAGCTTCATCTCCTCGGCCTTGGCGACCAGGGGGTGCATGATCTCGACCTGGGCGGTCTTGCCGCCGCGCTTGCCGGCGCAAGCGGCCTCGACGATGGCCCGGACCTGCATCTCGTAGATCTCGGGGAAGGTCACGCCCAGGCGGCAGCCGCGCCAGCCCAGCATCGGGTTGGTCTCCTGCAGCTCGCGGGCGCGGCGCATCAGCTTCTCGGCCGACAGGCCGGTGGCCTGGGCGACCGCGCGGACGTCCTCTTCCGAATGCGGCAGGAACTCGTGCAGCGGCGGGTCGAGCAGGCGCACCGTGACCGGCAGGCCGTCCATGATCTCGAACAGCTCGACGAAGTCGGCGCGCTGGAACGGCAGGATCTTGTCCAGCGCCTTGCGGCGGCCCTGCTCGTCGTCGGCCAGGATCATCTCGCGCACGGCGGCGATCCGGTCGGCGTCGAAGAACATGTGCTCGGTGCGGCACAGGCCCACGCCCTCGGCCCCGAAGCCGCGCGCGGTGCGGGCGTCCAGCGGGGTCTCGGCGTTGGCGCGCACCTTCAGGCGGCGCGCCCGGTCGGCCCAGGTCATCAGGGTGGCGAAGTCGCCGGACAGCTCCGGCTCGACCATCTTCACCGAGCCGGCCAGGACCTCGCCCTTGGAGCCGTCGATGGTGATCACCTCGCCGGCCTTGAAGGTGCGGCCGCGCGCGTGGAACTCGCCCTTGTGCTCGTCGATGTGGACTTCGCCCGCGCCGGAGACGCAGGGGCGGCCCATGCCGCGGGCGACCACGGCGGCGTGGCTGGTCATGCCGCCACGGGCGGTGATGATGCCCTTGGCCGCGTGCATGCCGTGGATGTCCTCGGGCGAGGTCTCCTCGCGCACCAGGATCACCGCCTCGCCCATCGTGCCCAGGCGCTCGGCCTCGTCGGCGTCGAACACGATCTTGCCGGTCGCCGCGCCGGGCGAGGCCGGCAGGCCGGCGGCGATCACGTCGCGCGCGGCGTTCGGGTCGATGGTCGGGTGCAGCAGCTGGTCCAGCGAGGCCGGCTCGACGCGCAGGACGGCCTCGTCCTCGGTGATCAGGCCTTCGCCCGCCTGGTCGACGGCGATCTTCAGCGACGCCTTGGCGGTGCGTTTGCCGTTGCGAGTCTGCAGCATGTAGAGCTTGCCCTGCTCCACCGTGAACTCGATGTCCTGCATGTCGCGGTAGTGCTTTTCGAGCTTGTTCACGACCGCGACGAACTGGGCGAACACCTCCGGCATCGCCTCTTCCATCGACGGCGTGGTCTCGCCCATCTCCTCGCGCCCGGCCTTGGTCAGGCTCTGCGGCGTGCGGATGCCGGCGACCACGTCCTCGCCCTGGGCGTTGATCAGGAACTCGCCGTACAGGCGGTTCTCGCCGGTGGAGGGGTTGCGGGTGAAGGCGACGCCCGTGGCCGAGGTCTCGCCCATGTTGCCGAACACCATGGACTGCACGTTCACCGCCGTGCCCCAGCTCTCGGGGATGTCGTGCATGCGGCGGTAGAACTTGGCCCGGTCGTTCATCCAGCTGGCGAACACGGCGCCGACGGCGCCCCACAGCTGGTCGTTCGGGGCCTGCGGGAAGTCGCGGCCCAGCTCGCGGCGCACCGCGGCCTTGTAGTCGGCGACCACCGCCTCCCAGTCGTCGGCCGACAGGGCGGTGTCGACGCTGACGTGCAGGCGGTCCTTATGGTCGTCCAGGATCTCCTCGAAGGTGTCGTGGCCCAGGCCCAGCACCACGTTGGAGTACATCTGGATGAAGCGGCGGTAGCTGTCGAAAGCGAAGCGGCGGTCGCCCGACAGCTTGGCCAGGCCCTCGACCGTCTCGTCGTTGAGGCCGAGGTTCAGGACGGTGTCCATCATGCCCGGCATGGAGGCGCGGGCGCCGGAGCGCACCGAGACCAGCAGCGGGTTGGACGGATCGCCGAACACCTTGCCGGTCAGCTTCTCGACCTTGGACAGGCCCTCGCGGACCTGGGCTTCCAGCGCCGCCGGATAGCTCTTGCCGTTGGCGTAGTACCAGACGCAGGCCTCGGTGGTGATGGTGAAGCCCGGAGGCACCGGCAGGCCCAGCGCGCTCATCTCGGCCAGGTTGGCGCCCTTGCCGCCCAGCAGGTTCTTCATCGAGGCGTCGCCGTCGGCGCCGCCGCCCCCGAACGAATAAACCCAGCGGGTGGTGCTCGCAGCGTCCAGCATAAGCAGTCCTCTAAGCTCCGCCTTGAAGGCGTCCGCGGGCCTCAGCCCGCGATCAGCGAGAAGTCGGCGACGCGATTAGCCGCGTCGCGGATTTGAGACAACAGGCGTAGCCGGTTCAACCGCACCGCCGGGTCGGGGTCGTTGACCAGAACCTTGTCGAAGAAGGCGTCCACCGGGCCGCGCAGGCCCGACAGCGCCGCCATCGCGCTCTTGAAATCCTCATGGCCGAGCTTCTGTTCCAGCTCGCCGAGCGCCTTCGCCAAAGCTTCGGCCAGGGCCTTCTCCTCGGCCTCGCCCAGCAGGCCGGCGTCGACCGCGGCGGCGTAGCTCGCCTCCTCGGCCGGGGTCTTCTTGGCCTCGGCCTTGAGGATGTTCACGGCGCGGCGGTAGCCGGCCAGCAGGTTCTTGCCGTCCTCGGTGTGCAGGAAGCCGTCCAGCGCCTCGACCCGCGCCACGATGCGCACCAGGTCGTCGTCGCCCAGCGCGAACACCGCGTCGACCAGGTCGTAACGCTTGCCCTCGTCGCGTAGCAGCACCTTCAGACGGTCGGCGAAGAAGGCGGCCAGCTCCTGGGCGTCGGCCTTGCCGGCCTGCTCGACCAGGCTGCGCAGCGAGAATCGCGCGCGGGTCTCCAGCGCGATGCGGATCACGCCCAGGGCGGCGCGGCGCAGCGCGAACGGGTCCTTCGAGCCGGTGGGCTTCTCGTCGATGGCGAAGAAGCCGACCAGGGTGTCGAGCTTGTCCGCGAGCGCGACGGCCACGCTGACCGGGGCCAGCGGCACCGCGTCGGCCGGGCCCTGCGGCTTGTAGTGGTCGCGGATGGCGACGGCGACGTCCTCGACGCAGTCGCGGCTCAGGCCGTCGTACCAGGCCTTGGTCTCGCTCGAATGCGGGCACGGGGCGACGGCCAGGATGTCGGTCGAGGACAGCGGGTCCTCGGCGCCGTCGTTGAAGGCCTGCGGCGCGTGGTGCTCGGCCTCGCGGTAGGGCTCCTGGCGGGCGTAGTAGCCGCCCATGATCCCCTGCAGCTCGGGGAACTCGCCGACCATGCCGGTGGCCAGGTCCGCCTTGGCCAGCCCCGCGGCGGCGGCGGCCAGCGCCGGATCGGCGTGGACCAGCGGCGCGATCGCGCGGGCCAGGGCGGTGATCCGCTCGACCCGCTGGTGCATGGTGCCGAGCTTGGCGTGGAAGGTGACGCCCTTCAGCTTCTCCAGCCGGTCCTCCAGCGGGATCTTGCGGTCCTCGTCCCAGAAGAAGCGCGCGTCGTTCAGGCGGGCCGACAGCACCCGGGCGTAGCCGGCGGCCATGGCCGTGCCGCCGTCCCTGGCCTCGATGTTGGCCACGGCGATGAAGTGCGGGGCCAGCCGGTTGGAGCCCGGCTCGCGCACGGCGAAGTACTTCTGGTGGGTGCGCATGGAGGTGCGGATCACCTCCGGCGGCAGGTCCAGGAAGGCCGGGTCCATGACGCCCAGGATCGGCACCGGCCATTCGGCCAGGCCCGAGACCTCGTCCAGCAACCCCTCGTCCTCGACCAGCTCGAAGCCCTGCGCGGCGCACAGCGAGCGGGCCGTCTCCAGGATGCGCGCCTTGCGATCGGCGGCGTCCAGCACCACGAAGTTCTCGGCCAGGCCGTTGCTGTAGGCGGCGAAGTCCAGCGCCCTGAACGGCGCCTTCGAGCCCATGAAGCGGTGGCCTTCGGTCAGGTCGCCGGCGACGATCCCGTCGACCGAGAGCGGCACGATCCGGCCGTCGAACACGCACAGGATGCGGCGCAGCGGGCGCACCCAGCGCAGGCTCCCGCGCCCCCAGGTCATCGACTTCGGCCAGGGGAAGCCGCGCACCACCGCCTCGACGGTTTCCGCAACGATTTCAGGGGTCGGGCGCCCCTTCTTCTCGATGCGGGCGAAGAGCACGCCGTCGCGCTCCTCCAGCTGTTCGCGGCTCATGCCGGTCGAACGCAGGAAGCCGGCCAGGGCCTGCTCCGGCGCGTTGGCGCGGGGGCCCTTGCGCTCCTCGACCCGGTCCTCCTGGGCGGCCGGCAGGCCGTCGGCGACCAGGGTCAGGCGGCGCGGGCCGGCGAAGGTCTGCAGGCGCTCGTAGCCGAGGCCGGCCTCCTTCAGCCGCTCGACGACCATGCGCTCCAGATCGCGGGCGGCGTTCGCCTGCATCCGCGCCGGGATCTCTTCGGAAAACAGTTCGAGCAGAAGCTGGGGCATGTCAGGTCAGCCGGGTCACGCCGAACGACAGCTGACGCACCTTCAGGGCGTCGCCGTCGGGGTGGGCGAAGAACTGGACCGAGAGCTTGGTCTCGGCCGGGGCGAAGAAGGCGCGCATCAGAAGACCGAAGGCGGCGGGCTCGAACAGCAGCCGGCCGCTCCAGGCCCGGTCGCGCAGCTCCAGTTCGCCGCAGTCGGCCGGGTCGTCGCCGCTGCGGCGCACCAGAAACAGATTGGCCTTGTGCACCTCGGAGCCGGCGATCTGGCCGACACCGGAGCAGAAGAAGGCCGGAGGATGTCCCGGGTCCTGGGCCCGCGCCTCCAGGGAGGCTTCGCCCAGCGGGAAATCCAGATAGCTCATCTGGGTCACGCCGCCGGCTCCGACTGTTGGGCGACCCAGGCCTCCGCGCACATCTTGCAGAGGTCGCGGATGCGGCCGATGTAGCTCTGCCGCTCGGCCACGGCGATGGCCCCGCGCGCGTCCATCAGGTTGAACAGGTGGCTGGCCTTCAGCACCCGGTCGTAGGCCGGCAGCACCAGCTGCTGACCTTGCGGGCCGCGGTGGTTCAGGATGCGCGGCACGTCGCGCTCCATGTCCTCGAACTGGCGCTTCAGGGTCTCGACGTCCGAGGCTTCGAAGTTGAAGGCCGAGTTCTGCCGCTCGTTCTCGAGGAAGACCTCGCCGTAGGTGACGCCGGCGTTGTTGAACTTCAGGTCGTAGACGTTGTCGACGCCCTGGACGTACATGGCCAGGCGCTCCAGGCCGTAGGTCAGCTCGCCGGCCACCGGGAACACGTCCAGCCCGCCCACCTGCTGGAAGTAGGTGTACTGGGTGACCTCCATGCCGTCGCACCAGACTTCCCAGCCCAGGCCCCAGGCGCCCACGGTCGGGTTCTCCCAGTCGTCCTCGACGAAGCGGATGTCGTGCAGCAGCGGGTCGATGCCGATGGCCGCCAGCGAGCCCAGGTACAGCTCCTGCAGGTCGGCCGGGTTCGGCTTCAGGATCACCTGGTACTGGTAATAGTGCTGCAGCCGGTTGGGGTTCTCGCCATAGCGGCCGTCGGCCGGGCGGCGGGAGGGCTGCACGTAGGCGGCCTTCCATTCCTTGGGGCCGAGCGCACGAAGCACGGTGGCCGGGTGCAGCGTCCCCGCCCCCACCTCCACGTCGTAGGGCTGCAGGATCAGGCAGCCCTGCTCGCTCCAATAGCGATGCAGCGTCAGGATCAGATCCTGAAACGAGAGGGGTTCTTTGGCGGACACGGGGGTTCTTCGCGGGCGCAAAAAAAGACGGCGGACCATAGGGCCCGCCGTCTCGGGCGGCAAGCGCCCGGCTCAGATGGAAGAACGTCAGTTCACGGCGGCGTCCAGCTCCACGCCTTCCGGCGCGATCACCTTGTCGATCGCGTAGACGGTGCCGTTGCCGGCGCTGATGTCCTTGGTGACCGTGGCCTCGTCGGCGGTGACGCGCCCGCCGGCCGCGCCCAGGGTCATTTCGGCGTCAGCCTCGGTCTTGAGCGCGCCCTTGTGGGTGGCCAGCTGAGCCGGCGGGACCTTCTCGGCGACGGTCAGGTACAGCACCACCTTGCGAAGCTGCTCGGCGTTCTCGGGCTGCATCAGCTTTTCCATCGCGCCGGCCGGCAGGGCGGCGAAGGCGGCGTCGGTCGGGGCGAAGACGGTGACGCCCGGCGAGCTCTTCAGCCGTTCGGTCAGGTTCGCGGCCTCGATCGCCTTGAGAAGGGTGCCGAACTGGCCTTGGGCGCGCATCGCCTCGATCACGTCGGCCTTGGCGGCGGGCGCCGTAACGGCCGCGCCGGCGGCCGACGGTGCGGCGGCCATCGCGGCGGCCGGCGCCGCCATCACGGCGGCGGCGAGAGCCTCGGGCGAGTCAGTGTCGGCGGTGGCGGCCGATTTCTCCGGCCACGGCGCCTGAGCCGGCTTGGCCGGCGCGGCCGCGTCGGACGGCATGGCGGCGGCGGATTCGGTTTGGGCGGACGCGGCGGCGGCCGCAAGAACGAAGGCGGCGCAAGCGCCGAACAGGACGGTCGACTTCATACGAAAGCATCCCTGTCTGGGAGCCCGACAGCGCGGGCGCGATCCCCGAAAACCCCGGCGACAGAGACACGCGGAGGGCGGGTGATGTTCCCGCCCTCCGAAGAATTTCGCTGCAGCGCAGCGTCGTCAGTTGCCCGTCGGCCTCGTGCGGCGGCCGGCGGCGCTCAACGGCGGGAATTCGGCGCGGTTGGTGGCGTTGTCCGGCACCGGTCCGTTGGTGATGATCTGCATCGACTGCCCGGCGCTGTCGGTGATGGTGCCGACGAACAGGCGCGACGTGCCGACCGTGGTCTCTTCCAGGTCCATGTCGACCCACGCGCGGGTCGTGCGGTCGGACATGCCTTCCTTGGAGGTCGGCGCCCGGCCCGAGGTCTGCTCGGCCGTCGCAGTTTGCTGGGCTGACGACCGGGTCGTCGCCGAAGGCATGGCCTGACTGGAGGGCATGGCCTGACTGGACGACGCAGACGGCTGCGCCGACGAGTCGGACGGCATGGTGTCCTTCATGGCCTGATCCCGGGCGGCCGTGGCCGCGGAGGATTGCGCCGTGTCGTCAGGCGGGGCGCTCTGCGCCGCCGTCTGGGCTGCCGCCGCGCTAGCCAGGAGGGCGGCGGCGGCTGCGGCCGTAAGCAGTTTCAGCTTGAGCATTGAGGAAGTCCCTTCCGGAAAAGACCCCCGACTCCGCCTTGTTCACCCCCGCATAACGCACCGGGTGTCGGCGAAGTTGCCCCACCGGAGCGTCAGTCCGTGAAGGCTCAAGCCAGGCGGCAGACCCGGACCCACCAATCGGCCCGTTCGGCCGCGAGGCGTTCGGCCAGGCTCGCCGCCTCCAGTTCGCCGCCGCACAGCGCAAAACAGGTCGCGCCCGAGCCCGACATCCGCGCCAGCAGCACCTCCGGCTCGCCGCGCAGGACCTGCAAGGCGGCGCCGATGGCCGGGGCCAGGGCGACGGCCGGCGCCTCCAGGTCGTTGCGGCAGGCCGCTAGCACCGCCGCCAGTTCCTCGACGCTGTCGAACGCGTCGGGCAGCGCTGGGCGGTCCGCCCCGCCCGGCGCCCCGGCCGCGTCGTAGGCGCGGTAGACCGGCCCGGTCGGCGAAGGCACGCCCGGATTGACCAGCACGGCGTGGATGTCCGGCAGGCCGGGCGGCGGCGACAGCTGTTCGCCCCGCCCCTCCGCGATCGCGGCTTCGCGCCAGAGGCACATCGGCCCGTCGGCGCCCAGGCCCGCGGCGATCTTCGTCAGCGCGTCGTCGGACAGCTCAAGCTGCAGGGCCTCGCGCAGCAGGCGCAGCGCCGCGCCGGCGTCGCTGGACCCGCCGCCCAGCCCGGCGGCGATCGGCAGCTCCTTGCGCAGCACCAGCCGCAGCGGCGGGAAGGCGC
>NZ_JAAIVC010000125.1 GCF_010975005.1 Caulobacter sp. 17J65-9 | reverse complement strand
TGCGCTTCGGCGCGGCGGCCGTAGTCGAGGGCGTCGCGCGACAGGCCGACGCTCGGGGCGTAGGGCAGGGGAGTCGAGCCGGCTTGCGTCGCGGGTGTTGCCGCCAGGGGCGTGGTCGGGGACGGCGCGCCGACCGCGGCGGTCTCGACCGGCGCGACCGCGGTTTGGGCCGGCGCGTCGGAGCCGACGGTCATGGCGTTGTGCTTGCGCGGAGCCGTCGGCACGAGGGCGCGCTTCGGCGTGGAACTGGCGGGCGGCGCGGACGGCGGGCCGCGCCGCAGCATGCCCCATTGCACCCCCATGCCGGCGGCGAAGCCCAGCACGCACAGGGTCGCGATGGTGGCGACGCGGTTGCGCCGGAACTTCGGCGGCGCGCCGCGCTTGGGGGGCAGTTCGGTGACGTCGAAAGCGGGGCCGTCCATGCGCGCGACAACCGCTGAACCGGGTTGGTGGTTGCAAGCGCTGCCGTTCCGTCGCGAGGCGGTTGACGAAGGCCGCCCGGGGAGGCCTGATCGTGGCGGGGGAAACGGGAGGTAGGGTTGAGACAGGGGGCTGTCTCCGCCGCGCCGGGCACGCGTGCCCGCACCTTGGCGGACCTGGACCAGGCCGCGATCGACCTGTTGCCGGTCGGGGTGAGCGTTTGCGCCGCCGACGGCGCGCCGATCCGCTGGAACCGCGCGGCCGAACGGCTGTGGGGCCGCGCGCCGCGCCGCAACGAGGAGGCCGAGCGGTTCGGTGGAGCCTGGCGGATGTACGGCGTCGACGGCGCCCGGCTGGCCGCCGAACGCACCCCGATCTTCGAAGTCCTGGCGGCCGGCGGACGCTGCTCGGCCGAGCTGCTGGTCGAGCGGCCGGACGGCGAGCGCAAGGCCGTGGCCCTCACCGCCGAGGCCCTGCTCGACGAAGTCGGCCGGGCGGTGGGCGCGGTGGTCTGCTTCCAGGAGCTGGCGGAACGGACGGCCCCGACGCCGTCGGCCGCGGAACGGCGGGCGCGTGACCTGCTCGAAGCCCTGCCGGCGGCCGTCTACACCACCGACGCCGACGGCCGGATCACCTTCTACAACGCGGCCGCGGCCGAGCTTTTGGGCGGCGCGCCGGATCTGGACGAGACCCGCTGGTGCGGGGCCTGGAAGCTGTTCACACCCGATGGGGCGCCGCTGGCGGTCGAAGACTGCGCCATGGCCGTGACCCTGCGCGAGAACCGGCCGGTGCGCGGGGCCGAGGTGCTGGCCGAACGTCCGGACGGGAGCCGCCGGCCGATCCTGCCGTACCCGACGCCGCTGCGCGACCGGCGCGGCCGGCTGGTGGGCGCGGTCAACATGCTGGTCGACGTCAGCGAGCAGAAGGAGGCGGAGGCCCGCCAGCGCCTGCTGGTCGACGAGCTGAACCACCGGGTCAAGAACACCCTGGCGACGGTGCAGTCGCTGGCCTTCCAGACCCTGCGGCACACGGCTTCGCCCGAGGCCTTCCGCGAGAGTTTCGAAAACCGGCTGGTGGCCCTGGCCCGCGCCCACGACCTGCTGACCCGGCGCTGCTGGCAGGGGGCGGACGTGCGCGACATCGTCTCGCGCGAGCTGGATCCCTGGACCGACGGCCTGACGGAACGGACGCGGGTCGAGGGACCGTCGGTGGAGCTGACGCCGCGCCAGGCGGTGGCCCTGGCCCTGGTGGTCCACGAGCTGACCACCAACGCGGTCAAGCACGGGGCGCTGGGCGCGCCGGACGGGGCGGTGTCGGTGACCTGGCGGCGCGAGGCCGAGGACGACGACGCGCGGGTGTACATGAGCTGGGCGGAGCGCGGCGGGCCGGCCGTGCGCCCGCCCGAACGGGGCGGCTTCGGCTCGACCCTGATCCGGCGCAGCGTGGCCGGCGACCTCGGCGGCAAGGCCGAGCTGAACTGGGCCCCGGGCGGCCTGGCCTGCACGCTGGAGTTTCCGCTGCGCGGCTGAGCAGGGGAATCTTTCAGGCTCCGCTGGAACAGCGTCCGGCGTGACGTTTTTCCGGAGTAGCGAGGCGCCGGCCCCGAAGCGCCCGCGAGCGCTCAGGAGTACCCCATGTCCGAGCCGGTCCTGCCCCAGGCCGACGCCGCCCAGCCGGCGACGGCCGTTCCCGTCACGCCTGACGTCCAGGCGGAGGTGAGGGTTGCGGGCGAGCCGCGGTCTTTCCGCGACGACGCCGCCCCCTACACCTTCATCATGGAACTGCGCGATCAGACGCCGCGCGACAAGGACCGGGTCAGCCGCCGCTGACCCTTACTTCGCCTTCTTCTTTTCGGCGATCCACTCGTCGATGTGCTGTTCGAGCAGGGAGAGCGGCATGGCCCCCTCCAGCAGCACGGCGTCGTGGAATTCGCGCACGTTGAAGTCGGGGCCCAGCTCGGCCTCGGCCTTCTTGCGCAGCTCCTTCAGCTTCAGCTCGCCGATCTTGTAGCCCAGCGCCTGGCCGGGCCAGCTGATGTAGCGCTGCAGCTCGGTCTCGATGTTGTGCGGGGCGAGCGCCGAGTTGTCCCGGAAGCAGGCGCGGGCCTGCTCGATGGTCCAGCCCTTGGCGTGGATGCCCGTGTCGGCGACCAGGCGGCAGGCGCGCCACATCTCGTAGCTGAGCTTGCCGAACCGCTCGTACGGGTCGCGGTACATCCCCATCTCGTAGCCGAGGAACTCCGAATAGAGGCCCCAGCCTTCGGTGTAGGCGGTGACGTTGGCGTTGCGGCGGAACCAGGGCTGGTCGCCGGCTTCCTGGGCCAGCGCGATCTGCAGGTGGTGGCCCGGAACGGCCTCGTGCAGGGTCAGGGCCGGCAGCTCATACAGCGGGCGCTGGTCCAGCTTGGAGGTGTTGACCAGGTAGCCGCCGGCGATGCCCAGCTGCGGCGAACCGGGCGAGTAGCGGCCGGTGGTGTAGTTCTCTTCGATCTCGCGCGGCACCGGGCGCACGCCGTAGGTCAGGCGCGGCAGGGTCTTGAACAGGCGCGGCAGCTGGTCGTCGGAGCGCTTGGCGATCTCCGAGGCCTTCTCCATCAGGTCTTCGCGCGACTGGGCGTAGAACCGCGGGTCGGTGCGCAGCCACTGCAGGAACTCGGGGAAGGTGCCCTTGAAGCCCGCCGCCGCGATTTCCTTGTCCATCTCGGCGCGAATGCGGGCGACCTCGGACTTGCCGATCTCGTGGATCTGGTCCGGGGTCAGGTCGGTGGTGGTGTAGCCGCGCGCCAGCCAGGCGTAATAGGCCTTGCCGTTCGGCAGGGTGGAGACGCCCAGGCCCGGGCGGGCCTTGGGCATGTACTCGTCCTTCAGGAAGCGCACCCACTCGCGGCGCGCCGGCTGGATCTGCTCGACGATGATCTTCTTGGCGCGGTCGCGCAGGGCGGCCTGGTCGGCGGCCGAAATGCTGTCGGGCAGCTTGGCCAGCGGGATCAGCATCGGATCCTGGTCGAGCGCGAAGGCGGCCTCGGCCTGGGCGATGGTCAGGGCGCTTTCGACGGTGGATTTCGGCTGGGTGAAGCCGGTCTTGACGCCGCGCCGGGCGTTGGCCTGGGAGTCGGCGTAGAACTTGGCCGCGCCGCCCATCCGCGCCAGCCAGGCTTCGGCCTCGGCCTTCGACGAGATCGGGGTGGAGCGGGCCAGGTAGCCGAACATGGTGCCGGGGCCGCCTTCGGAATCGAAGGCCAGGCGGGCGCCGTCGAACTGGTCGCCCTCGAGGCGCTCGTTGACGATGCGCGACAGGAAGGCGTGGTTGAAGGCGTCCTCGGCCGACAGCTGGGCGACCGGCACGGCCTTCAGGCGGGCCTGGAAGGTCTTGATGACGGCGGTGCGGCGGGCGTCGCCGGCTGGGGTGATGTCCGGCAGCTTCGACAGGGCGGCGGCGTCGCCTTCCGAACCGGAGCTGATCGGGTCTTCGGCCCGCTCGGCCGCTTCCCAATCGGCGACGATCTGCTTCCACTGGGCGGTGGCGGCCGGCTGCTGCTGGGCGGCGGCCGGCGTCGCGACGACGGCCACGGCGGCGACAGGCGCGAGCACGAGCGCGAGCGCGGTGGCGGCGGACTTGATCATAGGAGCTCCCCGACGATGCGGCGGGGCTTGTCTCGCCCCGTCCGGTCAGGCCGCTCGCACCGAGGCTGCGGCCTTCGTTTCAAAACCGCCGAGATAGTCGCGCGTGAGCGGCACCGCGTCCACCCGTTTGCTGAGTTGCAGCTGGAAGACCATGTGGCCGCGCCTGCGGAAGGCGATCTCGCTGACCACCAGGTAGAACTCCCACATCCGGCAGAAGCGCTCGTCGTAGAGGCCGGCGATCTCCTCGCGCCTGGCCATGAAGCGCTGGCGCCAGTGCCGCAAGGTCTCGGCGTAGTGCAGGCGCAGGATCTCCACGTCGGTCACCCACATGCCGGTGGGCTCGATCGACGGCAGCACCTCCGAGAGGGCGGGAATGTAGCCGCCCGGGAAGATGTACTTGGCGATCCACGGCTGGGTGGCGCCGGGTCCGTCCTTGCGGCCGATGGAGTGGATCACCGCCACGCCGTCGTCGGTCAGCAGGCGCGAGACCGCCTCGAAATAGGCCGGGAAGTTGGGCACCCCGACGTGCTCGAACATGCCGACCGAGATGATCCGGTCGAACGGGCCCTGCACGTCGCGGTAGTCGCAGAGTTCGAAGCGCACCCGGTTCGACAGGCCGCGCTCCTCGGCCCGCTCCCGGGCGATGGCCAGCTGTTCCTGCGAGAGGGTGACGCCCACCACCTCGGCGCCCAGTTCGGCCAGCGTCAGGGCCAGTCCGCCCCAGCCGCAGCCGATGTCGAGCACGCGCATGCCCGGCTGCAGCAGCAGCTTGGCGGCGAGCCGGCGCTTCTTGGCGGCCTGGGCCTCCTCCAGGCTCATGTCCGGGCGCTCGAACACGGCGCAGGAGTACTGCATGTCCTGGTCGAGGAAGCGGCGGTAGAGGTCGTAGGACAGGTCGTAGTGGTGGGCCACGTTCTGGCGCGAGGCGCGCCGGTCGTTGGCCTGGTCCATGCGTGCGCGAATGCGGCCCAGCAGGCCGAGCGGCTGCATCGGCCGGCGGGCGACCAGGTCGACGAGGTCGTAGATGGAGCCGCGCTCCATGATCAGGCCGCCGTCCATGAAGGCTTCGCCGACGGCCAGGGCCGGCTTGGCGGCGATCCGGCGTACGGTCGCCCAGTCGGCCAGGCGCACCGCCACCGACGGGTCCGGGTCGTCGCCGATCACCAGCCGCCGTCCGTCCGGCAGGCTGAAAGCCGCGGACCCTTCACGCACATACTCGCGGAGCAACCGCTCGAGCATGGCCTTATCGCCCCATTCGTCCCGATCAAGCGTAACGGTTGGAGGTGCGCGAGGTTCCCGGCGAATTCTCTAATGTTCGAAGTCGAGCACCACCCGGCCTTCGATCTGGCCCGCCTTCATGCGTGCGAACACCTCGTTGATGTTCTCGAGCCGGTCGGTGGTGACCGTCGCCTTCACCTTGCCGTCGCGGGCGAAGTCCAGCGCCTCCTGGAGATCGAGCCGGGTGCCCACGATCGAACCGCGCACGGTGATGCCGTTCAACACCATGTCGAAGATGGGAACCGGGAAATCGCCGGGCGGCAGGCCGGTGAGCGACACCGTCCCGCCCCGGTCGACCATGCCGAGCGCCTGCTCGAACGCCTTGGGCGAGACGGCGGTGACGAGCACGCCCTGAGCCCCGCCGACGGCGCGCTGCACGAAGGCGACCGGGTCTTCGGTCTTCGCGTTCACGCTCAGCGCGGCGCCGAGGCGCTTCGCCAGGGCCAGTTTGGCGTCGTCGACGTCGACCGCGATGACGTTGAGCCCCATCGCCCGGGCGTACTGGACGGCGACGTGGCCCAGGCCGCCTATGCCCGAGATGACGACCCAGTCTCCCGGCCGGGTGTCGGTCATCTTCAGGCCCTTGTAGACCGTCACCCCCGCGCACAGGATCGGCGCGATCTCGGCGAAGCCGACGTTGTCGGGCAGGTGTCCGACGTAATCGGGATCGGCCAGCACGTATTCGGCGAAGGCGCCGTTGACCGAGTAGCCGGTGTTCTGCTGCGACCGGCACAGCGTCTCCCAGGCGCCCAGGCAGTGGCGGCAGCGGCCGCAGGCGGTGTGCAGCCAGGGCACGCCGACCCGGTCGCCTTCCTTCACGCCGCGCACGTCGGCGCCGACGGCGACGACGTGGCCGACGCCCTCGTGGCCGGGAATGAACGGTGGTGACGGCTTGACCGGCCAGTCCCCGTCGGCGGCGTGCAGGTCGGTGTGGCACACGCCGCAAGCGGCGACCTTGACCAGGATCTGCCGCTGACCGGGCTCAGGCGTCGGGACCTCCTCAAGGACGAGCGGTTGACCGAACGCGCGCACTACGGCGGCCTTCATCGTCTTCATCGCACCGGCTCCCGAGCCCCTGGCGACCAACCCCGGGCCCAGTTCGCGGTTCCGACCGGTTCAGCAGCCGAAGGCGCCGGGGTCGGGGCCCTTGGCCTCTTCCTCGGTCTCGCCCTCCGCCCGGGTCACCGCCCGCTCGAGGTCGGAGCGCAGCAGGTCGTCCATGCGCGGCGAGCTTTCGCGGGTGGCGATGGTGAAGCGCTCCTCGTCGCCCCACAGCGGGCGCAGCTGCTCGAACATCCGCTCGTCGTGCAGGCGGAACAGGCGCGCCGCCCGCTCGGCGCGGTAGGCCCGCCAGCCGAGCCCGCGCAGGGTCTCGGCCGCCATGGCCAGGCCGCCCTCGAAGGTCTCGCGCTCGACCACCTGGGCGCCCTTGTCGAGCAGTTCGTAGGCGTGGCGGCGGTCGAAGGCGCGGGCCATCACCTTCAGGTGCGGGAAGGTTTCGCGGGCGATCTCGACGATCTCCGTGGCCTTTTCCCGGTCGTCGACGGCCACGACGAGGACCTTGGCGCGCTCGGCGCCGGCGGCGCGCAGCAGGTCCAGGCGCGCGCCGTCGCCGTAGTAGACCCGACGTCCGAAGCGGCGCAGCAGCTCGATCTGCTCGACCGAGCTCTCCAGCACCGAGGTGGTGAAGCCGTTGGCGGTCAGCACCCGGCCGACGATCTGGCCGAACCGGCCGAAGCCGATGATCAGGGCGTCGGGCGCGGACTCCTCCTCGAAGGCGTTGACCGGCTCGGCGCCTGAGCGGGCGGGCGTACGGGCCAGGCGTTCCCAGGCGGTCAGGGCCAGGGGCGTCGCGGCCATGGACAGGGCCACCGCCGCGGTCAGCAGGGCGGCGAGGTCGGCCCCCAGCACGCGCGTGGTCACCGCGAAGGTCAGCAGGACGAAGGCGAACTCGCCGCCCTGGGAGAGGGCGACCGCGGCGGTGCCCGCGTCGCGCCAGGGGCCGCGGAACAGCAGGCCGATGCAGAACATCACCAGCCCCTTCAGGACCATCAGCCCCAGCACGACGAGGGCGAGGTCGACCGGGCGCGACAGCACCAGCGGCACGTTCAGGCCGGCGCCGACGGTGATGAAGAACAGGCCGAGCAGCAGGCCGCGGAACGGCTCGATGTCGGTCTCCAGCTCGCGCCGGAACTCGCTTTCGGCCAGCACCACGCCGGCCAGGAAGGCGCCCAGCGCCGGGGACATGCCGACCAGTTGCATCAGCAGCGCCGCGCCCACCACGAGCAGCAGGGCGAAGGCGGTGAAGGCCTCGCGCAGGCCGGCGCGGGCGATGTAGCGGAACACCGGCTGGGTCAGGTAGCGGCCGCCGACGACCAGGGCCAGGACCGCGCCGAGCACAGCCAGGCCCTGGGCCCAGGCGGGCCAGTCGCCGATCAGGTTGATGCCGTGGGCCGCGGCCTGGGCGTCGTGCGCGGCGGCCGCGCCGCCGACCGCGAGCAGCGGCAGGAAGGCCAGAAGCGGGATGACCGCCAGGTCCTGGAACAGCAGGACGCCGAACACCGCCATGCCGACCGGGCCCCGGCGCAGGCCCTTCTCGTCAAGCAGCTGCAGCACGATGGCGGTGGAGGACAGGGCCAGGATCAGCCCGGCGGCGATCGCCTCGCGGCCGGTCAGGCCCAGCACGACGGCGCCGGCGGCGAGGGCCGCGGCGACCGCCAGCATCTGCGCCAGGCCCAGCCCGAAGATCGCCCGGCGGAGGTTCCACAGCAGGGCGGGTCTCAGTTCGAGCCCGATCAGGAACAGCAGGATGACGACGCCGAATTCGGCGGCCCGGCTCACGTCCTCGACCGCGCCGACCAGCTTGAGGGCGTGCGGCCCGATGGCCACGCCGGCGACGAGGTAGCCCAGCACCGAGCCGAGGCCGCAGCGCTTGGCGGCCGGCCCGGACACGACGGCGGCGGCGAGATAGACGAAGACCTGGGTCAGGACGGTCATGGGTCAGCCGTCCGTCGGCAGGGAGCGGGCGATGCGGGCGCCGAGTTCGGCCAGCCGGTCACGATAGGCCTCGGCGGTCCGGCGCAGGCCCTCGTCCGAGGCGATGGTCTCGCCGAACACCACGAACGGTTCGGCCCAGTGCAGGCCGCAGTAGCGGGCGGTCTGCTCGAACGGGCGCAGAAACTCGGTCAGGCTGAAGCGGTACTCGCCGTCGGCCGTGAAGTCCGCCTCCGCCGCCGAGGTCGAGATCACGCACAGCAGGGTCTTGCCGCGCAGGGCGACGCCGCGCGGGCCGTAGGCGAAGCCCTTCAGCCAGACCGCGTCGATCCACTCCTTCAGCAGCGACGGCGCGGAGTACCAGAACAGCGGGAACTGCAGGACGACGAGGTCGTGCTCCAGCAGCAGCTTCTGCTCGGTGCGCACGTCGACGGTGAAGTCGGGATAGAGCTCGTAGAGGTCGCGCAGGGTCACGCCGGGCAGGGCCTGCGCCGCCTCGGCCAGGGCCGGGTTCAGGCGCGCGCGTTCCAGCGCCGGGTGGGCGAGCACGAGCAGCGTGCGGGCGGTTTCGTCCTGTCCGGGCATGAGGGCCCATCTAGGGCAGGGGCCGGGCCCGGAGCAAGCCGCCGACTGAACGGTGTTCCGCCGGCGGCCTGGTCTCTAGTGGATGAAGTCGATCCGCGGCTGGCCGACCACCCCGGCCTTGCTCATGACCGAGCGCAGGTCGTCCGACTGCGCCCAGCTGCGCGCACGCGTCTCGTCGGCCACCTCGAACAGGATGACCACGTCGTTCGGGTCGTCGGCCTTGCGGAACACCTCGCCGCCGCTGATGCCGGCCGCCTTTCGGCTGGGCGCGTGGTTGTCGTAGCCGGGCCGCCAGGCGTCGTAGTCCTTCACCTTGTGGTGGATCACCATCTGAGTCATCGGGCGCCTCCGTAAGATCGCCGCCCGAACCGCCGTCGGGCGAACGGCGTTCCCGCCGGCTTCCCGCCGCCGTATGCTGGGGCCATGCAGCTGCGCCGCGCCCACGACGAGGACCTCGCCCGCGTCATCGAGATCTGGAACGACGCGGTGCGCGCCACCCACGACTTCCTGACCGACGCGGACATCCGCTTCTACCTGCCGATCGTGCGCGACCAGTACCTGCCCTTCGCCGAGGTCTGGGTGGCGGAGGGCGACGCGGACCGGCTGACCGGCTTCGTGGGGCTGACCAACGCCAAGGTCGACGCCCTGTTCGTAGACCCGGCCGCCCATCGCCAAGGGATCGGCCGGGCCCTGCTGGCCCACGCCTACGGCCTGAAGGGGCCGCTGGCGGTGGACGTCAACGAGGAGAACCATCCGGCGCGGGCCTTCTATGCGCGGCTGGGCTTCCGCGAGGTCGGCCGTTCGGCCACCGACGCGGCCGGCAAGCCCCACCCTCTGATCCATCTGGCCTCGGACGGGGAGGGGCTGGTCTGATGTGCAACGCCTACGTCAACAAGGCGCCCTATCGGGCCTTCGTCGAGGCGATGGAGCGGCTGGGCCTGCCGCTGCTGAAGCCCGGGCCCGGGTCTGCGCCGAACCTGGCGGAGCAGGATCCCGTCCGCCCGACCGACACCGCGCCGGTGATCCGCGCCATTCCGGGCGGGTCGGAGCTGGCCATGCTGCGCTGGGGCTTTCCGCCGGGGCGGCCCAAGGCGGGGCCGGTGATCAACTTCCGTTCTGAGGGCCGACGGTTCACGACCGGCCGCTGCCTGGTCCCGGCCTCGGCCTTCTACGAGTTCACCGGCGCGAAGTACCCGAAGACCCGCTGGCGGTTCACGGTGACCGACGCCGACTGGTTCTGCTTCGCCGGCCTGTGGCGCCCGCCGGAGGGCGAGGTCGGCGAGAGCTTCACCCTGCTGACCACGGCGCCGGGCCCGGACGTCGCGCCCTATCACGACCGCCAGCCGGTGGTGCTGGACAAGGCCGCGTGGACGGCGTGGCTGGACCCGTCGGTCGACGGCGCCGAGCTGCTGAAGCCCTCGCCGGCCGGGGCGCTCCGGGTCGAGGAAGCGCCGCAGCAGGCGACGGCGGGCACGCTGCTCTAGTTCCTTAATTGGAGCGCGATGGCCGCCGAAACCGGCGTCCACTTTCGGCTATCGCGCTCTAGGGTCTCAGCTCGGCAGCTTGTGCTTCTTCAGCCGGAAGGCGAAGCCCACGAAGCTGATCCCCGCGACGATGGCCGCGGCCGCGATCATCCAGATCACCGCCAGGGCGCCGACGCCCGGCCGCGCGATCATGGCGATGCCGAACAGTACCCACAGCACGCCGGTGAGGATCAGCAGCCACTCGCCCTGGATCTCCTTGCGCAGCTTGAAGCCGCCCCAGATCTCCAGCACGCCGACGATGATCGCCCAGACGGCGATGTAGAGCAGCAGGGCCCCGGCCACCGCCACGGGATTGATCACCGCCAGCACGCCGATGGCCACGCCGGCCAGGCCCACCACCGCCAGCCACCAGCGCGGCGTCACGCGGCCGCCTCTCCCGGTGATCGCCGCCCACAGCGCCAGCGCGCCGTCGACGAAGGCGAAGGCGCCCCAGACCACGGTCAGGGTCAGAAGGGTGATGCCTGGCATGGCGAAGGCCAGGACGCCGAAGATGATGGCGGCGATGCCGCGCAGCAGCAGCACCCACCAGTTCTGGGCCAGCGGCTGCAGCATGGCGTCGACGAGGGGGGTGGGCGAGCCGGTGTGCACGGTCATGGCGTGCCTCCTTGAAGCGGGGCGCCGCCGTTCGCGGAGAACGGGCGCCCCCACGCAGGTGCGTTACCGGTCGCCCGCGTATGTTGTTCCCCACCGGAGCCGTGGCCGGGGAACCCGCGAACAGGCTTGGCTGTTGAGCAAGCGGAGCCGTTTCGGGGGCGCACAGATGGACTACGCCGCAGCGCCGCCGGCCGCCGAGGCGGTCGAGACGGTGGTGGTCCGCGCGCCCAGGCCGACGCCCAATCCCGGCGACGCGGCCTTCTCGATCATCCGCCTGGACGCGGCCGACCTGACCCTCGCGCCGCGCGTCGACGAGGCGCTGAAGCAGGTCCCCGGCGTGTCGCTGTTCCGGCGCACCGACAGCGGCGGGGCCAACGCCACCATCCAGGGCCTGTCCCTGCGGGCGCTGGGGCCCACCGGCGCCGGGCGCGCCCTGGTGACCCTGGACGGGGTGCCGCAGAACGATCCGTTCGGCGGCTGGGTGATCTGGGCGTCCCTGCCGCCGGAGAGCCTGGCGGGCGCCTCGGTGGTCCGCGGGGCGGGTGCTGGCCCCTACGGCGCGGGCGCCCTGACCGGGGTGGTGACGCTGGACGAGGTCTCCGGCCAGCCGGGCGCCTATACCTTCGACGCCGAAGCCGGTGAGCTGGGCGCCGCCCGCGCTGCGGGCGTGCTGCAGGCGCCGCTGGGCTCGGGCGCGCTGATGCTGGCCGGGGTCGGCGAGCGGGCCGACGGCTGGATCCCGG
>NZ_JAAIVC010000124.1 GCF_010975005.1 Caulobacter sp. 17J65-9 | reverse complement strand
GGCGTCTTCCTGGGCGCGCTGGGCGGCTTCGGCGGCGCCGCGCTCGGCGTCGCGGCGATCCTGCTCGACCCGGGCGCCCTCGATGGCGCGGCGACGAGCTTCCATCTCACCGGCCGACAGGCCGCCAGCGGCGGCCGAGGCGGCGGACGGCTTGGCCTCGCGCGCTTCCGGCGCGGGCGCCTGCGGACGCGGCTTCACCTCGAAGGCCTGCTGCGCCGGCTTCTCGGGGGCGCCTTCCACACGACGGCGCTTGGTCTCGACCACCACGGTCTTGGACCGGCCGTGGCTGAAGCTCTGGCGCACCGTACCCGTGCTCACCGATCCGGCCGCGCGCGGCTTCAGGGTGAGGGGCGGACGTCCGCCCGAGGCAGGCTTGTTGCCGCCGTCGTTGTTGTCGTTCGCGTCGCTCATTCGCTCGCTTTACTCGATCGCGGAGCCCAGGCTCCGGCCTTCGCTCGTCGTTCCAAAAACAAATCCGGCCGAGGCGTCAACCGCCCCGCCCGTTTCGAGCTTCCTCGCGCCAACTCGGTGGTAGGAGCGGGCGAAACCCGGCCAGTTTGCGGACCTCTTCGGTCCAGCGGTCGGCCCGTCGCCCCGCAAGGAGGACGACGTGTATCACATTATCCAGCCCTAAGGCCAAACCCAATTCTTCTGCGGAAAACGCGCCAAGAACCGGAACCGGCGGGGTCTGGCGTGTGGCCGCCGAGAGAAGCTTGTTGCGCCCGTCCGGGCTGCCGTCCGAAGCTTCGATCAGCCAGGCGACCTTTCCCGACTTGAGGGCCATGTGGGCCTTCTCGAAGCCGTTGACAAGGACCCCCTCGCGACGGGCGAGGCCCAGCTGCTCCAGAACGCGCCTGGCCAGCAGGCGTTCGACCAGGTCGGCGAGATCCGGCTGGGCGGTCAGTTTCGCCTTCGCCGAGCGGGAGAACAGGTTCTTCTTCACCGCGGCGTCGACCGCCTCGCGGCTGGCCTCCACCCACATGCCCCGGCCCGGCAGCTTGCGCGCCAGGTCCGGCACGACCGAGCCGTCCGGCGCGGCCGCAAACCGGATCAGGCGCTCTTCGGGCATCACTTCGCCCGTCGCGAGGTCCTTGCGGGCGCGCGCGTCGTCGCCAGAAGCATGAGGGCCAGAAACGGAAGGGGACGAGGGCTCGGCCCTCATCCCCTCGGTTTCCGCCGGACGGGTGTCGCGGTCGGACAAGCCTGCTTACGCCTCTTCGGTCGCCTCGGGCTCGCCTTCAGCGAAGTCGCCCTCGGCCTCGGCATCTTCCTCCACCGGAACTTCCAGCTCCGAGGCGTCGATCCAGCCGGCCGCGACGCGGGCACGCAGGATCAGGCTCTCGGCCTGCTCGATGGTCAGGTTGAAGCTCTCCAGCACGCCCGGGACCCGGGTGCGCTCGCCGGCGCGGATTTCGTAGCCGCCGCGGATTTCGTCGGTGGCCAGGTCGGCCAGGTCCTCGACCGTCTTCACGCCGCCTTCGCCCAGGGCCACGGCCATGGGCAGGGTGACGCCTTCGACGCCGAGCACGCCGTCCTCGACGCCCAGCTCCTTGCGCTTGGCGTCCAGGGCCGCGGCTTCACGCTCGAGGAATTCGCGGGCGCGGGTCTGCAGCTCCTGGGCGGTGTCTTCGTCGAAGCCCTCGATCGTGGCGATCTCGTTCTCGTCGACGAAGGCGATTTCGTCGAGCGAGGAGAAGCCTTCGGTGGCCAGCAGCTGGGCGATGACCTCGTCCACGTCCAGGGCTTCCTGGAACAGCTGGGTGCGCTCGGTGAACTCGCGCTGGCGGCGCTCGCTGTCCTGGCTCTCGGTGATGATGTCGATCTGCCAGCCGGTCAGCTGCGAGGCCAAGCGGACGTTCTGGCCGCGGCGGCCGATGGCCAGCGACAGCTGTTCGTCCGGCACCACCACTTCGACGCGCTCGTCTTCTTCGTCCAGCACCACCTTGGTGACTTCGGCCGGCGCCAGGCCGTTGACGATGAAGGTCGGCTCGTCCGGCGACCACTGGATGATGTCGATCTTCTCGCCCTGCAGCTCGGCCACGACCGCCTGCACGCGCGAGCCGCGCATGCCGACGCAGGCGCCCACGGGATCGATCGAGCCGTCGTTGGACAGCACCGCCATCTTGGCGCGCGAGCCCGGGTCGCGGGCCACGGCGCGGATCTCGATGACGCCGTCGTACACTTCCGGCACTTCCTGGGCGAACAGCTTGGCCATGAAGCCCGGGTGGGCGCGGCTCAGCATGATCTGCGGGCCCTTGGTCTCGCGACGGACGTCGTAGATGTAGGCGCGGATCCGGTCGCCGATGTTGAACATCTCGCGCGGGATCGACTGGTCGCGGCGCATCACGCCTTCGCCACGGCCCAGGTCGACGATCACGTTGCCGTATTCGACGCGCTTGACGGTGCCGTTGACGATCTCGCCGGCGCGGTCCTTGTACTCTTCGTACTGCTTTTCGCGCTCGGCCTCGCGGACCTTATGGGTCACGACCTGGCGGGCCATCTGGGTCTGCACCCGGCCGAACTCGAACGGCGGCAGGGTCTCGACGTATTCCTTGCCGACGAAGGCTTCCTTGTCGCGCTTCAGGGCGTCCTTGAGGCGAAGGAAGGCGTAGTCGTTCTCGATGTCCAGCTCGTCCTCGACCACGGTGACCACGCGGGTCAGGGCCAGTTCGCCGGTCTTGTGGTCGATCGCGGCGCGGATGTCGTGCTCGGCGCCGTAACGGGCGCGGGCCGCCTTCTGGATCGCTTCCTCGATCGCGCTGATCACGATCTCTTTCTCGATCAGCTTCTCGCGGGCCACCGCGTCGGCGATCTGCAGGAGCTCCAGCCGGTTGGCGCTGATTCCGGTGACGGCCATCAGGCTTCGTCCTCTTCTTCGTCGGTTTGACTGGTCAAACGCGCCGCGCGTTCCGCGGCGCCTTTTTTCATCAGCTCGTCGGTCATGACGAGCTTGGCCTCGGAGATCCAGGCGAACGGCACCATCGCCGTCTCGTCCTCGCCCTCCAGGTCGACGGCGACGTTGTCGCCCTCCACCCCGGCCAGGGTTCCCTTGAAGCGCTTACGGTTCTCGACCAGACGGTCGAGCTCGATGCGCGCCTCGTAGCCTTCCCAGATCTCGAAATCCTTCAGCCGGGTCAGCGGCCGGTCGATGCCCGGCGAGGAGACCTCCAGCATGTATTCGCCGGCGATCGGATCGGCGGCGTCCATCACCTCGGAGACCGCGCGCGACAGGCGCGTGCACTCGTCGATGGTGATGTCGTGGTCGGCGGGACGCTCGGCCATGATCTGCAGGCGGCGACGCTGGGTGCCGCCCATCAGGCGGACCCGGACGATCTCCAGCCCCTGGCTCTCGGCCACGGGGTCCAGCAGCTCCAGGATGGCGCGGTCCTCGGCGGTCTTGGCGCGCAACTCGGCAGTCCTCTGGTCAACAAAAAAGCGGCGGGCCTTCCGGCCGCCGCTCGAAGCGTCGGAAGACGCTGCGATAGCGATGTCAGGTGGATATAGCGCGGGCGCGGTCGGCGCGCCAGCCCCTGACCGGGGTCCTTCTCCCGGCGGGAGAAGGACACGCCCCGCGCACCGGCGCGGAGCGCAGGTCTCTCCCTCTCCCGACCGGGAGAGGGATTTAGGCCGTCACGTCCTTGACCTGGCCCGGACGGGCGCCGGTCGCGGCGGCGGTCTTGGCCTCTTCCTGGAGCATCTGCTGCAGCTTCTGCTCGACCGCCTCGCGCTTTTCGGGGGACAGGTCCTTCAGGCTTTCCTCGGTGTAGCCCAGCCGCTTGAGCAGGGCGTCGCGCATGCGCTCGGCCGGGGTCTTGTGGGCGATCTTGTCGAAGTCCGCGCGTACGCCCGACGTCTCGGTCGAGCTCGCGCCCGACACCGGGGCGGTCTGGTCGAGGGCCGAGCCGCGGAAGGCCGGCGGCACGCCGTTGTTGTGGAGCTTGGAAACGTCCATCGAAGCCTCGCTGCGATTTTGAGGGTGGAGGACGCCTTTTGCGTCGGCGCCCCGCGCCCGCGAGGCCACATCCTGGTTGCCCGGGCAGGGTAACAGCGTCAGAATTTCAGAGAAAGTGCGCGTACGGCACGACAACTGTGCCGTTTTGTCAAAGATCGGGTCGGCGTGGACAAGACCGCGGGGTTGGTTCAGTTCGTCCGGGCGGTTGAGACCGGCTCGTTCAGCGCGGCCGCCCGCCTGATCGGGACCACGCCCTCGGCGGTGTCCAAGAGCATCGACCGGCTGGAGCGGCGGCTGGGAGCCAAGCTGTTCCTGCGCTCCACCCGCACCCTGACCCTGACCGACGACGGCGCGGCCTATTTCGAGCGGGTCGGGCCGTTGCTCCGCGCGCTGGAGGACGCCGAGGACGCCCTGCACGCCGACACGGGCGGGCGCGGGCGGCTGCGGGTCAGCCTGCCCAACGTGCTGGCCCCGGGCCTGCTCGACGCCCTGACCGGCGAGTTCCTGGCCCGTCACCCGCAGATCAAGCTGGAGCTCGGCGTCACCGACCGGCACGTCGACGTCATCCGCGAGGGCTACGACGTGAGCCTCCGCGCCGGACCGGTCGGCGACACCGAGCTGGTGGCCCGGCCGCTGGGCCGGCTGCCCATGGTGCTGGCCGCCTCGCCCGCCTACCTGGCGCGCGCCGGGCGGCCGCGGACGGCGGAGGACCTGCCGGCGGCCGCGCACCTGCGCTACCTGCTGGGCGGCCGCCCGATCGCGATCACTTTCGCCGACGGCGAAGCGTATTCGCCCGAGGGCGTGCTCGACGCGGATTCCGGCCTGGCGCTGCGCCATGCGGCCCTGAACGGCCTGGGGATCGCCTGCCTGCTGAGGATGTGGGTCGAGGGCGACCTCCAGTCCGGGCGCCTGGAGATCGTCCTGCCGGAGCGGCCGCTCAGGGGCGTGCCGCTGCAGGCGCTGCACGCCTTCGGCCGCTTCCAGCCGCTGCGCGTGCGCCTGCTGCTCGACTTCGTGGCCGAGCGGATGCGGCCGCTGACCCTGGAGGCCTGAGATCAGCGCGGGGGGGCGACGTCCTCGCGCAGCCACTCGGCGTAGGTGACCTTGCCCAGCCGCGGATGGTCGGTCTCGGGCCGCAGCGCCGTGTCGTCCAGCTTGGCGCCGAAGTACTTGGCCTCCGGGTCGGGGGTGACGGTCCGCTTGTCGCCGTGAGCGTCCAGATAGGCGCGGGCGAAGGCGTCCATGCGGATGGGCTCGGGCCCGGCGATCTCCATCGTGGCCATGGCGGGCGGGGCCAGGGCGGCGTCGGCCACCGCGGCGGCCACGTCGTCGGCGGCGATCGGCTGCATCATGCCCGTCGACAGGCGGATCTCGCCGCCCTTGGTCGCGTCGTCGATGATGCCGCGCGCGAACTGGAAGAACTGGGTCGAGCGGACGATGGTCCAGGGCACGCCCGAGGCCTTGATCAGGCCTTCCTGGGCCAGCTTGGCGCGGAAGTAGCCGTTGGTGGGCAGCCGCTCCAGTCCGACGATCGACAGGGCCACGTGGTGGCGCACGCCGGCCGTCTTCTCGGCCGCCGTCAGGTTGCCGGTCGAGGTCTTGAAGAACTTCATCACCGCCTCGTCCTCGAACGAGGGCGAGTTGACCAGCTCGACCACCACCTCGGCGCCGGCCAGCGCCTCGGCCAGCCCCTTGCCGGTCAGGGTGTCGACGCCGCTGTCGGGCGAGGCGGCGACCACCTCGTGCCCCTTCTGGCGCAGGATGTTCACGACCTTCGAGCCGATCAGGCCGGTGCCGCCGATGACGACGATCTTCATTTCACGATCTCCAGGGACTTGGCGACCGAACCGCAGGCCGGCCGGAAAGTTCGGACCGCGGCTCAGAACGAAGCCCCTAGATAGACGTGCGAAATCCCGTCGTTAGCCGGGCGTCCGGCACACGATCTGTTCCCTCGCGGAACAGGTCAGACCCGTTCGAACTCCAGGTAGATCGGCTGGGTGTCGCCCAGCAGCTTCTCCTGGTAGCGCGTGGTCACGTGGTCGGCCGGCGCGACCTTCCAGTCGTCGGCCTTTTCGGCCGGCCAGCGGAAGGCGGGCTCCTTCAGGGCGCGCTCCAGCGTCCAGGCGGCGTAGTCCTTCCAGTCGGTGACGAAGCGGAAGCGTCCGCCCGGCTTCAGCACGCGGGCGAGCTCGCTCAGGGTCTCCTGCTGGATCACCCGACGCTTGTGGTGGCGCGCCTTCGGCCAGGGATCGGGGAACAGCACGAACACCCGCGTCAGCGAGGCGTCCGGGAAGGCGGCCAGCACGTCGCGGGCGTCGCCCATGTGCAGGCGCACGTTGTTCAGCTCGCGCTCCTCGACGTGGCGCAGCGCGCTGCCCACGCCGTTCTGGAACGGCTCGCAGCCGACGATCAGCACGTCGGCGTGGCGGGCGGCCTGCTCGGCCATGTGCTCGCCGCCGCCGAAGCCGACCTCGAACCAGACTTCCTTCGCCTCGGGCATGAGCGCGCGCGGATCGATCGGGCCTGAGGCCGGATCGGGCACGGCGATCTGCGGCAACAGGGTCTCCATCAGGGCGGCCTGACGGGGCTTCAGCGTGCGCGACTTGATCCGCCCGAACGAACGCAGCGGACCCCAGGAAGGAGGCGTGGACATGGGCGGGGCTATAGACGCTCGCGCCCGCCGCGGAAACCGTGTCCGGAAACGACAGCGGCGCCGGCTCTTGTGAGCGCGGCGCCGCTTACGTTCCCCGTCAGGCGCTCACACGCCTGAGGTCAGATCATTCGGCCGGGGCCAGGACCTTGGCGCCGAACAGGCTGCGCAGCTCCTCGACCAGGTCGGTCTTCTCCCAGGAGAAGCCGCCCTCCCGGTCCGGCGTACGGCCGAAATGGCCGTAGGCCGCGGTGCGGGCGTAGATCGGCCGGTTCAGCTTGAGGTGCTCGCGGATGCCGCGCGGAGTCAGGCCGCCGATCAGGTCGGGCAGGACCTTCTCCAGCCGGGCCTCGTCGACCTGGCCGGTGCCGTGCAGGTCGACATAGAAGCTGAGCGGCTTCGACACGCCGATGGCGTAGCTGACCTGCAGGGTGCACTTCGACGCCAGGCCGGCGGCCACGACGTTCTTGGCCAGGTAACGGCAGGCGTAGGCGGCCGAACGGTCGACCTTGGTCGGGTCCTTGCCGGAGAACGCGCCGCCGCCGTGCGGGGCCGCGCCGCCGTAGGTGTCGACGATGATCTTGCGGCCGGTGATGCCGGCGTCGCCGTCCGGGCCGCCGATCACGAAGGCGCCGGTCGGGTTGACCATCCACTCGGTCTCCGGAGTGATCAGGCCTTCCGGGAAGACCGACAGCACGTAGGGGCGGATCAGCGCCTCGACGTCACGGGAGGACAGGCCCTCCTTGTGCTGGGTCGAGACCACGATCTTCAGCGCGCGGGTCGGGCGGCCGTTCTCGTAGAGCAGGGTCACCTGGCTCTTGGCGTCGGGCTCCAGCTCCGGACGCTCGCCGGAGTGGCGCACCTCGGACAGGCGCTTGAGGATGTTGTGGGAGTACTGCAGCGTCGCGGGCATCAGCTCCGGGGTCTCGTCGACCGCGTAGCCGAACATGATGCCCTGGTCGCCGGCGCCCTCGTCCTTGCCCTCGGCGGCGTCGACGCCCTGGGCGATGTGCGCGGACTGTTCGTGCAGGTGGCAGGCGTAGTCGGCGTTGGCCCAGTGGAAGCCTTCCTGGGCGTAGCCGATGTCCTTCACGGCGGCCCGGACCTTGTCCTCGAGGCCGTCGATCACCGAGCGAGGTCCGCGGACCTCGCCGGCCAGGACGATGCGGTTGGTGGTCACCAGCGTCTCGCAGGCCACTCGGGCCTCGGGTTCCGCCGCCAGATAAGCGTCAACCACAGTGTCGGAGATCCGGTCAGCCACCTTGTCCGGATGGCCTTCGGAAACGCTTTCGCTGGTGAAGATGTAGGAGGGTCGGATCACGGTTTGTCGCCCCGCTGAGCTGAGGCCCGCGAACATATAAAGATATGTTTATATCCGCAAGTGACCCTGACCGGGTCGCGACGCCTAGTTCTCGACGTCGTCGCCCTCGGCCATGGTCCGAACCAGCTCCAGAACCCGGCGCCGGTAACGGGGCGGCAGTTTCGGGAATAGGGAAGCCAGCTCGATGCCTTCGGGGGTCATCAGAAATCCGTGAACGAACTGCTCAGGTTGGCTTTCGGAGAAGCCTTCCATCGCGGTCTGTTCCGAGAGGCCTTCAAAGAAGTAGGCCACCGGCGCCTGCAGGTAACGTGCGATCTCAAACAGTTTGGATGCACTGATACGGTTGGCGCCGCGCTCGTATTTCTGCACTTGCTGGAAAGTCAGACCCAGTGCGTCGGCCAGCTTTTCCTGGCTGACACCCAAGAACTTACGTCGCATCCGCACCCGCGCACCGACGTGCAGGTCGATGGGATTGGGGCCGCGCTCGAAGTCGCCTTTGTCGTCCATTTACGCTGTCGTCCCCATAAGGGTGAAACTACGCCGCAACGGGGGACCCATTTAATTCAAATGGGCGTTCTGTCACTCAATTTAAGGCCGTTAAAGCGCGACCAGAACGCGAAAATTAGCGCAGACAGCGTTAAAACCCAAAATGCCAGGTCGCCGAAACGCGAATACAAGGTCGGTTCGAGCGCCGCAGGCAGGGGCGCATCAATCACGCCGCTCTCGCCGGAGTCCAGTCGCGCGCCCTCCAGAACCCGCCCGTAGGGGCTGATCACGGCCGACACGCCGGTCGGCGTGGCGCGGATGATCGGCAGGCCCTGCTCGATGGCGCGATAGCTGGCCAGGTTGAGGTGCTGCTTCGGGCCGGAGGTCTTGCCGAACCAGGCGTCGTTGGAGACGTTGACGATCCAGGACGCGCGGCCGCGCTTCTGGGTCGGCAGGCCCGGGAACAGGCTCTCGTAGCAGATCAGCGGCTGGACGGTGGTCCCGTTCAGCCGGATCGGGGCCGGGCGCGGGCCCGGCGAGAAGCCGTCGCCGACATGGACCATTTCCTTCAGGCCGATCTTCTCGGCCAAGGGCTCCAGCGGCAGGAACTCGCCGAACGGCACCAGGCGGTGCTTGTCGTAGACGCCGGTCACCTGCAGGTCGTCGCCGGTGTCGCGCAACGCCACCAGGCTGTTGTACCACTTGGCCCCGCCGTCGGGCGTCGGCTCGCCGCGGTAGCCGCCCAGCAGCAGGGTCTGACCGGGTTGCAGCGCCCGCTTGACGCCCTCGCGCACCTCCGCGCCCGGCGCGAAGAACTCGTCCAGCGAGCCCGGCAGGGCGCCTTCCGGCCACACCACGTAGTCGGGCGTGCGCTTGCCCGGGCGGGCGGTCAGGTTGAGGTAGCGCTGGATGATGTTGCGCTGCTGCTCGGGGCTCCATTTGGCCTCCTGCGGCACGTCGGCCTGGACCACCCGCACGATTTCGTGAGTGTTCCCGGCCCGGCCCGCGCCGGCCAGCCGCACCGAGCCGGCGATCCACAGGCCGGCCAGGATAGCGACGCCGGTCAGGGCCACGCCCGCGCGCCGGCGCATCGGGCCCGGGTGGAACAGGGGCTCGAAGCAGACCACCGCCAGGACGGTCAGGAAGGTCAGGCCGTAGGCGCCGATCCAGGCGGCGACCTGCGACGGCGGCGAGCCGGCGGTCCAGGTCTCGCCGGCCAGGTTCCACGGGAAGCCGGTCAGGACGTGGCCGCGGATCCATTCGAACAGGGCGAACACGCCGGCGAAGGCGATGACCCGGGTCAGGTCCGGACGGGCGATCTTGCGATACAGCGCGCAGGCCGCGCCCCAGAACAGGCCCATGCCGGCCGGCAGCAGGGCGGCGGCGAACGGGGCCATCCAGGCCTGGCGGGCGTCGACCAGGAAGGCCTCCGCCACCCACCAGCAGCCGACGAAGAAGTAGCCGAAGCCGGCCAGCCAGCCGAGGCCGAAGGCCTTCCAGCCGCTCCGCTCGTCGTCGGTGCGGTCGACCAGCCACATCAGAAGCGCATAGCCCGCCAGGCCCGGCCAGAAGCCGAACGGCGGATGCGCGAACCCTGCGGCCAAGCCAGCGCCCAGCGCAGCCAGGATCACCGCGGCCTTCGCCCCCCGTGCGTTCACGCCCCCTCCGTCGCCGGCGCCGGTTCGGCGCGTTCCACCCGCCGCACGCGCAGCCGCTTCACGCGGCGCGGGTCGGCGTCGATCACCTCGAAATCGAACCCGGCCGGGTGCGGGATCACCTCGCCGCGCTGGGGCACGCGCCCCGCCAGCACGGTGACCAGCCCGCCCAGGGTGTCGACCTCTTCTTCCTGGTCCGGCGGGGTCAGCTCGCCGCCCAGCATGGATTCCAGCTCCTCGAGCGGGGCGCGGGCGTCGGCCTCGATCACGCCGCCCGGACGCTGCACCACGGAGGCGGCCGCCTCGACGTCGTGCTCGTCCTCGATCTCGCCGACCACCGCCTCGACCAGGTCCTCCAGGGTCAGCAGGCCGTCGGTGCCGCCGAACTCGTCGATCACCAGCGCCATGTGTGCGCGGGCGGTCTGCATCTTCAGCATCAGGTCCTGGGCGCGCATGGAGGCGGGCACGTACAGCACCTCGCGCTTCAGGCGGTGCAGGACCGGCTCGCTCCAGTTGGGGCCGGCCTTGCCCTCGGCCGGGGCCAGCAGCTTGACCACGTCCTTGATGTGGACGACGCCCACGGGGTCGTCGAGCGTCTCGCGAAAGATCGGCATGCGCGAGTGCTCGGCCTCAACGAAGGCCTTCACGACCTCGGCCAGGGTGGTGGAGATCTCCACCGCCACGATGTCGGCGCGGGGCGTCATGACGTCGGCGACGCGCAGGCTCTGGAAGGCCTCGGCCTGATCGACAAGGTCGACGCCGCCGTCCGGCGTCGGCGCCTCGACGCGCGGTTCGCTACGGGCCAGCCGGGAGAAGATGCCCAGCCAGGGCTTCAGCGGAGAGTTCGGACTACTCGGGCCGTCGGGGTTAGACATCTGTCTCGTTTTGCGCCGCGTAGGGATCCGGAACGCCGAGCTTAGCAAGAACAGCGCGTTCCAGGGCTTCCATCTCCTCGGCCTCGGTGTCGTTTTGATGGTCCCATCCTAGCAGATGCAGGACCCCGTGCACGACCAGATGGCTGAGGTGGTTCGCCAAAGGCTTGCCCTGGGCCTGCGCTTCGGCCGCGCAGACGCCGTAGGCCAGGGAAATGTCGCCCAGGTGCGGGCGGGCGAATTCCGGCGAGGGGAAGGACAGGACGTTGGTCGACTTGTCCTTGCCGCGATGCTCGGCGTTCAGCGCCCGCTGCTCGGCGTCGTCGGTGAACAGCAGGGTCACCTCCGCCTCGCCCTCGTGGCCGCCGGCCTCCAGGGCGGCCTCGGCGGCCACGCGCGCGCGCGCCTCAGCGTCCGGCACGGCGCGCAGCCAGGCCTCGTCCTCGACTTCGGTCTCGACGGTGATCATTCCGGTTTCGCTTTCGCGGTCAGGTCGGCGTCGTAGGCCCGCACGATCCGCTCCACCAGCTTGTGGCGGACCACGTCGGCGGCCTCGAAGCGGGCCACGGCCACGCCCTTCACGTTCTTCAGTATGCCGACCGCGTGCGACAGGCCGCTGTCGCGCGGATTGACCAGGTCGACCTGGCTGGGGTCGCCGGTGACCACCATGCGCGCGCCTTCGCCGAGGCGGGTCAGCACCATCTTCATCTGCAGGCGCGACAGGTTCTGCGCCTCGTCGACGATGACGAAGGAGTGGCTGAGCGTGCGGCCGCGCATGAAGGCGATCGGGGCCACCTCGATCTCGCCCTTGTCGCGCCGGCGGCGGACCGCCTCGGCGCCCAGGATCTCGTCCAGCGCCGCCCAGATCGGGATCAGGTAGGGGTCGACCTTCTCGGTCAGGTCGCCGGGGAGGAAGCCCAGCCGCTCGCCGGCCTCGACCGCCGGGCGGGTGATGACCAGCCGGTCGACCGCGCCCTTGAGCAGCAGGGTCGCGCCGTAGGCGGCGGCCAGGAAGGTCTTGCCGGTGCCGGCCGGACCGATGCCGAAGGTCAGCTCGTGCTGCTCCAGCATCTCCAGATAGCGGGCCTGGGCCGAGGTCTTGGGCACGATCGGGCCGCGGCGGCCGACCGGCAGCACGCCGTGGGCGACGCTCTCGCCGGCCCGGGCCGCGGCGGCGGAGGCGCGCACGTCGGCCTCGGTCACCTCGGCGCCGGCCTCGGCC
>NZ_JAAIVC010000123.1 GCF_010975005.1 Caulobacter sp. 17J65-9 | reverse complement strand
ACCCCGGCGCGCCGGAAAGCGCGTGAGGACGCGCGCCGCCGCGGCCGCCGCCCTGCTGTTCGCGCTCGCCCCCGGCGCGGCGCAGGCCGGCCCGCCGTTCCGGACCGACGACCCGATCCCGACCGACACCGGCCACTGGGAGCTCTACGGCCCGCTGATCGAGGGGAGCGGAACCCGATCGGCGTTCGAGGGCTCGGCCGGGGCCGAGATCAACTACGGCGCCGCGCCGAACGTGCAGCTGACCCTCGGCATCCCGGCCGCCTTCGCCCACGACGAGACGGGCACGACCTGGGGCCGCGGCGATCTGGCGCTGTCGGCCAAGTACCGCTTCTACGACGACGAGGCGTCCGGGGTTTCCGTCGCCGTCTTCCCGGGCCTCACCCTGCCGACGGCCAGCGGCGACCTGGGCGGCCCGAACGCGACCGTCTTCCTGCCGGTGTGGGCGCAGAAGGACGCCGGCCCGTGGTCGGTGTTCGGCGGCGGCGGCTACACCATCAATCCCGGGCGCGAGAACCGCGACTACTGGAGCGGCGGGATCGCCGTGTCGCGCGAGGTGTCCGAGCGCCTGCTGCTCGGCGCCGAGATCGACCGGCAGGGCGCCGACACGGTCGGCGGCCGCGCCACGACCGAGCTCGGGGTCGCCATGATCGTGCAGCTCGACGGGCCGTTCCGGCTGCTCGCCTCCGCCGGGCCGAGCTTCACCGAGGGCGACGGCTCGCCTGCGCTGCACGCGTTCCTGGCGCTGGGCGCGGACTTCTGAGGCCGGGGCGATCGCGCCTTTTTCCGCCCCGAGTGCTGTCGCTTGGGCCCCCCGCCCCCTAAATCCCCTCAAACCGTATGTCCCGACGAAAGTCGGGACCCAGCTTCATCCACCACGCCCAGCGGGCTTCACCTGGACCCCGACCATCGTCGGGGAGACGGTGAAACGCAGTCCGAGTCCCTCATGGTCCCCAGTCCCGCCCCACGCGCAGCCGAAGCCGCCGCCCGCGAGCTCTTCGTCGACACCCCCGACGGCCGCCTCTACGCCCGCGTCTGGGGCGAGCTCCCCTCTCCCCGCGCGCCGATCGTGCTGCTGCACGACTCTCTCGGCTCGGTCGCCCAGTGGCGCGACTTCCCCGAGCGCCTGGCGCAGGCGACTGGGCGGGCGGTGGCGGCCTACGACCGGCTGGGCTTCGGCCGCTCCGATCCGCACCCGCGGCTGCTCAAGCCCGACTTCGTCCGCGACGAGGCGCGCGCGGGCCTTGGGCCGCTGCGCGCGGCGCTCGGGATCGGGCCGATGGTCCTGTTCGGCCACAGCGTCGGCGGCGGCATGGCCGCTTCGGCCGCGGCGAACTTCGCCGAGGACGTCGTCGCGCTGATCACCGAGTCCGCCCAGGCCTTCGTCGAGGACGTGACGCTCGACGGCGTGCGCGCCGCCAAGACCGCCTTCGCCCAGCCCGGCCAGGTCGAGCGCCTGGAGCGCTGGCATGGCGACAAGGCCCGCTGGGTGCTGGACGCCTGGATCGAGACCTGGCTGGACGAAGGCCGCGCCGACTGGAGCCTGGACGAGGACCTGAAGGGCGTCCGCTGCCCGGTCCTGGCCCTGCACGGCGATCTCGACGAGTTCGGCTCCCCCGCCCATCCCCAGCGCATCGGGACCCTGCCGAGCGGGCCGACGAAGGTGGTGCTGATGGAGGACACCGGCCACGTCCCCCACCGCGAACGCCCCGAGGCCGTGCTGGCCGAGGTGGGCGCGTTCCTGGCGGGGGTGGACTAAAGATCTCCCCCCTTGGGGGGAGCAGGCGGCGCAGCCGCCGTGGGGGCCTCCAGCGGAGTGCGCGGCTTCCGTCGCGCCAGGGCGAGCCCCCTCCACCGCTTCGCGGTCCCCCTCCCCCAGAGTGGGAGGATCTGGGGCGCTCTACGCCGCCTCTTGCGCCGCCTCGACCGCCGCCAGCGGATCCGGCCCGAAGCGGTTGTCGCCCGGCCGGCCAGCGATGGTCATGATCTCGATCATTCCCCAGAAGAACAGCGGCGCCGACACCGCCATGCCGCCGCCCATGACCCACGGGATCAGATCCTCGTGGCCGGCCGGGATCGCCTTCAGCACTGCGACCAGCGCGGCATGCGGACCGAAGAGCAGCAGCATCCAGCGCGCGTCCTTGCCCCGGTCGTGGAGCCGGCGGAGGAAGGCGCCCAGCATGAACCAGGCGATCGCGATTATGGCCAGCACCAGCAGCACGCCGGAAACGCTGAGGTTCGGGGTCGTACGCCCCGTCTGCATCACCACGGCGAACTGCAGCGGAAAGGTGATGAAGCCGAACAGGTAGAACAGCCCCAGCGACAGCCACACGCCCTTGCGGCTCAGCCGCCCGCGGCCCCGGAAATTCTCGACGATCAGGCCGCGCAGCTTGTTCATGCCCGACGCATAACGCGATTCCGGCAACGCCTCGGAAGCGGCGCGTACGCGCCCTTCCCGGCTTCGATCTCCCAGCTGATCACGCCCCGCGCTGGCGACGCCGCACCGCGTTCAGCACCAGCTGCGCGACCACCAGCGCGCCGCCCGCCGCCCAGCCGGCGTTCAGCAGGTTCCGCTCGTCGGGGCTGATGTAGACCGTGCCGCCGTGCGTCGCGTACGGCACGGAATAGACCGCGTCCGGCGCCGAGACGTTTCGCACAGTCAGATGATTGGCGAACATGTAGCCCCCGACGACCAGCGGGATCGCCAGCACCACCAGCACGATCTGCACGAACCGTCCCATCTCCCCCCTCACCGCGGCCAGCTCGCCGTCTCGCTGACGACGTCCAGGACCTCGCCGCTCAGGCGGTCGTAGGCCACCTGCGCGTCGCCGCGCGCGAACTGGACGTGACCCTCGCGCTGCAGCGTCTCGCGCTCGGCGTCGGTGAGGGCGTCGTCCAGGCCGGCGTACAGGTTCACCCCGTCCACCCGCACCGCCCGCTTCAGCTCGGCCAGCAGGTCCGGGCCGTCGGCCGGCGCGCCGACCAGCACCAGCTGCCAGGTCTCGCTCATCTCGCAGCGGGCGACGGCGAACTCGAAAGCCGCGCCGCGGTACGTCCCCGCCACCCGCACGTCGACGTCGCCGCGCACGACGGGCCGCACCTTCGCCCCGTCCAGCCCGACGAAGCGGATCGTCTGCGGCAGGACCATGTAGCAGACGCCGTCGTCGGCCCGGGCCGGCGCGGCGGCCGCCAGGCCCGCCCCGATCAGCAGGGCGGTCAGCGCCCCCGTCGCCCAACGACTAAACATCCCAGCCGCCCCGAAGCTTTCCGAGGGCAGCGTGGCGTGCGAGCGAACGGCGGTCAACGACGCGGCGATCAGATCTCCCCCCGAGCGTCAGCGCTGGGGGGAGCAGGCGGCGCCAGCCGCCGTGGGGGGCTCCAGCGGAGCGCGCGGGGTCCGTCGCGCCAAGGCGAGCCCCCTCCACCGCCTTCGGCGGTCCCCCTCCCCCAGAGGGGGAGGATCTCTAGAGCGCCTTCTCCATCACCAGCAGGCTCAGCGGCGGCTCGACCGCCACCGGGAACGGGCGTTCCTCGCCGGTCAGGCGGTAGCCGCGGCGCTGGTAGTAGGCGATCAGTTCGGCGCGCAGGTGGACGACGCTCAGCTCCATCCGCTCAGCCCCGAACCGCTCGACCGCCCCGGCCTCGGCCGCCGCGATCAGCCGCCGGCCGAAGCCGTCGGCCTGACGGGCCGGATCGACGGTCAGCAGGCCGAGATAGGCCGCCCCGTCCGGCCGCACGCTGACCTGCACGCAGCCGACCAGCCGCTCGCCCTCGGCCAGCACCAGCAACAGCTCGCCCGGATCGGCCAGCACCGCCGCCAGGGACTCGAGGCTGGACCGTGGCGTCTCCAGCAGGTCCGCCTCGTGCGTCCAGCCGGCCCGCGCGCTCTGCCCCCGATAGGCGCTCTCCACCAGGGCGTGGAGGCGGGCGACGTCGGCGGCGACGGCGGGACGGACGGTGAGAAGCTCGGCGGTCATTGGCGCTGGATCGGACCGTTCGGGCGTGAGCGCAAGGGCGACGGCCGCCGGGTTGTACGGCCAAGCTGGACAGGCCAGTGTGGCGCCCATGCTGGCCGCCGCCGCCCTCGCCGCGCTCCTCTCCACCGCCGCTCCGACGACGCCGGACGCGGACGAGGCGCCGCCCTGCTTCGACGTCGCCCTGGTCGCGCGGGTGGCGAAGCAGAAGCCCGGCCCGTTTCCGGACGACCCTGTGTTCGAGTTCACCTGGAGTCGGCCATGGCGGCTGGACCTCGACGTCGAGCAGGTGCTGATCGGGGGCGAAGCGCCCGGGCGGCTCCCGGTCACCGCCACCCTGAGCTCGAAGCTAAACCCGCACAGCAAGCACGCCCTGTTCTTCCTGAAGCGCCGCACGGACGGCGGCTATGACTCGACCGGCATGATCATGACGACGATCGTGTCCGACGCGCGCGGCCGGTTCGTGAAGCCCGTGGAAGACCCGCTGCGCGAACACATGCTGTATCCGAACGGCTGGGTCCCCGCATCCTACGAGCAGCTCCTGCGGCCGATCCGGTATCGGGCCGCCGACGCCTGGTGGCTGCAACCGCCCAGGATCGAGGAAGACGTGCTCGACGAGCTCGACCCGGCCTGGGTCCGGCGTGACGGACGCGGCGCGGTCGCCCGGCGCGGCCTGTTCGTGGACGACTGGATGCGCGCCCTGAAAGCGCAGCCGGGCGCGGTCTGCCCGCACGACTGACGGCGCCTTCTCCTCCCCGCAAGGGAAGCGAGGTAACCGGGAGCAACCCCTCGCCGTCGCCGCCTGTTTTCCCGGCGCATGACCGACCCCGACGACCTCTCCGAACTGGAGCGCCTGCTGGCCGAGCCGTCGGCGCGGGCGGTGCTGCGCGCCTTCATGCGGGTGACGCCCTCGCTGACCGCGGTGGCGCGCGCGCCGGACCTGAAGGTGCTGTTCGTCAGCGCCTTCGGGGCCCAGCTGATCGGCCGGCTGCCGGCCGACATGCAGGGCATTCCGTTCGACGTGTGGTCCGAGGCGGTGCGGGTGTTCTGGCCCGACGGCCGCGAGATCCCGCACGAGGAGCGGCTCTTGGTGCGCGCCGCCCGCGGCGAGACGGTGCTGGGCCAGGAGGCCTACCTGCTGAACGCGGCCGACGAGAAGGTGCCGATCCTGTGCAACAGCGCGCCCATCCACGACGCGGACGGCGCGGTGCTGGGCGGCGTGGTGGTGTGCAGCGACGTGCGCAAGTTGAAGGCGCTGGAGGGCGAGCTGCGGGTCGCCTACCGCGAGCTGGTCCACCGCGTGAAGAACCACCTGCAGATGATGTCCAGCGTCATCGCGCTGGACGCCCGCGACCCGAACCTGACCGCCGCCGAGCTGGCCGAGCTCAACCAGGGCCGGCTGCAGATGCTGGCCGCGGTCTACGACGGCATGGTCCAGGCCGAGGCCGGCCAGTGCATCGACGCGGCCGCCTTCATCGACCTGGTCTGCCGGCCCTACCGCTCCGCCGCCGTCACGGTCGAGATCACGGTCGAGCCCGCCGGCCTGACCCTCGAACCCGACCGGGCCGCCCCGTTCGGCATGCTGGTCAACGAGGCGGTGTGCAACAGCTACAAGCACGCCTTCCCCGAGCGCAGCGGCACGGTCAGGGTCGACCTGCGCCGCGAAGCTCCCGACCGGCTGGCCCTGCAGATCGACGACGACGGCGTCGGCCTGCCGCCCGGCCCGGCCCGCGACCGCTCGCACGGCCTGCTGCTGATGCGCCTGCAGGCGGAGAAACTGGGCGCCGGCTTCGACCTCGGCCCCCGCCCCGGCGGCGGCACGCGGGTGCGCGCGGTGATGCCGGGCTAACAACCCTCTCCCCTTGCGGGAGGAACACGCTGAGCAGGAGCCCCGCGGCGGCCAGGCCGGCGACGATTAGCGCCGCCTGCGGAGCAGGCCCGCCGTCACGAGGGCGGCCGACGCCACGATGATCCCGGCCCGGGCCAGGTGATGCCATTCCCGATCGACCAGATCCCGCCAGCCCAGGTTCAGGTCCGGAGAAGCCATCCACCATTCGACGCCCAGCGCCACGGCCGCGCCGATCAGAATCATCAGCACCGCCGTTCCCTTGTCCACGTGCACGCGCTTCCCCCTCCCCGAACCGAGGCGTGAGCCTAGTGCAACGAGGCCGGCAGGCAACCGGCTCAGCTCCCCGGTCGCCTGAACACGCTGAGCAGGATGCCCGCCGTGCCGCCTTCCGCGGCGGCGAGGCCGGCGACGTAGACCGGCCCCTGGGCGAACAGCTTGGCGCGGTCGGCCTCCGTGCCGGTCAGGACCAGAGGCGCCGGGGTGATCTGCGAGCCGCGCTTGGTGAAGGCCCAGACCAGTTGCCCCTCCGGGGTGCGCTGGCCCGGCCCCAGGCGGGCGACCAGGTCCTTTTCCAGGGTCGGGCCGGCCGGGCCGAAGGCCTGGCACACGGCCACCTCGACCGACACCCCGTCCTTGACCTGCGGCTGGGCCAGGGTGGTCAGCAGCACGGTGTCCTTCGGCGCGTCCGACGTGGTCCCGGTCTTGACGAAGCCGATGGTGCGCGCGCCGGGCTTCTGCAGCTTGGCCAGCGCCTCGGCCGGGGCCGGCTGCCAGCCGCCCTCGACCGCGGCGGCCTCGACCCCGCGGTCGCGCGCCTCGGTGGCCAGGCACATGGTGTCGAAGGCGGACTTCACGTCGGCCGCGGCCGAACCGGCCATGGCCAGCGCCGCCGTCACGGCGGCGGCTCCCGTCAGCGCACGCATTCGCAGGGCCTCCTTCGCCTCGCCGGCGGCGCGCGATAGGGCGCGTTTGCGGCGCGCGGTGGTTCTAGGCAGGCCGCCGCCGGGCAAGCAAGCGAGGCGGAGAACGAAACGCCGCACCGCTTAGCGCTTGCGTCGGCGCGCGAAGGTGTCTATCTCCCCGCCTCCCGGCCGCGCTCCCTTCGTCTATCGGTTAGGACGCTAGATTTTCAATCTAGAAAGAGGGGTTCGATTCCCCTAGGGAGTGCCACCGGGTTTTCCCGACAGATCAATGCGTTACGACGCGCAGATCTCCCCCCGAGCGTCAGCGCTGGGGGGAGCAGGCGGCTGCAAGCCGCCGTGGGGGGCTCCAGCGGAGTGCGACGGCGGCCGTCGCGCGAACCCAGCCCCCTCCACCGCCTCCGGCGGTCCCCCTCCCCCACCGCTTCGCTCGGGGGAGGATCTAAGGATGCGCGCCCGCCCGAACGGCCCTATGCCTTTGCGCATGACCGTCCGCCTGACCGTTCCCGACGCCCCCTCGCCCGAAGACCGCGCCGCCGTGCTGGCGCCGCTGGCCGCGTTCAACCGCCGCAACGGCCCGCCGACCGAGATCCTGCCCCTGGCCGTGCTGCTGACCGACGAGGCCGGCTCGACGGTGGGCGGGCTGTGGGGCAAGACCGGCTACGACTGGCTGTTCGTCGAGCTGCTGGCCGTGCCGGAGCGCCTGCGCGGCCAGGACCTCGGCGCCGCCCTGCTGGCCGAGGCCGAGCGGCTTGCCAGGGCGCGCGGCTGCGTCGGCGCCTGGCTCGACACCTACGCCTTCCAGGCCCGCGGCTTCTACGAGAAGCAGGGCTACACGGCCTTCGGCACGCTGGAGGGCCACCCGGTCGGCGGCGCGCGCCACTTCATGAGCAAGCGGTTCTGAAGGTTCTCTCCCTTCTCCCGCGAGGGGAGAAGGGGATTCAGCGCACGCCCGGCGGCGCCTGCGATTCCGCTTGGCGGACCGCCGCCTGCGTCCGCTCGTTCCACGCCCCCGCGGCAGCGCCCAGGCTCAACAGCGTCACCGCCGCCCAGGTCCACGCCAGCATCCGCGTCACCTGCCCGCGCGGCGCCTGGGCCAGGTCCGTCACCGTGACCTCGGCCCGCTCGGCCGACACGCGGATCACCTCGCCGCCCCGCCCCTTGAACACCAGGTGCTTGCCCGGCCCCGGTTCGCCGTCGTGCAGCAGCCAGCGATAGTCGCGGTCGTCGGCGGCCATGAAGCCCGCCTCTACGATCTCCAGCTCCGCGAGCTCGGCCGGGACCGCGTGCATCTCCAGCAGGTCCAGCCCGAAGAGGTCGATCCGGAAGGTCTGCGGCCGTCCCCGGCGCAGGACGTAAGCGGCCCGGAAGGACAGGCGCAGGGTCCCCGCGGCGTCGTCGGCCTCGCTCCGGTCCAGCCGGTAGACGTCGTGCACGTCGAGCGCGCCGAACGCTCCGTTCAGCTCGACGTGCTTCGCGATGCGGAAGTTGCAGTGCACGAGGCTGTCCCCCCGATCGGCAACCTAGCGATCACGGCCCCGCTCGCAAGACACAGGTATCCGAGATTCCGCCATGCCCCCTTCGCCGCTTCGCGGTCCCCCTCCAAAGGGGGAGGACCTGGGCCTAGGCCGACAGCTCGCGCAGCGGCGCCTCGACGTCGGCTTCGAAGCCGCTCTCGGGATAGCGGCGCGTGACCCGCCCTGTGCCGCCCAGCCCCAGGTCGATCAGGCGCGAGCCGAAGCTGGTGCGCTGCGGCGCGCCGATCGGCGGGCCGCCGGCCTCGCGCCAGCTCATGCGCAGCAGCTCCGCGTCGGCGCTCCAGACCAGCCGGACCCGCCCGTCCGGGGCCGACAGCGCGCCGTACTTGGCCGCGTTGGTGGCCAGCTCGTGCAGCAGCAGCGACAGCTGCACCGCCGCGCGCGAGCCGATGGTCAGGTCCGGCCCCTCGATGCGCACCTGGCGCAGGCCGTCCAGCGGGGCGAGGGTCGCGTCCACCACCTGGCGCAGCGAGGCCGCCGCCCAGTCCTGTTGCAGCAGCACGTCGTGAGCCCGGCCCAGCGCGGTCAGCCGCGAGCTGAAGGCCTCCACCGGCTTGCGGGGATCGACCTCGCGCAGGGTCTGGTTGGCGATCGCCTGCACCAGGGCCAGGGTGTTCTTCATCCGATGGCCCAACTCGGCGTTCAGCATGGCCATCTGGGCCCGGGCCTTCACCGTGGCGGTGGTCTCCATCACCGTGTCCATCATGCCGGCGACCGTGCCGTCGGCCAGCCGCAGGGGGCCGTAGCAGAAGGTGAAGAAGGCCTGCTCCGGCGCGTCGGAGCGCAGGATGGTCAGGGGCAGATCCTCGATGTAGGTGGCCTGGCCGGCGAAGGCGCGCTGGGTGAAGGCGCCGATGTCGGTCCACACCTCGGACCAGATCTCCGCCCAGGAACGGCCCAGCGCCTCGGGCTTGTCACCCAGGATCGGGCGGAAGGCGTCGTTGTAGATGGTGACCAGCCCCGGCCCCCAGACCACCGCCTTGGGGAAGTGCGAATCCAGCATGAAGCCGACGGCGGTCTTCAGCTCCGCCGGCCAGTCGGCGACCGGCCCCAGCGGGGTGGACGCCCAGTCGAAGGCGCGCACCTTGGCCGCCATCTCGCCGGCGCCGGCCGCGAACGGCGCGGCCCGCCCACTCGCATCACTCATCTATGCTCGGATCCTTCCCCCCGCGCGCGGGAACTTGGCGGCCGAGGCGAGCGGTGTCGCGTCCGTAAGGTCACGGACAGTCGGCCTGCGGGACCGCCGGTGGAAGCCCCCGTCAGCGGCGTAGCTTTTGCCCTTTGTTTCAGACGGTTATGTGGGGATGCGCAGAGGGCGACGTAAGCCCCGCCTGCCGGCCGAACCGCCCGGATCAGGAGCGCGCGGGCGGCGCGTCGTCCGGGCGCGGGCCGAACAGCGCGAACAGCAGCACGTAGGTCGCGCCAAGCGGGACAGCTAGGAACATGACCTCCCGCCCGGTCGAGACTGTCCAGACGAAGCTGACCAGGGCCAGCAACACCCACCAGAACTTGCGGCGGAACTTGGCGCTGAACAGAACGACCGCGAGCGCGGTGAGCACAAGGGCCAGGCCGCCCTTCGCGATCAGCCAGCTCCAGGTCACGATGAACTCGTCGAGGCCCGCGCCCCCCGTCACCGCCCGGCCCCCTTCAGCACCACCACCAGCGGCCCCAGCCCGGTCTGGTCGTCGCGGCGGTGAAGCTCCGGCGCCCACAGGGCCGAGACCGTGCCGTCCAGGTAAAGCGCGTCGGGACAGCCCAGCTCGTTCTTCAGGAACCGCGCGAAGCGGCCGAACGACACCGGCCTGTCGCTGATCACGAACAGGGCCTGGCCGTCCTTCACGCCCACGCCGTTGCGCACCGCCAGCGACGTCCCGTTCGGCACGATGCGCGGGTGCAGCGCGCCGCCGCTGACCAGCAGCGGCCCCGACTGGGTCGCCCAGCGCGGCTTTGCGCCCAGGCCGGCGAAGGCCGCGGTCTCGTCCACGTGCGGCCGCCCTTCCGCGTCCACCCAGAACACCCCGTTCGGCGCCATGTAGAAGTTGCCGTTCCCCGTGGCCCGGTTCAGCGGCGCGACCTGGCGGCCGGCCTCGACGAACAGGCCCACCGGCGCGCGGTCGGGCTCGTACATGCCGGCGTTCATGGCGAAGGCGACCCGGCCGGCGCCAGGGCCCAGCGCCGCCTTCAGGGCCACGAAATTCCCAAGCGGCCCGCCCGGCCCGTTCAGGGCCAGCCGCAGCTCGCCCTCGCCGGGGACGTAACGGCAGACCACGAAGCCGTCGCCCTCGAACCGGACCGTCCGGCAGGCGGGCTCCGGCGCCGGCGCGGCCGCCGAGGGCCCGACCGCGAGCCCCAGCACGGCCGTCAGCGCGCCGGCCAGAAACGTACGGAACATGCGGGCGCCCTTCGACATCTCCGCCACGCTAGCCGACCGGCGTTCGCAGGCTCAAGTGCCGCACTTGCCGCCCGTCCGCGGTCCTGTTCATCTGACGGTCTGGGTTGGGGGACGCAGGACATGCCGGACGGACTGGATTCGATCTTGCGCGTGGACGGCGCGGCGATCGTCACGGCGGCGGCGGCGCTGGTGGCCCTGCTGTTCCTGGCGTCGCGCGGCGCCCGCCCGCCGCGCCGGCGCGAGTGAGCGGCGGGGCCGCGCGAGTTTCTGGCTGCGCCGCGCGGCACAAATAGCGCCAAGCCTCCCTTCCCCCCTCACGCCCCGCGCAGCGTCACGATCGCCTGCGAGGCGGCGCGTTCGCCGGTCAGCCAGGCGCCGTGGGCGGTGGAGAACAGGGTCGGGTGGCAGGCCTCGCCGGCGAAGAAGATGCGTTCCTCGACCGGGGCGGCCAGGGCCTTGCGGTCGGCGCGGCGGCCGGGCCTGGCGTAAGAGTACGACCCGCAGGCCCACGGGTCGGCCGCCCAGGCGGTGGCGACGAGGGCCCTCGCCCGGCTGCGGAAGCCCGAGCCCAGCTGGCCGCACAGCTCCTCCAGCGCGAAATCGTAGGCGGCCTGCGGCCCCGCCGCCTCCAGCCGGCGCGCCAGGTCCGCCCCGACGAAGGCCTCGATCAGCGGCCGGCCGAACGGGCGCAGGTGGAAGGCGCAGGTGTCGGTGGTGTCGGTGCGGCCAAGCAGCTGGCTGTCGACCGGAAAGCCGTCGGGCTCGGCCAGGCGGAAGGTGATCTTGTCGGCCAGGCCCAGCGGCAGGCCGCTAGCGGCCTCGGCCTTCAACGGCAGCGGCGGGTTGAAGCTGAGCCTCCCCTGCGCCAGGGCCGGGGTCGGCACGGCGACGATCACGGCGTCGGCCTCCAGCACGCCTTGGCTGGTCGTCAGCCGCAGCCTGTGGCCGGTGCGGTCGACCAGCGTCACCTCCACGTCGGTCTGCACCGGCACGCCCGCCCCGGCCGCCGCGACCAGGGCGCCATAGCCCTGCACCACCCGGTGGTTCACCCCGTCGTCGTCGTAGGCGACGTAGTCCTGCAGCGACAGCGCCCCGAACGGTGCGCCGGAATACCAGGTGGCCACCGCGTCCATCAGCGGGTTCCAGGGGCAGTCGGGGTCCATCAGCATCCTCGCCGCCTGGTCAGGCCCTTCGCGCGCGGCCGCCTCCAGCCTCTGCTCGAACCGGTCGAAGGCGGCGTGGAATTCGGCCTGCGCCTGCGGCGGAAAGCCCTGGCCGCCAGCCTGGCCCTCCCACGGCGGGGGCGTCTCGTCGACGGTGAAGCCAAGCTCGCGGGCCATAAGCTCGAACGGATTGCGGTCGGCCGAGTGCAGCCAGCCGCAGCCCAGATCCAGCGGGAAGCCGTCGATCGATTGCGTCCAGGCCCGCCCGCCGATCCGCGGCCGCGCCTCCAGCACCAGGGTCCGCAGGCCGGCCGCGGCCGCCGCCCGGCCGGCCGCCAGCCCGGCCGCCCCGGCCCCGATCACCGC
>NZ_JAAIVC010000122.1 GCF_010975005.1 Caulobacter sp. 17J65-9 | reverse complement strand
GTCGCGGCCACGTCGTCGGCCGGCAGGTCGGTGAAGCGCACGCCTCCCTCGGCCGCCGGCGCGGCAGGGGCGGCGATCGGGGCCGGAGCGGTCTGCGGCGCGGACGGCGCGGACGCAGGCATGGACGCAGGCACGGACTCCGGCGCGGCGGCCAGGGCGGCGGTGGCCGCCATGGCGACGGTGGCGATCAGGGTCCAGCCGGCGGCCTTGCGGCCGAGCGCGTGTTGCAGATGCTTCACTCATGTCCTCGTTCGTGGCGACGCTGCCGTTCGGCTTTCGCCGTTCGGGGACCGTCGTTCGAACGAGGCCAGATGGGGCCGCCCGCGCCGGAAGCCAGACCGGTGCGCCCACCGGTCGCAGGTGTCGCAGGGGGGAGGGGGCGCGGCTAGATCTCCCCCCTTGGGGGGAGCCGCCGCGGAGCGGCGTGGGGGCCTCCAGCGGAGCGCGCCCTATCCGCCCCACATCCGTCTGTCCCGACGAAAGTCGGGACCCTGCTTCATCCGCGACGGTCGTGGGCTTCACCTGGACCCCGACTTTCGTCGGGGAGGGGCGTCAGCAGCCCGCGGCTTTGAACTCGACCTGAACGGGGTTTGCGCCGTCGCGGGTCCGGCTCATGAGCACCCGACCGGCGTCGTCCTTGAACAGATACCGGCAGAACGTTTCGTCGAGCCGGTGGACGCAGAGCTCGCCGTGGCGGACTTCGTACGTCCCCTGGCGGAGTGGGACGCGGTCGCCCCACCACAGGTAGACGCCCTTCGCGCAGAAGCGTTCGCCGGGGGCGCTGGTGACCACGACCTCGCGGGGATCCTGCGGGATCGCCGGGTAGGTGACGACCGTGCCGGCGACGCGCCGGGCGATCTCAGCGCGCGACAGCGGCTTGAGATGGGCCGAGCCGGCGGCCAGCAGGGCGACGGCGGCGACGAGGGCGGAGGCCGGGCTCATGCGCCGACGTTCGCCGGTCGACGTTAATCCGGGCTTTCCGCGGCTGAACGCGCGCGCTCCGCTGGAGGCCCCCACGGCGGCTTGCAGCCGCCGGCTCCCCCCAAGGGGGGAGATCTGCGCGGGGTTAGACTCCGAACGGATACGTGTCCGGCACCGGTCCCCGCGGCGCGTGTTCGTAGCTGAGCGGCGTCACCGCTTCGGTCTCGTCGAACCAGACGAAGGCGTCGAACTGGCGGGGCAGGTCGGCCAGGGCGTAGTGGCTCTGAAGTTCGGTCTGCGGGCGGTAGATCACGCCGATGAAGCGCTCCAGGCGCGGCTCGACCGCGTCGTCGCGCAACCTCGCCGCGCCGTCAGCGAAGTTCAGCAGGAAGCGTTCGCCCGGTCCCCGCGCGGTCGCGTCGTGGCAGGCGCGTTCCCAGCTGTCGGGGCGGGAGGGGACGACCGTCTTGATCCGCATGTCGCCGCCCCAGTTGTCGGCGGCGGCGACCGTGCCGGAATTGGTGCCGAAGCCGATCAGGGCGGCCTGGGCGCCGAAGCGCTCGCGGCACAGCTGGCCGATGTTCAGCTCGTCGCGCATGACGCCCATGTCGGTCAGGCGCGCGTCGCCGATGTGGCTGTTGTGAGCCCACACCACCGCCTTCGCCTCGGGGCCGCGGGCCTCCAGCAGGTGGGTGAGGGTCTCGAACATGTGCGTGTCGCGCAGGTTCCAGCTCTCCGCCCCGCCGTAATACATGACCCGGTAATAGCGCTCGGCCGCGGCCACCAGGCGGGCGGCCTGGGCGGCGTCGAGGAAGGCGTCGCCGTCGCCGGCCTCCATATCGCGGGCGTAGTCCAGCCGGCGCGCCAGCAGGTCGCGGCACTGGGCCACCACCTCGGCCTCGCACTTTTCGTAGGCGTCGCTGAGCACGGCCGCGCCGTAATGGGCCGGCTCGCGGCTCCACGGCGCGATACAGCCGTAGCGCTCGCGCGCCACCTCGGCGGCCTGCGGGTCGACGTCCTCCAGATAGTCCAGCACCAGGCTGATCGAGCCGCGCATGTTGTAGAGGTCCAGGCCGTAGAAGCCGGCCCGCGCCTCCGGGGCGCGCCTGGCGTTCCAGGCCCGCAGGTCCTCGACGAAGGCGGCCACGTCGGTGTTGCGCCACATCCAGGTCGGGAAGCGCTCGAACGGCTTCTGGTCGGGGCCGGGGCCTTCGCGATGGCGGACGTAGCGGTCGACCGCGGCGGCGTCGGGCCAGTCGGCCTCGACCGCCACGATGTTGAAGCCGTGCCGCTCGACCAGCCGCCGGGTGATGGCGGCCCGCGCCCGGTAGAACTCCGAGGTGCCGTGGCTGGCCTCGCCCAGCAGCACCACCTTGCGCTCGCCGAAGCCGTCGAAGGCGCGGGCGAAGTCGGGATCGTCGGGATCGGGCAGGGGCCGGGCCGCCTCGGCGACCAGGGCGGAAAGGTCAGAGCGAGCCATTCCCCGGCAACGGGGGGACGGGGCGGGGGTTCCGCCTTCTTCTCCTCCCCTGTGAAGCGTAGCGGAACGGGGGAGGGGGACCGCCCGGAGGGCGGTGGTGGGGGCGAGCGGTCGCACGACGGGGAAGCGGTTCGCCCCCTCCACCACGCTACGCGTGGTCCCCCTCCCCCGCTTCGCAGGGGAGGAGAGGGGCCGGTACGCCCCGCCCCTCCGCCGCGACGCACGACGGCGGAGGGGCGGTCGCTCCGCGGTCCGGGCGTCCGGGCAGGGTCCGTCCGGCGGTCCGCGAAGCGATCACTCGAAGCGAGCCGGCCCCGGGGGAACTATGGGGGCGGCTCGCGGCGGGTTGTGGCCGCATCCGCGACAGGCGTCCGCCCGCTTGCGCCCAAGCCGGACGAGCGCGGGGCGAAGGCGGCCCGCGCGCCCCGGTTCCGTGACCCTCGTTCTTCCCCCGCGCGCACGGCCCCGCTAGAAAACGACTCGCGTGTAAGTACCGGGGGGTCGGGCGTGATCGTCGGCGTTGATTTGGGCACCACCAACTGTGCGGTGGGCGTGTGGCGCGATGGGCGCGCCGAACTGATTCCGAACAGCCTGGGGCACTTGCTGACGCCCTCGGCGGTCAGCCTGGACGAGGCCACCGGCGAGGTGCTGGTCGGCCTGCCCGCGCGCGAGCGCCAGACCACCCACCCGAAGCACACCGCCAGCGCCTTCAAGCGCTACATGGGCTCGGCCAAGGCCATCCGCCTGGGCGGGCGCGACTTCCTGCCGGAAGAGCTGTCGGCCCTGGTGCTGCAGCGCCTGAAGGCCGACGCCGAGGCTTACCTGGGCCATCCGGTCACCGAGGCGGTGATCACGGTGCCAGCCTATTTCAACGACAAGCAGCGCAAGGCCACCCGCCGCGCCGGCCAGCTGGCCGGGCTGAAGGTCGAGCGCCTGCTGAACGAGCCGACCGCCGCGGCGCTGGCCTACGGGATCCACCAACTGGCCGACGAGAGCCGGTTCCTGGTGTTCGACTTAGGGGGCGGCACCTTCGACGTCTCCATCCTGGAGATCTTCGACGGGGTCATCGAGGTGCGCGCCTCGACCGGCGACAACCGGCTGGGCGGCGAGGACTTCAACGCCGTGCTGATCGACCACTTCCGTGGCGCGACCGGGGCGGCCCTGGCCGACCACGCCCACGAGCCGGCGGTGGTCGAGCGCCTGCGCGCCGCCGCCGAACGCACCCGCCGCGCCCTGACCGAACAGGCGGCGGCCACCATGGCGGTGACCTGGAACGACCAGACCCACGAGCGCGAGATCGCCGCCGAGGACTTCGAAACCCTCTGCGCGCCGCTGCTGACCCGCCTGAAGGAGCCGGTGCTGCGCTCGCTGCGCGACAGCGGCCTGCGCGCCGAGGAGCTGGCCGAGGTCGTGCTGGTCGGCGGGGCCACCCGCATGCCGGTGGTGCGCCGCACGGTGACGCGCATGTTCGGCCGTTTCCCCTCCAACGCGGTCAATCCGGACGAGGCGGTGGCCATGGGCGCGGCCGTCCAGGCCGGGCTGAAGGCCCGCGACGCGGCCCTGAAAGAGGTCGTTCTGACCGACGTCTGCCCCTACACCCTGGGCGTCGACACGGTGGAGCGCGCGCCCAACGGCCAGGTCCGCAGCGGGGTGTTCTCCCCGGTGCTGGAGCGCAACACGGTGATCCCGGCCAGCCGGGTGCAGAGCTATTCGACTGCGCACGACTACCAGCGCCAGGTGAACCTGCAGATCTACCAGGGCGAGTCGCGCGTGTGCGCCGACAACATCCGGCTGGGCGCCGTCGACGTGCCGGTGCCCTCGGCCCCGGCCGGCGAGGTGGGCATCGAGGTGCGCTTCACCTACGACGTCAACGGCCTGCTGGAGGTCGACGTGCACGTGCCGGCCACCGGCGAACGGCGCGAGCTGGTGATCGTCGAAGAGGACGGCCTCTCGCCCGAAGAGCTGGAGACCCGCCGCGCCGCCCTGGCCGGGCTGAAGCACCACCCGCGCGAGAACGACGTCAACGCCGCGGTCCTGGCCCGCGCCGGCCGCTGCTACGAGGCCATGCTGGGCGACCGGCGCCAGTATGTCGGCCACCTGATCGCCAAGTTCGAGGCGGTGCTGGACGGCCAGGACCCGCGCGAGGTGGAGCGCGCCCGCGGCGAGCTGAGCGGCGCGCTGGACGCCCTGGACGGCGAGACCTGGCTGTGACGCCCCCGTGGATCATCCTGGGCGTGGCGCGCGACGCCGAGCGCGCCGACATCCGCCGCGCCTATTCGCGCAAGCTGAAGCTGGCCAACCCCGAGGACGACGCGGAGGGCTTCCAGGCGCTGCGCGAAGCCTACGAGGCGATGCTGCGCTGGGCCGACCATCGCGCCGCCATGGCCGCGGCCGGGGTGCAGGTCGAGGCGGAGGGCGAGGCCGAGGTCGACCGTCCCGACGCGTCGCCAGAGCCGGCGGCGCCAGAGCCGGTCGCGCCTGAATCCGTCGCGCCCGAACCCGTCGCCCCGGTCGAACTGGCCCGCCCGGCGATCCCCGCCGCCCAGCTCGAGGCCGCCCTTCGCCGCGACGCCGAGCTGGCCCGCGAGGCGGCCCGCACCCTGGCCGAGCGCCAGGCCGCCGCCGAGGAGGCGATCAGCGAGGAGAAGGCCCACGCCGCCCTGTGCGAGGCCCTGCGCGCCATGGTCGTCGACGGCGTCGGCTGGATCGACGGCAAGCGGACGCGCGCCGCGCTGGAGGCGGTGCTGGCCTCGCCGGCCATGGACCAGCTGGGCGTGTACGAGCGCACCGAGCAATGGCTGGTCGGCCTGATCGTGCGCGGGGCGCCGCGCTCCAACCCGCTGATCGACCCGGCCGTCCAGCGCTTCGGCTGGGACCAGCCCCGCCTGGGCCGCAACCTGGGCGGGCCGGTGCTGGCGCGCCGGGCCGACCTGGACGACCTGCGCCCGCTGAAGAGCACCTCCCACCGCCGCCACCGCGCCTACAAGGCCCTGACCCAGAAGCCCGAGCGCTTCACCACCTGGAAGTACCGGGCGACCCCGAGCCTGGCCAAGGAGGTCGCCGAGCTGCTGGCCCTGGTCCGCAACCAGCGGCCCGGCCTGATGGCCGACCTCGACGCCGAGGCGGTGGCCTGGTGGGAAGCTTACTTCGCCAAGCCGCACGTCGGCCCGACGGGCATACTGCTGACCGCGATCGCGCCGGTGATCCTGGCCTTCGCACTGAACTCCGGCGGCGAGGGCTTTTCCGACGGCCCCGGCTTCCTGCCGACCTGGGCGGCCTGCCTGGGGACGGGGCTGGCCCTGGTGCTGGGCCGCGTCTACCTGGTGGAGTGGCCGCGGATCATCTGGACCCGCGACCGGGCCGCGACCGCGCCCGCCTGGCAGCGGCTGGGCTGGGCGCCCGCGGCGCTCGTCCTGGCGGTGCTGGCCATCCTGCTGCCGGCCTCGACCGCGCTCACCATCACCCTGTCGGGGCTGGCGGCCGTGGTCCTGCTGTGGGCGGCGATCACCGGCCAGCCCGACCGCGATCCGGGCCACGGCGAGCCGTTCCAGCTTCTTCCGTTCCTGATCGCGCACCTGATGGTGCGGCCCAAGATGCGCGCGCCGTGGCAGGTGCGCGCCCTGTTCGCCCACTTCTACCTGCTGGTGTTCTGGCTGTTCGTCGTCGCGCGCATGCCGGGGGTGTCGAGCCAGTCGCCGGCCCCGCTGCTCGCCGCCGCGGCGGCCTTCATCCTGGGCGGCCAGAGCCTGATCGACGCCTGGCGGGCGTCGCCGGCGCGCGCGCGGGCCTGGGTGCTGGCGGGCGGCGTGGCGGTGACGCTGACGACGGCGGCTCTGTTCTGGGTGGCCTCGCCGTACCCGGCGCTGCGCCCGGTGGTCGTGGCCCTCGCCGTGAGCCTGGTGCTGCTGCACAAGATTCCGGCCGTCGAGCTGCGCGAGGGCGTTTCGCTGGTCCGCGACCAGCAGATGCGCTTCGGCTGGTTCGGCATGATGATCCTGTTCGTGTGCGTTCAGTCGCTGCTGCACGACGTCATGCCCGTGCGGGAGAAGGACATGGGGCTGGTGGTCGCCGGCTGGTGGGTGCTGGGCGGGGTGCTGACCGCCCTGGGCGTGCCTCTCTGGGCCGAGCGCGCCGCCCTGTGGGGCGCGCCGCGACCCGTGGTCGTCGAGGCGCGCAAGCGGGCCTGAGCCGGGCCTTCTCCTCCCCTGCGAAGCGGGGGAGGGGAGAACGCTACACCCTTCGTTCACCGACGCGGCCGCACGCTCGTCTTCATGATCAGGCGCGTGTTGAGTTTTCAGGGGCGCAGCGGCCGGCGGGCGTTCCTGGCGGTGTGGGCGGTGGCGACCGCCCTGCTGATCCCGGTCGGCGCCGGCGCGGTGCAGGTGATGCAGGCGGCCCGCCAGTGGGGCGCGGCCGACACCCAGCTGGCCATGCTGGCCGCGGCCCTGATCCTGCTGGGCGTGATGGGCTACCTGTTCCCCCTGCTGGCCGCCAGCGTGCGCCGCGCCCGCGACCTGGGCGCCTCGGCGCTGGTGCTGGGCCTGGTGGTCGGGGTCGAGCTGGCCGGCCTGGCCGCCCGCGCCTGGGCGGTGGGCGACGTGTTCTGGCTGTTCGGCCTGTTCGACGGGGCGGTGTTCCTGACGCTCGCCCTGTGGCCGGGCCTGCCCGAAGGCGACGCCCAGCCGGCCTGGGCGCTGGCCTAGGCTCCTTCTCCCCCTGAGGGAGAAGGAGGGACCCGCGCGCCGGAGGGCGTGAGCCCGGAGGCCTGCGTGGGAGGATGAGGGGTCGCGCTGCGGACTCCGCTTCTCGCTTTGCTTTGAACGGGGCCGCCGGCCGACGTCCCGCGACCCCTCATCCTCCCGCGCAGCCCTTCGCTGGCGCTCCGGGGCGCGGGCTCCGTCCTTCTCCCTCAGGGGGAGAAGGATTTATTTTGAGCGATCCGCGAAATGTCAGGTTGACCTGACACGAGCCTCATGTCAGGTTCTCCTTACAAGACGTCAGGAGGACTTGTCATGTGGAAAAGCGACGCTCCCGCCTCGCAGAACTATCTGGTCGGCACCTTCGCGTGCCTGGGTCTGTATATGGCCGCCCTGTTCGGCGTGCGCGCCGGGGTGCAGGCCGGGGCGCTGTCGGGCCCGGCGCTCTACGCCATGGCCGCCGCGCCGGGGCTGGCCGTCGCCGCCCAGCTGCTGGTCACGCTGCGCTTCATGGCCGCCTCGGACGAGTTCGTCCGCGCCTTGACCGCCAAGCGCTTCATCGTCGCCGCCACCCTGACCTTCGCGGGCTTCACCACGTGGGGCTTCCTGGAGGATTTCGCCGGCCTGCAGCACGTGCCCGGCTGGTACGTCTACCCGACCTTCTGGGTGCTGATGGGCGTGCTCACCCCCTTCATCCGGAGCTCGCACTGATGAGGAACCGTCTGCGTGTCCTGCGGGCCGAACGCGGCTGGACGCAGGAGGAGCTGGGCAAGCGGCTGGGCGTGTCCCGCCAGGCGGTCAACGCGCTGGAGACCGAGAAGCACGATCCCTCGCTGGACCTGGCCTACCGGATCGCCGCGGCGTTCGAACTGAAGGTCGAGGAGGTGTTCGAGAACCCGCACCTCTAATCCGATCATCCCCGCGAAAGCGGGGACCCAGGTCCGCCGAGCGTTGTGAAGCTCGCACCGACCTCGCGCTCAGTCCTGAAAGCGTACCGCTCTGGGTCCCCGCCTTCGCGGGGATGAGCGGAAAATCAGAACCTCAAAGGAGACTTCCCATGCTTACGTCGCGCGTCCTTCGCGCGGGTGCGGCCCTGTGCGCGCTCGCCACCGTCTTCGCCGCCGCTCCGGCCTTCGCCGCCCCGGCCGCTCCGGTCCCCGCCGCCGCCTCCCAGCAGCGCATCAGCGTCGAAGTGGTCGGCTCCGGCCCCGACGTCGTGCTGATCCCGGGCCTGGCCACCTCGCGCGAGGTGTGGCGCCCGCTGGCCGCCGAGCTGGCCAAGACCCACCGCCTGCACCTGGTGCAGATCTCCGGCTTCGCCGGCCAGCCGGCTCCGGCCGGGTCGGAGCCCGTCGTGGTCGCGCCGGCCGCCGAAGAGATCGCCGCCTACATCCGTTCGGCCGGCCTGAAGCAGCCGGCGGTGATCGGCCACTCGCTGGGCGGCGCGGCCGGGCTGATGCTGGCCGAGCGCCATCCGGAGCTGGTGGGCCGGCTGATGGTGGTCGACGCGCTGCCGTTCTACAGCGCCATGTTCGGCCCCGGCGCGACGGTCGAAGGGGCCAAGCCCTTCGCCGACCAGGCCTACGCCCAGGTGGTGGGCGCCGACGCCGCGAGCTTCGCGGCCGGCCAGCAGCGCACCGCCGCGGGCCTGGTCAAGGACCCGGCCACCCGCGCCAAGGTGGTGGAGTGGTCGCTCGCCTCGGACCGCGTGACCCTGGCCAGCGCCGTCCGCGAGCTGATGACCACCGACCTGCGCCCGGACCTGGTCAAGGTGCGCGCGCCGGTCACCGTGCTCTACGCCTGGGACGAGGCTTCGGGGCTCCCGGTCGCGGCGGTCGACGGCCTGTTCAAGGGCGAGTGGGCGGGCGTGAAGGGCGTGCAGATGGTGCGCGTGGACGGCTCGCTGCACTTCATCATGGCCGACCAGCCGGCGAAGTTCGCCGCCGAGGTGGAGCGGTTCCTGAAGTGAGGCGAGGGGCTTTTCTCCTCCCCTGTGAGCGGCAGCGAACGGGGGAGGGGGACCGCCGAAGGCGGTGGAGGGGGCGAGCCGCCGCGCAGCGAGTTCCGGTTGAGGCGTCGTGCACCGGTTCGCCCCCTCCACCACGCTTCGCGTGGTCCCCCTCCCCCGCTGCGCAGGGGAGGAGAGGGCTCCGACCTTCTCCCGCAAGGGGAGAAGGGGAAGTTCCGTTCAGGACGCCGGCTTGATCGGCTCGCCGGTTTCAGGGTCGAGCTCCTTGCAGGTCCCGCTGAACGAGCCCCACAGCCCGCCGGTGGGAACATAGGACTCGTAGCTGTACGTGCCGTTCACCCGGTCGATCTCCCAGGTCATGATGAAGCGATCTTTGTCGCGGAACCGCACTTCGACCTTGGTGGAGTCGACCTCGCAGACGCCGCCGTCGGCGCACCAGTTGGGCCCCCACGCGCCGCTCCCGCCCTTGGGGCGCCAGCCGCGAAATTCACCGGCGTCGAATTTGAAGAAATCCACTCTGTGCGGGTCGGTCTCCGCGGCGCCGGACTTGTGCGTCTGGCACTGGAGCAACACCGGAGCGGCCGAGGCGACCGACGGCGCCAGCAGCAGGGCGGCCGCGACGGCCGCCAGTTTCAGCGTCTTCATGTCCATCCCCCGACGGCCCTTACGTGACGTCAGCCTCTAGCCTGTTCGGCGGGCCGTCAACGCGGCCTCGCGTCGTTACAGGTAACTCCACCACCACTCGCCGCTGCGCCGCCGCTTCAGGTCGCCGAACCACCGCGCCGGGCCGTAGAGGATCACCAGCACCAGCAGCCACATCCCGAACACCACCGGCAGCGGGAAGCCCCAGCCGATCTCGATCAGCGGGCCGGGGTCGACGATGACCCCCACGAACGTCTCGGCCGGCAGGCCGAAGGCCATGCCGACGCCCAGCATCAGCAGGTGCGCCACGAAGATGTGGCCAAGATAGGCGAAGAACGGCACGCGCCCGAACACCAGGAAGAACTCGGCCAGCCAGCCCCTGGCCCGCTCCAACCAGGGCATGAGCAGGAACACCGGCCCCAGGGTGACCAGCACGTAGAGCAGGGACGGCGGATACTTCGACACGTCGAACACGTCGCCCAGCGTCCGCCACGGATCGCCGTGCGGGGCCCAGGTGTTGGCGTCGCCGTAGACGTTCCAGGCGCGCAGGAGCGCAAAGGCGGTGATCATGGCCAGGCCCAGCAGGGTGAGGATGCGCTTGCGGTCGGCCGCGTCCTTCAGGAACACGTCGCCCAGGCCGTAGCCCAGCGCCATGACGCCCAGCCAGGGCAGCAGCGGATAGGCGATGAACACCGGCTTGCCGAACAGCTCGCCGGCCAGGCCTGGCTGGTGCAGCACGTGCCAGAGCGGGGCCAGCGGCCCCAGGCTCTCGGCCGAGATCGGATCCAGCAGGTTGTGCAGGCCGATCAGGGCCACGCCCACGGCCAGCACGGCGGCGCGCGGCAGCCAGACCAGCGCGCTCATCGCCACCATGCACAGGCCGATCGCCCAGATCACCAGCAGCGGGAAGGCCGGCCAGCTGAAGTTCCAGGCGAAGTTGACGAGGGTGAACTCAAGCAGGATCAGCCACAGGCCGCGCGTCAGCAGGAACTTCGACAGCGCGCCCTTCGAGCCCAGCTTCTCGCCGTGCAGCAAGGCCGCTGCCCCCGACAGGAACAGGAAGGTCGGGGCGCAGAAGTGGGTGATCCAGCGGGTGACGTAGAGCCCGGCGTTGGTCTGGGTGACGTCCAGCGGGTCGAACAGCCAGGCCTGGTAGTGGAAGTAGTCGCGCACGTGGTCCAGCACCATCAGCACGATGACGACGCCGCGCATCAGGTCGATCGAGTTGAGCCGCGCCCCCGCCGCCGCGACCGGCCGCGTCTCGACTTGCGCGCCGGCGTCCGCCGTCGTGTCCACCATGGCCGTCTCCCCCGAGCCTCGAGCGCGAGCATGCGCCCGGCGGAGAGTCGCAGCAAGAACGGCGTTATCGTGGGGTCAGAGGCGGATCAGCGGCGCCATCTTGGCCACCCCGAAGGCGCCCAGCAGCACCAGCACGGCGTACCCCGCCGCCATGGCCGGCGCGATCCTACCCAGCCGCCAGGCGCGCCTGAGGCCGATGACCGCGAACAGGGCCACGCAGGGGAAGACCGGCGAGCTCAGCGGCGACACCACCCGCATCACCACCCCCAGCACCACCGCCGCCACAAAGGCGCGCGCCAGATCGGTCATCAGCTCGAACGCGTCGTCGCGGTGGATCATGGCGGGGAGGCTAGGCGGATTCGGAGAGGGTTTCCTTCTCCCCCTGAGGGAGAAGGACGGAGCCCGCGCCCCGGAGGCGAAGCCGAAGGGTTGCGCGGGAGGATGAGGGGTCGCGCCGCGCTCGGCCGTCTGCCAAGCTCACGCCATGGCCGACCAGCTCACCCTTCGTCGGCGCGCCCGCGGCATGCGCCAGGCGCCGACCCTGACCGAGGCCCGGCTCTGGGCCTTGCTGCGCAGTTCGAAGCTGCGGGGGCTGAAGTTTCGTCGCCAGGTCCCGATCGGCAACTACATCGCCGACTTCGCCTGCTTCTCGCCGCTGCTGATCGTCGAGGCGGACGGCGGCGCGCATCGCAATCCGGAGTACGACGCGGAGCGCGACGCGTGGTTCCGGGCGGCGGGGTATCGGGTGCTGCGGATCCCGAACGAGCTCGCGGTCACCGCCGGCGACGAGGTGGCGGCGATGATCCTGCGGGCGGCGGGGCGCGAGCTGTAGCGACGGCCGAGCGCGGCGCGACCCCTCATCCTCCCGCGCAGCCCTTCGCCCCGGATCAAGTCCGGGGCTCCGGGGCGCGGGCTCCGTCCTTCTCCCTCAAGGGGAGAAGGAGATTCAATGCTCCATCTGCGCCTTGACCCCGGTCGGGTGGGCGGCGGCGCTGGACTTGGCGGCCTGGGCGGTGATGGCGCTCATCCAGCGGGCGGCGGCGTCGGGGGGCAGGGCGGCGAGCGCGTCGTAGAAGGCGACCGAGCCGGCGCACTGGTCGCGCGGGGGGGCGGAGCGGGCGTTGGGGCTGAGGATCAGGGCGACCAGGTCGGCCTCGGCCCCGGTCTTCAGCATGGCGGCGCGCAGCGCGTTGAGGTCGGCGGCGCTGGGCGGGGCGTGCTCGACGGGGGCTTCCTGGCCGTGGCGGGCGGCGCGCACCCGGGCCTCGGCGGCGCGCGAC
>NZ_JAAIVC010000121.1 GCF_010975005.1 Caulobacter sp. 17J65-9 | reverse complement strand
TGCTCGAGCCGGTCGGCCGCAACACCGCCGCGGCCGCGGCCGTCGCCGCCGCCCTGGTCGGGGCCGCCGATCCCGACGCGCTGGTGCTGCTGGCCCCGGCCGACCACGTCGTGGCCGACCCGGAAAGCTTCTGGCGCGCGGTCGAGGCCGGGGCGGAGGCCGCGGCCGAGCGGATCGTCACCTTCGGGATCCGGCCCTCGGCGCCGGAGACCGGCTACGGCTACATCCGCTTCGCCGAGCCGCTGAGCGAGGGCGTGTTCGCGGTCGACCGCTTCTTCGAGAAGCCCGACCGGCCCACGGCCGAGGCCTATCTGGCCGCCGGCGACTATGTCTGGAACGCCGGCATCTTCCTGTTCTCGCCCGCCGTGCTGCTGGCCGAGCTGGCGCGCTGGCGGCCCGACGTGCTGGCCCAGGCGGCCGAAGCCCTGGACCGCGCGCGTCGCGACGGCGCGGACGTGTGGCTGGATCCCGAGGCCTTCGCCCTCTGCCCGGACGTGTCGCTCGACTACGCGGTCATGGAGAGGACCGCCCGGGCCGCGGTCGTGCCCTGCGAGGTCGGCTGGGCCGACGTCGGCAGCTGGGGCGAGCTGTGGCGCCACGGCGAGCGCGACGGCGACGGCAACCGGGTGCGCGGCGAGGCCGTGCTGCTGGAGGCGAGCGACTGCCTGGTGTGGTCCGACGGGGTGCCGATCGCCGTGCTGGGCGCGGAGAACCTGGTGGTCGTCGCGACCGCCGACGGCGTGCTGGTGGCGCCGCGCGAGCGCAGCCAGGACGTCAAGCGCGGGCTGGAGCAGCTGCGCCGGCTGCGCGCGGCGGCGCCCTAGCCCGGCGAGGCCTCAGGCGAGGCCCTGCGCCGCGGCGGCCGCCGGCTTCAGGCACACCAGATCGCCGTGCCCGGCCTTCAGCAGCGCGTCCAGGTCGGGGATCGGCGTGCAATCGGGGAAGGTCTCGCTTCCCTTGGCGCCCGGGACGATCGCATAGACCCGGAAGCCCTCGTCGCCCAGCAACGCCCACATGCGCCGGACACGCTCGCGGTTTTCGGGAAGCGCCGCGAAGTTCGGGCTCCATTCCATGATGATCGACAGCCCTGGCGAGCGGCGGAGGACCTGTTCGGCGCCGATGATGGCGGCCGGCTCGCAACCCTCGATATCCATCTGCAGCACGTCGACGGCCTCGATGTCGGAAAGCAGGACGTCGAGCGTCTCGGTGACGACTTCGGCCTCGGCGTAGAACCCGTGCCAGGGGACGACCTCATGATGCTCCCGCTTCATGCGGGCGATCTTGTCGCCGTCCCAGAAGCAGTCCTCGATGGTCCCCTCGCACCGGTCGTCGCCCCGCAGGACGGAGCCGCCGCCGATGAACTGCGGGTCGAAGGTCAATCGCACCGTCAGGCCCCCGGCGTCCGAGACGGCGCACTGGTGCACGCGCACGATGTCGGGATAGCCGGACGCGTAGATGCTGCGAATGAGATCCGAGACCAGGTGCGGATTGGCCTCGACCGAGACCACCCGGCCGGTGCGCCCGACCAGCGACGCGCCCAGAACGGTGTAGTAGCCGAAGTTGGCGCCGACGTTGACGTAGGTCTGCCCGGGCCGAAGCAGGGTCCTGACCACCGCCGTGGTCCACGGCTCGATCACCCCGTCGCGTGCGACGCCCAGGCCCACGTCGAGGTTCCAGGCCGGCACCACCAGGTAGCCGAAGGGAAGACGCACCATCAGCCGCTCACGGCCGATATACTGGACGCGGCCCGCATCGCCGCCCGCCGACGGGGCCGCCGGCGCCGCGCGGTCGGCGCCGGGCTCGTCGCCCAAGGGGGGCGTCAGCGCGGCCGCGAGATGTCCGATGTTGTTTAGCGCGTCCGAGAGCACGAGGGGCTCCGCCAACGACAGGTCGTGGGCGTGCATGCCCTCGCGCGCGACGCCGACGCGCTGGGCCAGGTAATCTATGTGCATGCGCATCTCGCCGGCCAGGGCCGCCGAGCGCGTGCCTGGACGATCGCGGATCACGGCCTGGGCCAGCGCGTCGGCCGCCGCCAGCAGCGCCCCCGTCGAGGCGGGCGGGTCGTCGGTCAGCGCGACCGGGCCGAGCAGCGCCCAGACCGGCTCCAGCAGGTGATCGGGCGACACGGCGCCGTACAGGGCGTGGGCCTGGCGCAGTTCCGCCAGCCGCGCCTGCGTCGACACCCCGGCCGCCTTCGGGTTGGGATCACTCATAGCGCACCCCTGCGCTTGCCACAGCAAAGTCCCGTCACGCGCACGCCTCCGTACCGAATTGAAGGCCTTGAGCCGCCCGAACCGGGCGGCGACGACGTCAGCGCTTGCGATAGACGATGCAGGCGGCCTCGCCGGCCTCGTTGTGGAAGGTGTGGATCGGCTCACACACGGCGGCGAGAATCCCCTGGGCCGGGCGGGTGCTGGCCCAGTTGACGTCGTCGAACACGATCACGCCGCCGGTCGCGACCTTGCGGACGTAGAGCACCACGTCCTCGGCCGAGCCGTAGGTCGAATGGCCGCCGTCGACGTGCAGGAAATCGATGCGGTCGAACAGGCCGATCGCCCGCTGGGACGTCGCTTCGACCACCCCGACCTGCGAAACCAGGTCCTCGTCGACCAGGAAGCGCAAGAACTCCCGCTTTATGCGGGCGTAGTCGACGTCGCGCCACCAGACGTCGTTGACCGCATGCGTGCTGAATTCGAGCGACGCTTGCGGGGACCAGGATTCGATCCCCCAGAGCTTGCCGATCCCGTTCTCCCGCAGCGCGGCGGCGCAGGGGGCCAGGGAACGGCCGCCGTAGATCCCGATCTCGACGCAGACTTCGGGCTTCTGCGAGAGGACGGCGCGGGCCAGGTACTCGGACTTCTCCCGCGTGCACCAGCCCTCCAGCCGGGCTTCGGCCCGGTCGGTCACCTCGACGACCGCCGCAGGCAAGGCCATGTCCGTCGGAATCGCCCCGATCGCCGGCGACAGGCGGGCGATCTCGGCGGCGGCGAGCGCGATCTTGACCAACGCCTCCGAGAGCACCGGCGGCTCCACCGCCACGGCGTCGCTGGCCAGCAGCAATTCGGGGGTGACCCCCGCCCGTTCCGCCACGTTGCAGATGTGGCCGCGCATGGCGCGCGCGTGGTTGGCGCGCGCGCCGCCGGGATGAGTGCGGGTCAGAGCTTCCGCCAGCAGGTCCGCGGCCGCGAACAAGGCCCGCGGCGCGTGCGGCGGCTCGCGCGTGCCGGCGATGGGCGACAGCAGGGCCCAGGCGGGCGCCAGCAGCACCGTCGGATTGGCGACCCCGTGCTCGGCGTAGATCGCCTGCAAGACCGCAAGCCGCTCGTCCACCGCCGCCTGGTCGTGGGCCGCGATCATGATCATGCGTTCGTTCGCCGGCATCTGTCTCCCCGCCTGCAGGTCGGCCGACGGCGGGCGCGCCAGGCCCGCCGTCCCGTGGCTCGCGTCGTCAGTGGCTCATGAAAATCGTCGCCGCGACCGGTTCGCCAAGCGCGTAAGCCGGCCCGTCCGGCGTGTTCTGGCGCATCGGCAGGCCGAGCTTCGAGAAGTTGCGCAAGGTGTCGCGCGGATCCAGCCCGCGGGCGCTGATCGCCTCCGGATGCATCTCCAGCATCCACAGGCGCACCTTCTTCAGCCGCTCCAGCTGGCTCAGCGAGATGTCGTGCTCGGCGCCCTCGACGTCGAGCTTGACCACCGAAGGCTTGAGGTCGGCGTACTGGGCCAGGGTGCGGATCTTGGCCGGCAGCATCAGGTCGCCCGAGGTGCTGGAGATCTTGGCGTCGCGCAGGGAGATCTCGATCTCCTCCTCGCGCTGGCCGATGCCGACGGTGTGGACCTCGACGTTGTCGAGGTAATTCAGCCGTGCGTTGAAGGCCGTCGACAGGGTGTTCCAGGGGAAGGGGTCGAAGGCGTGGACCTTGCCCGCCGGGCCGACCGCCAAGGCGTACCAGGCGGCGGTGAAGCCGGCGTTGCAGCCGACGTCGAAGACCACGTCGCCGGGCTGGATCGACTGGGTGCGGGCGTAGTGCACGAAGCTCCAGTCGAGCTGCATCTGGTCGTACCAGAGCTGCGACTCACGGTGGAAGATCAGCATCTCGAAGTGGTGGCCGCCCTGCATCTGGTCGATGACGTAGGGGGTGACGCGCTCGTAACTGCCGGTCATCGGCGCCTTCGCCTCGATGGCGTCCAGTTCGCGCTGGAACTCGTCGATCAGACGCTGCTTGCCGAGAGGAAGTCTTTTCATGGCCGGCTCCGACGGAGTGCTGGGGCAGGCTGCGCCGCGGACGGCGAAGCCGCCCATAGAACTTGAGGCAGCCAAGCTTGTTCCGTCAGGCGATCGCGGCGATCCGGGGCTCTTCGGAGAGCGTCCCGGCGCTCCTGCTCACGATGCTTTCGATCCGTCCGTTCTCCAGGTGCACGATCCGGTCGCAGGTCCGCTCGAGCAGGGCGTAGGAGTGGGAGGCCAGGACCAGGGCGCCGGCGCGGCCGACGAAGGCGTCCATGCGCGCCTGCGCCTTCGCCATGAAGTTGACGTCGATGACGCCCAGCCACTCGTCCATCAGCAGGATCTCGGCGTCCAGGGCGGTGACCACCGCGACCAGCACCTTCATCATCATGCCCGACGACATCATCCGCAGCGGCAGGCCGAGGTAGGCCTCGTTGAGTTCCGTCCAGGCCCAGATCTCGCGCACCCGGTCCACCGTCGGCTCGACGGCGCCGATCCGCAGCAGGGTGCAGATGTTCTCGTAGGCGCTCGCCTCCATGTTGGCGCCGGCGGAGGCGCCCAGCAGGGCGGCGGTCCGGCCACGGACTTCGATATGCCCGTGGCTGGGCGGATAGATGCCCGCCATCACCCGCAGCAGCGACGATTTTCCCGAGCCGTTCGGGCCGTAGAGGCCGAGCCGTTCGCCGCTCTCGACCTGCAGGGTGACGCCGCTCAGGGCGCGGATCGCCTTGTACCCTCGGGCGGACGCGCCGCCGAACAGGGCCTTGCGGAAAGAGCGGTCCTCGGCGTCGAGCAGGGGGTAGTCGAGCTCGACGGCCTTGAGTTCGATCACATTGGGCATGTCAGATCCAGAAGGCGGCGTACTTGAGACGAGAGCGGGAATAGAGCGCACCGAGTCCGAGCAGGGCGGTGACGGCCGCCGACACGCCCAGGGCGGTCCAGTCCATCTCCCCCTTCATCAGCGGGTGACGCCACGCCTCAAGCAGGTGCAGCATCGGGTTCAGGCGCAGGAACTGCGCGTTGTCGGACTTGGCGATGCTGAGATCCCACAGCACCGGCGAGATCACGAACAGCAGGAACATGCTGGACTCGATGATGCGGATCAGGTCGCGCCAGCGGGCGCAGGCGGGCGCGACGATCATGGCCAGGAACGCCGTGCTGAGCACGAACAGGATCAGACCCGGGATCGCCATCGCCGCGCCGGCCACGCTGCCCTGCCGGAAGACCAACAGGGCGACGATCGCCACCGGCACGGTGTGGCCCAGGATCATCAGGTTACGGATCACCGTCTGCCAGATGAAGACCTCCGGCGGGACCCCTCGGTCCTTCACGTACGACGCGCCCCCGATCAGGGCGTAGGCGGCCTCCGACACGGTGGAGACGAAGAACGTCCACATCACAATGCCGACCGCGAAGAACGGCAGAAACTGAGTGATCGGAACGCCGAAAAGGCGCGAGTAGACGAAGCCGATGCCGCCCACCATGAGCAGCACGTTCAACGTGATCCACCACGGGCCTAGAACCGCGCGGGTGTAACGCAGCCGGATGTCCGACCAGGACAGATGCGAGGCCAGCGCCATACGCCGGCTCTGCTCGGCCCAGGTGAAGGTCATGCTCACGCTCCCTCGAACCGCCGCCCCGCGACGCCCAAGCGCCGCGGCTGGGCCCGGCGCCTCATCAAAAGGATTGGGCTGCTGCGCCGGTTCCAGCGCGGCGTAGAATTCTCCCCGCACGCCTGACGGGAGCCACGCGCCGCCTTCGTCGTTCTAGGCCCGACGTTTCAACGGTTCGGAGCGCCCGGATGAAGGTCGTCGTGGTCGTCGGCACGCGCCCGGAAGCCATCAAGATGGCCCCGGTGATCGAAGCGCTGCGGGAGGCGCCCGGCGTCGAGGCGCGGCTGTGGTCGACCGGCCAGCACCGGCGGATGCTGGTCCAGGTGCTGGAGCTGTTCGGGCTTTCGGTGGACCGCGACCTGGAGGTGATGCGGCCCGACCAGACCCTGAACGGCCTGTTCGCCCGGGTGGTCGAGCGGGTCGATGCGGCGCTGGCCGAGGAGCGGCCGGACTTCCTGCTGGTGCACGGCGACACCACCAGCGCGGCGGCGGCGGCGACGGCGGCCTTCCACCGGCGGGTCCCGATCGGCCACGTCGAGGCCGGCCTGCGCAGCGGTCGGCTGGGTCAACCGTGGCCGGAGGAATTCAACCGCCGCCTGGTCGACGTGGTGGCCGAGCAGCTCTACGCCCCGACCGAGCTGGCCCGCCACAACCTGCTGGCCGAGAACCTGGGGCCGCGCACGATCCTGGTCACCGGCAACACCGTGGTCGACGCCCTGCTGGAGACGGTCGGGCGCATCGAGGCCTCGCCGGCGACCCGCGCGCGGCTGGACGAGCGGTTCGGCTTTCTGAACCGGGCGAAGAAGCTGGTGCTGGTCACCGGTCACCGGCGCGAGAGCTTCGGCGAGGGGTTCCGCAATATCTGCCGGGCCCTGGCCGCCGTCGCCGACCGGCCGGACACCGAGATCCTCTATCCCGTCCACCTCAACCCGAACGTCCAGGCCCCCGTGCGCGAGAGCCTGAGCGGGCGGCCGAACGTGCATCTGGTCGAGCCGGCCGACTACCAGGCCTTCGTCTATCTGATGGCGCGGGCCGACCTGATCCTGACCGACTCCGGCGGGGTGCAGGAGGAGGCGCCGTCGCTGGGAAAGCCGGTGCTGGTCATGCGCGACGTGACCGAGCGGCCGGAAGCGATCGAGGCCGGTGTGGCCAGGCTGGTCGGGTCAGACCCGGCGGCGATCGTCGCGGCGGTCGAGGCGGCGCTGGACGCCGGAACGCGCCCCGCCCCGGCCAATCCGTACGGCGACGGCCAGGCGGCGCGGCGGATCGTCGAGGCGGTGCTGAGCCGTCAGTAGGCCTCGGCCAACTCCGCCGCCGGCGGGAAGGCCCGGGCCTCGTGCTCGGCGTGCCAGGCGAAGGCGGTGCGCACCACCGAGTCCAGGTCGTGCTTCGGTTTCCAGCCGAGGCCCTCGCGGGCCTTGCGGTTCTCGGCCACCAGCACCGGCGCGTCGCCCTCGCGGCGCCCCGCGGTCTCGACCGGGAAGGGCCGGCCCGAGGCGCGCTCGACCGCGGCGACCAGCTCCTTCACCGTCGTGCCGGTTCCGGTGCCGAGGTTGAAGACGTCGCTCTCGGCCCCGTCCAGCAACCGCTGCAGCGCCGCCACATGCGCGTCGGCCAGGTCCAGCACGTGGACGTAGTCGCGCACGGCGGTGCCGTCGCGGGTGTCGTAGTCGGTCCCGAACAGCTTGAAGCCCTTGCGCCGGCCCAAGACGGTCTGGACCATCAGCGGAATGGCGTGGGTCTCCGGCTCGTGCCGCTCGCCGATCCGCCCGTCCGGATCGGCCCCGGCGGCGTTGAAGTAGCGCAGCGCCACCGAACGGAAACCCGAATAGCGGGCGTAGTCGGCCAGGGCGTGCTCGACCATCAGCTTGGAGCGGCCATAGGGATTGAGCGGCGCCTGCGGGTGGGTCTCGTCCATCGGCAGGCGAACCGGCTCGCCGTAGGTGGCGCAGGTCGAGGAGAACACCAGCTTGTCCACGCCGGCGCGCCGCGCCGCCTCGATCAGGGTCAGCGTGCCGCCGACATTGGTGTCGAAGAAGCGGCCCGGCGCCTTCACCGACTCCCCGACCTCGATCAGGGCGGCGAAGTGCAGGACCGCGACCGGCTTCCAGCGGGCGAAGGCGGCGTCCAGGCGCGCCCCGTCGCGAATGTCGCCGCGCTCCAGCGGGCCCCACTTCACGAAGGCCTCGTGGCCGTTTGACAGGTTGTCGTAGACCACCGGGGTGAAGCCGGCCTCGGCCAGGCGCAGGCAGGTGTGCGATCCGACGTAACCGGCTCCGCCGGCCACCAGCACCGTCCTCGTCATGTCAGCCTCCGTCCCCGCTCGCTTGGTCGCATAACAGCGACGCTTGCAGCAACTCCGAACCGGCGGCTCAGGTTGCGCGCTCCAGCGGACGGGCCAGCTTGATGGCGATGGCCACGAACACCGACCACTGCAGGTCGTGGTAGTCCAGCGCCCAGACCTCGGTCAGCGAGGTCAGGGTCGAGACGATCAGAACCGGGACGGCCAGATAGAGCCCGGCGTCGCGGGTCAGGCGGGCCAGCACCCGGATCCAGACCTCGGCGAACCAGATGGCCCAGGCGACCAGGCCGACCAGGCCGAAGCTCAGCCAGGTCTCCAGCCAGCTGTTGTGGGCGTGGCCGGGCTTGAAGCCGGCGTCGCGGAAGATCCAGGCCGACGGATCCCACGGCCCGCGGTGATCCCACAACACGCCGTAGCCGAAGCCGGTCCAGGGGCGGGTCTCCAACTGGCGCATGGCCGCCTCCCAGATCTGGGTCCGACCGGTGAAGGTGGCGTCCTTGCCCAGGAACTCGAACAGCACGTCGGGAAACAGCAGGAAGCCGGCCGCGGCCATGGCCACGCCGGCCACCGCCGCCCAGACCGCGACCACCGCGACGACCGGCCCGCGCCGGCAGATCCACACGAACACCATGCCCGCCCCGCCCAGCAGGAGCGCCATCAGCGAGGTCTTGGAGGTGGAGAGGAGAACCAGCAGCAGGCAGAGCCCCGCCGCCGCGCTCCACAGCTTGCGCCGCCAGGGCGCCAGCACGGCGGCCGAGGCGCAGATCCCGAAGCCGAGCGCCATCATGCCGCCCAGCGCATTCTTCTCGAGATAGAGGCCGCGCCAGGAACCGGGGAACAGGTCCGGCATGCGCCCATAGCCGGGCGCCCCCGCCCCCAGCAGGAAGCTGCCGACGGCGACCAGGGCGAACACGGTGGCCAGGGTCTCGGCGATGCCCGCCCAGGAGCGCCGCCCGGCCAGGGCCACCCCGGCCAGGGTGGTGAAGGTGAGCGCCAGGGCCCGTCGCACGGTGGCGTCCGGGGCGATCGACCACGAGGTGGTGGCGAAGGCGAAGATCAGCAGCCCCAGCATGATCGGCGCGCGCAGGCCCGGCAGCAGGCTGCGCGGCCCCTCCAGGGCCAGCACGAACAGGCTGGCGGCGTAGGCCAGGAAGAAGGTGTTGCGCAGCAGGCTGGAGTCGCCCGCGTCGGCCCAGCCGGTCACCGGCGCGGTCCAGGCCTGGGAATAGATCAGCAGCAGGAAGACGGTGGCCGCCCCGGCCAGCCAGGTCGCGGGCGAGGCGTCGGCGCGTCCGCGCCAGGCCGGGTGGGCCGGCCAGACGTTTCCCGCTGTTCCCTCGCCGCTCGCGTCCACGTCCGCCCCCGCGCTCGTGTGGTTAATGCGGCGTAGGGGGTTAAGCCTTTGCTTCAGACCGTTTCCGGTGGCTAGGTTCTCTCCAAATCACCCGGGGGCGGGAAACATGAAGCGCGTTCTGTGGGCGACGGCGACGGTCGCGAGCCTGGCCTTGTGCGGTTCGGCGGCGGCGGACTGGGAATACACTCGCTGGGGCATGACGGCCCAGGAGGTGGTCGCGGCCTCCGGCGGACAGGTCGCGCTCGACGCTGGAACCTCTGGCGACCGGACAAAGGGCTTCACCGTCGGCGCCGTCGGCCGTTACGAGTTCGAGGGCTATCACTTCCGCTCCGTGTTCTATTTCAACGACTCCGGCCTGGCGTTGATCAAGAACGAGGCGGAGTTGAAGGGCTACGACCACTGCATGGACCTGATCGACCACGTGCAGGCCCTTTACGGCGCGCCGGAAGCCAAGATCGACGAGCAGTTCATGACGGCGCGGACCTGGCACGACCCGAAGACGATGAACTTCGCCTCGGTGCTGGCCATCAACAGCGACAACGGAAGCTGCAGCCTCGACTTCCAACCGCTGGCCGCGGTCCTTGCGGAGCAGAAAAAGAAGCGCCGTTAAGGGGCCCGCTCAGTACAGCATCCTGAACCGCAGGGTCCCCGGCACCGCCTTCAGCGCCTCGATCGCCTCGGGGCCGTAGTTCTGGTCGACGTCGGCGACGACGTAGCCGACCTGCTCGTTGGTCTTCAGGTGCTGGGCTTCGATGTTCAGGCCGTGCTCGGCCAGCACCCGGTTGATGGCGGCCAGCACGCCCGGCTGGTTGCGGTGGACGTGCAGCAGGCGGTGCGCGCCCCTCACCTCCGACAGAGCGACGTTCGGCAGATTGACCGAGAAGGTGGTGTCGCCGCGGTTCAGGAAGCCCAGCAGCCGTTCGCTGGCGAAGTCGGCGATGGCTTCCTGCGCCTCCTCGGTCGAACCGCCCACGTGCGGGGTCAGGATGACGTTCTTCAGGCCGCGCAGCACGCTCTCGAACGGCTCGTCGTTGGTCTTGGGCTCTTCCGGGAAGACGTCCAGCGCCGCGCCGGCCAGCTTCCTGGCCTTGATCGCGGCGGCCAGGGCGTCGACGTCGACCACATGGCCGCGGCTGAGGTTCAGCAGCACGGCCGAGGGCTTCATCGCCGCCAGCTCCTCGGCCCCGATCAGGTTGCGGTTCTCGGAGCGGCCGTCGACGTGCAGGCTGACCACGTCGGCCGCGCCCAGCAGCTCGCGGAGCGTGCGCACCTTGCGGGCGTTGCCCATCGAGAGCTTCTCGGCCACGTCATAATAGATGACGCTCATGCCCAGCGCCTCGGCCAGCACCGACAGCTGCGAGCCGATCGCGCCGTAGCCGACCAGGCCCAATGTCTTGCCGCGGATTTCGCGCGCGCCGGTCGCCGACTTGTCCCACTTGCCGGCGTGCATGGCCTTGGACTTGTCGGCCACGTCGCGCAGCAGGGCGACGACCATGCCGATGGCCAGCTCGACCACCGAGCGGGTGTTGGAATAGGGCGCGTTGAACACGGCGACGCCGCGCTCGCTGCAGGCGGACAGGTCGATCTGGTTGGTGCCGATGCAGAAGGCGCCGACCGCCAGCAGCTTGTCGGCCGCGGCCAGCACCTTGGCGGTGACGCGGGTCTTGGAGCGGATGCCCAGCACGTGCACGCCGGCCACGCGCTCGATCAGCTCGGCCTCGTCCAGCGCGCCCTTCTCGACCTGGACGTCGTAGCCCTCGTCCCGGAAGCGCTGGACCGCCTCGGGGTGGACGTTCTCCAGCAGCAGCACGCGCATGGCGCTGCGCGGATAGGACCAGCGGCCGCCCACGCCTTCCCTGTGCAGCACCTCGTCCAGCGAGCGCGCCACATGGTCGGCGGCGTCGATCACCTTCGGGCGGGTGACGTTCTCGGTGAAGGCGTAGAAGCGCTCGGCGGCGCCGGCGGCGCGGATCTCGTAGTCGGTCCAGCCGTCGCCGATCACCACCACGTCGCCGTCGAGGTTCAGGGAGCGGACCACCTCGACCTTGCCGCCGTCGCGCGACAACGGGTTGGCGTCGTCCAGGCCCGTAGCCCGGCCTTCCGCGTCGAACTGCAGGCGGTTGGCCAGCACCCGGTCCGGGCTCACGCCGAAGGCGCCGACCACCGGCTCGATGAAGTCGTGGAAGCCGCCGGAAATGACGAACACCCGGTCGCCGTAGCGCTCGAAGAAGGCGCGGTTGCGCTTGAACGAGGCGGTGACCCGGCCGGACAGCTTTTCGACCAGCGGCGCCAGGTGCTCGCGGCGCACGCCCAGGATGCCGAGGCGCCGGCGGATCGACTCGCCGAAGCCGACCTCGCCGCCCATGGCCTTGTCGGTCAGCTCGCGCACCGCCTCCAGCTTGGCCGCACGGTCCGGATCGTCGGCCAGGGCGATCTCGCCCAGAACCTCCAGGGCCTCGACCTCCGTGAAGGTCGAATCGAAATCGATCACGAAATACGGTGTGGCGCTCATGCCCCTAGAGAGCGCTTCTTCGCACTCGCAGCAAGGCCGACGCTCGTCGAGCAGTGTTCTTCTCGCCAAGCTTTTGTTAATAATCTCGACCGGCTTCAGTCGCCCGAGGGACGGATGGCGCAGAAGGGACGAGTCAAGGTCGCGCGCGCCGCCCGCAAGGGCCGGCTGCGGTTCGATCCGCTCTGGATTTCCGACACCTTCGGCCTGCTCGGCCTGGCCGCCGTCGCCGGCGCCGTGGTCGTCCCGGAGCTGGCCGGGACCGCGGCCGAGCCGCTGCGCGAGTTCGGCGGGGTGCTGGCGGCCGCGGCCCTGTCGGTGCGCGTCCTGAACTTCAGCCTGCACCGTCGCGCCGCCCGCGCCGACGCC
>NZ_JAAIVC010000120.1 GCF_010975005.1 Caulobacter sp. 17J65-9 | reverse complement strand
CTGCTCGGCCCGGCGCACCATGGCCAGCGCCCGGCGCTTGCCGCCGACGGTGCGGGCCCGGGCCTCGGCGTGCTCGAGGCGCTGCAGCTGGCGGTTGGTGCGCTGCAGGGCCTGGCTGAAGATCTGCTTGCGGCGCGCGGTCGGCTCGCCCTTGGTCACTTCGCCCGCGGTGCCGCGGCCCTTGGCCCGGGCGACCGTGCGACGGCGGTCGCGCGACTGGGTGCGGGCCTTGTCGCGCAGGTCGCGCAGCCGCTTGCGGGTCTCGCGCAGCGCGTCGGCGTCGAGATCGGCGACGGCCGGATAGTGGGTCTTGCCGATCACCTCGAGCTCCTCCTGGGACAGGAAACGGCGCTCGCTCGCGGCGGACGTGGACATGGCCGGGCCTCCGATGGACGGGCGGCGAGCAGACACCGGCTCGGCGGGGGCGGCTATCGGGTGAAGACCTGAGGGGCCATTCCTCCCCCCTTGGGGGAGGGGGACCATGCGAAGCATGGTGGAGGGGGCTCGTCTTGGCGCGACGTCGCAGCTGAACAGGCCCACTTCGCTGGAGCCCCCTCCACCGCCTTCGGCGGTCCCCCTCCCCCACCGCTTCGCTCGGGGGAGGAATTTGGGCGGATCACACCGCCCTCCCCGACGGTTACGCCGCCCATGGAGCTGATCTGCTATCGCTATCCCGGCTGGGAGCCGAACATCCGCCCGGCCCCGGCCAAGCGCGACTGGATGGACGCCGCGCCCCAGCAGTTTCCCTACCGCTGCCTGCCGCTGAACGTGGCCAACGCGCACGGCTGGGAGGTGCTGTCGCCCTGCGACGTTGAGGCGACCTGGAACGGGACCATGGGGACCGACGGCGTGGGCGTGCGGCCCGACGTCGGCACCGCCCCGCACGACGCGCCGGTGTCGATCTTCGGCCAGGGGGTGCTGACCTTCCACATCCAGGGGCTGTTTCGCACGCCGCCGGGCTGGAACCTGTGGGTCGGCGGCTCGCCCAACCGCTTCAAGCACGCCATCCAGCCGCTCACCGGGGTCGTGGAGACCGACTGGGCCCCCTTCACCTTCACGATGAACTGGCGCTTCACCAAGGCGTGGCGGACGGTGCGGTTCGAGAAGGGCGAGCCGATCTGCTTCATCTTCCCGGTCCAGCGCGAGGCGGTGGAGAGCTTCGAGCCGGTGTTCCGTTCGATGGACGAGGATCCGGAGCTGAAGTCGCAGTTCGAGCTGTGGAGCCGCGACCGCAACGCCTTCCAGGCGCAGGTGAAGGCCAACCAGCCCGAAGCCGGGGCGGACCGCTGGCAGAAGCACTACTACCGCGGCGTCGACGCCACCGGCGAACCGGGCGCCGCCGACCACCGCACCAAGCTGCGCCTCAAGCCGTTCCGCCCGGCCGGCGCGGCCGAGACGCCGGCCCCGCCCGACGAGGACGTGCAGGAATAGCGCGCGGAACAGGCGCGCCCGCGCGTCGTTCCCACCCTTTCAACCCGAGGAGACCCGCCATGCCCCGCCCCGGCGACGCGAACGAACGCGCCACCGCTTTCCCCGGCGGCTTCCCAGACTTCGGCGCCTCCTTCGGCGCCCCCTACTGGGAGGGCGTGCGCCGCATGCAGAGCGAGTACGTCGCCTTCATGGCCCGGCGGCTGGACGACGACCGCCAGACCCTGGAGCAGCTGGCCGCCTGCAAGGACGTCTCCGACGTGATGGACGTCCAGCAGCGCTGGGCGGCCCGCTGCGGCGACGCCTACCTGCGCGAGGCGCCGAAACTGGCGGCGATGGCGATGGACAGCTTCAACGCCGGGCGGCCGCAGGCGCGCTAAACGACCGTCATCCCGGAAAGCGCGCAGCGCGGGACCCAGCAAGCTCGACCGCGACGCCGCGAGACCTGGGCTGCAACGCGTACCGCGCTTGCTGGGTCCCGGCTCTCCGCTGCGCTTCGCTCCGCTGCGGCCTGGATGACGCCCATCTAGGTCTCGTCTCCCTTCCCCGCCCCGACCGTCACGGCCGCGACGCCGCCGTCGGCCAGCACCTGCAGCAGTTCCCAGAACGCCTCGGGGGGCGCGGTGCCGAAGTCGACGTGCATGGCCCCGTCGGTGAGCGACACCGAGTGGATCACCCCCGACAGGTCGGCGTCCTCGTCGTTGGCGGCCTCGCCGCGCAGCTCGTGCGGGTCGAACCAGGTGAGGAACCACAGGGCCAGGCTTTCCGGATCGGGCGCGCCGCCGGCGTAGCGGAAGGTGGCGTCGTCCCACTGCAGGTCCTCGAAGCGGACCCGCACGCCCGCCACGCCGCCGTCGAACGGCTCGAAGGCCGGGCGCGGTTCGGGATGCAGCTCGATGGCTTCGGGGGCGCCGTCGCCGGTGACCAGGAAATCGACGCAAAACAGGTCGTGCAGCAGGCCCGAGCCTTCGCTGAGGCGCAGCTTCACCTCCGGCGCGCCTTCGGGATGGGCGCGGACCTGGATGTCGACGAAGCCGGCGAATTGCGCCTGGTAGTCGTCGCGCAGGCCGGCGATCATGCTGACCACGTCCAACGAGGGACTCCGATGAGATCCTTCTCCCCCTGTGGGAGAAGGACGGAGCCCGCGCACCGGAGAGCGGAGCTCGAAGGTCCGCGCGGGAGGATGAGGGGTCGCGCCGCCCGGTCCGCGTCGTGGAGCCGGCCATCGGTCGGCCAGCGCCGCACGACCCCTCATCCTCCCACGCAGGCCTCCGCTGGCGCTCCGGCGCGTGGGGCCCTCCTTCTCCCACAGGGGGAGAAGGGATTAACGCCTGAATCCTCGTCCCGGGCTCAGGACGCCGGCGCGAACACCACCGCGGTCATCACCGCGGCGTAGTGGACGGCCGCCGCGGCGACCACGAAACCGTGCCACACCGCCCGGCGGAACCGCAGGGTCTTGCGCAGATAAACCAGCACGCCGGTCGAATAGACCAGGCCGCCGACCGCGATCAGCACAAGGGCGGCCAGCGACACGCCGTCGGCCAGCGGCCGGATGGCGATGACGATCAGCCAGCCCAGCGCGACGTAGAGCGCCACCCACAGCTTCTTGCCGAGACCCGGGAGGAACAGCTTGCCCAAGGCGCCTGCCGCCGCCAGCGTCCAGACCGCCGTGGTCATGCCGATCGACCAGCCGCCCTTCAGCACCAGGGTCGTGAACGGGGTGTAGGTGCCGGCGATCATCAGGAAGATGCCGGCGTGGTCGAAGCGGCGGAACAGCTGCTGCCGCTCGCCCTTGGCGAAGTTGTAGAGCGCCGAGCCGATCAGCATGGCCAGCAGGCAGCCGGCGTAGACCGAGACCGCCACCGTCGCCGCCACGCCCAGCCGGCCGAAGATCGACAGGCCCAGCAGCACCAGCCCGCCGATGGCGGCGAAGGCGATGCCCACCCCGTGCACCCACGCGTCGGCCAGCCGCTCGCCGCGGGTGGGATAGTGCGGGGCCATGCGCGCCAGGGCCTCGGCCAGGGCCGGCGGAAGCGGGAGGTTCACGGAAGGACTCCTCGATGCCTCCCCAAGGTGGATCACCCGAATGCGGCCGTCCAGCGGCCGACCCGCGGTTTTGCGACGGATCAGCCGAGTTCTTGCGCCAGGCCGATCAGGATCCCTTCCGGGCCGCGGATGTAGCAGAGCCGATAGGCGCGCTGGTACTGGACCACTTCGCCGACCAGCTGGGCGCCGTGTTTGCGCAGCCGCTCCAGCGTTTCGTCCAGGTCGTCCACGGCGAACATGACGCGCAGATAGCCCAGGGCGTTGACCGGCGCGGTCCGGTGATCCTCGACGACCGCCGGGGCCATGAAGCGGGAGAGCTCCAGCCGGCTGTGGCCGTCGGGCGTACGCATCATGGCGATCTCGACCCGCTGGTCGCCCAGACCGGTGATCCGCCCGGCCCACTCGCCCTCGATCGTGGCCCGCCCCTCGAGCTCGAGGCCGAGCTCGGCGAAGAACTCGATCGCCGCGACGAGGTCCTCGACGACGATCCCGACGTTGTCCATCCGCTTGAGCGCCATGGCCCCACTCTCCAGGGTGTCGCGCTGATCTACAAGGTCAGGGCAGGTCGCAGCGGAACTCGGTGGTGCTGCACCAGGGCCGCTCGCGCGCGGCCGGGACGACCGACAGCTGGTCCAGCGCCGTCTCCAGGGTCCCGTCCGGATCGGCGCCCTCGAAGAAGCCCTCGATCACCATGCCGGCGGCGAAGCGGTCCGGATTGAACCACGCGCGCCCGCCGGGCCTGGGCGTGACGCCCGGCGTCAGGCACTGGACGGTGAACTCGACCCGCCCGGGGGCCGCTTCGCGGAAGCTCCCCACCGTCTCGCCGCTCAGGGTGCAGGCCCCGTCGGCGGCCTCGACCTCGGTGAGCCGGATCTGCAGGTGCAGAGGCGCCTCCTGGCGGGCCTTCAGATACCATTCCGGCGCCAGCGACGCCTGAGCCCCCGTCGCCGCCAGCAGGCCGGCCGCCAGAACCGCCACGCCCAATCGATTGCGCATCTCAGCACTGATCCTTCAGGAACTGCAGCGCGGCCGTCAGCCCGTCGCGCACCTGCGGGCTTTCAATGACGAACCAGGCGTTGTCGGTTCCGTCGACGCCGCCCCAGATCATGAGCGTCCCCCCGCTGTGGAGCCTGACCTCGGAGACCCGCGACCAATCGATGGCGACCGAGTCCGACGAGCCGTCCGTGAACTCGGTGGCGCAACGCCCCGCCGACTTGGCCGCATGGGGCGTGATCTCGTCCGCGAGGTAATTGAATTCAGCGAAGTCCGTGGGATTAGCCGCCCCCCAGCGCAAGGAGGTCACGCTCCCGGCGCCGATCTGCGTGGACACAAACGCCTGCACCCCCTCGACCGTGCGGCCGTCCTGCGCCGCGGCGACGCCCGGCGCGAACGCCAGCAGGGCCAGGGCCGCGCTGGCGGCCAGGGCCAGCTTCACACCGTTCAGTTCCATGTCTTTCGCCCCCCGGCGCGCGTTCCGTCGGCCAGCATGCACGCCCGGCCCGCCGAACGCGCCTACAATATTGCAGAGGCGGGCGGAGGCCGCGGGACCGTCGCCCTCCCCTCCGCAGATCCCCCGCCGGACAAGCCGACCCCGCGTACCGATCCCCCGCCGCCACACCCCTGCGGGTTTGTCCGGAGGGAATTGGAACAAACGGCTCAGCTCTCCGGTTGACCGCGCGTTTCCGTGAAGCTTCCGCCGCCGCCGCGGCCGCGAAGCTCGACGCGTAGTCTGAAATTTCGAGGGGATTTACATGCAACCGCTGCAACGCGTGTTGCTGGGCGGCGCCTCGTGCGCCGTGCTGGCGACGATGGTGACGTTCGCGCCGAGCTTCGCCTGGGCGCAGGACCCGAACCAGGAGCCGCCGGCCGCGCAAGAGGAACCGGGCGGCGAGGTCGAAGAGATCGTGGTCACCGGTTCGCGCATCCCGCGCAAGAACCTGACCAGCGTCAGCCCCGTCACCACGCTGGGCCAGGAGGAGATCGAGCTCACCGGCACGACCCGGATCGAGGATCTGGTCAACCAGCTGCCGCAGGCCTTCGCCAACCAGGGCGGGTCGATCTCCAACGACGCCACCGGCACGGCCACGGTCGACCTGCGCAACCTGGGTCCGACCCGGACCCTGGTGCTGGTCGACGGCCGGCGCCTGCCGGGCGGCACGCCGGGCGGCACCAGCGCCGAGGACATCGCCCCCGACCTGAACCAGATCCCCGCCCAGCTGGTGAAGCGGATCGAGGTGGTCACCGGCGGCGCGTCCGCCGTCTACGGCTCGGACGCCGTGGCCGGCGTCGTCAACTTCATCATGAACGACAGCTTCGAGGGCCTGCAGCTCGACGCCCAGTACGACTGGTACCAGCACAACAACGACAACGGCATCCAGGGCCTGCTGAGGGACTCCGACGTGCCGGTGCCGGGCGACCGCAGCGACGGCGCCACCACCAACCTCACCGGCATCATGGGCATCCGTTCGAACGACGGACGCGGCTCGATGCAGCTGTACGCCGGCTACCGCAACGTCGAGGCGATCACCCAGGCGAACCGTGACTTCAGCTCCTGCGCGCTGGGCACCAACGACGCCGGCACCGCCTTCACCTGCGCCGGCTCGGCCACCAGCGTGCCCGGCTTCTTCCAGCCGGTGGACGCGGCCACGTCCCTGCCGGTCGGCGATCCGCTGACCATCGACTCGGCGACCGGAAACACCTTCCGGCCGTTCGACTTCGACACCGACCTGTTCAACTTCCAGCCGCTGAACTTCTTCCAGCGGCCGGACACGCGCTACACCTTCGGCGGCTTCGGCAGCTACACGGTCAACGACCAGGCCGAGGTCTACGCCCAGCTGATGTTCATGGACGACCACACCCAGGCGCAGGTGGCGCCCAGCGGTCTGTTCATCAGCCAATTCGCCGTGCCCTGCGACAACCCGCTGCTGTCGGCCGACCAGGTCGCCGCCATGTGCACCGCCACCGGCGTGGTCGACACCGACCCGCTGGCGCCGGGCAACCAGGGCCTGGCCCAGGTGCAGATCGGCCGGCGCAACGTCGAGGGCGGCGGCCGCCTGGACGACCTGCGCCACACCTCCTACCGCGGCGTGGTGGGGGTGCGCGGCGACCTGAACCCGGACTGGAACTACGACATCTACGCCCAGTACGGCTCGGTGGTTTTCGCCGAGAACTTCCGCAACGACTTCTCGCTCAGCCGCAGCCGCCGGGCGCTGGACGTGGTGGCCGACCCGATCACCGGCGCGCCCGTCTGCCGCTCGGTGCTGGACGGCTCCGACCCGGCCTGCGTGCCCTACAACATCTTCCAGACCGGCGGCGTCACCCAGGCGGCGCTGGACTACCTGCAGGTGCCTGGCTTCCAGGAGGGCTCGACCACCCAGCAGGTGATCAACGCCTCGATCTCCGGCGACCTGACCGCCCTGGGCGTGAAGTTCCCCTGGGCCACCGGCGGGGTGCAGGTCGCCTTCGGGACCGAGTACCGCTACGAGGCCATGGACCTGAAGACCGACGCCGCCTTCACCAGCGGCGACCTGACCGGCCAGGGCGGCCCGGTGATCGGGGTGTCGGGTTCGTTCGACGTCTACGACCTGTTCTTCGAGGCCACCGTCCCGATCATGGAGGAGCAGCCCTGGGCCCAGGAGCTGTCGCTGGACCTCGGCTACCGCTGGTCCAACTACTCCACCGGCATCAACACCGACACCTACAAGATCGGCCCCAACTGGGCCCCGACCCAGGACTTCCGCCTGCGGGCCAGCTACCAGCGGGCGGTGCGCGCGCCCAACGTGCGCGAGCTGTTCGCCACCCAGGCGGTCGGCCTGTTCGACATGAACTCCGACCCCTGCGCCGGCGCGACGCCCACCTTCACCCTGGCGCAGTGCGTCAACACCGGGGTGACGGCGGCCCAGTACGGCCTGATCGCCGACAACCCGGCCGGCCAGTTCAACGCCCTGTTCGGCGGCACGTCCAACCTCGGCCCGGAATCCTCGGACACCTGGTCGGCGGGCATCGTGTTCACGCCGAGCTTCCTGCCGGGCCTGAACGGCTCGATCGACTGGTTCGACATCGACGTCGACGGCGTGATCGGCTTCGTCGCCCCCGACCTGGCGCTGCGCCAGTGCGGCCTGACCGGCGACGCGTTCTTCTGCGACCGCATCAACCGGGGCGCCGGCGGCAGCCTGTGGGTCGATCCGAACGGCTTCGTCTCGGCGGTGAACGAGAACCTCGGCTCGATCAAGACCTCCGGCGTCGACGTCAACGTCAACTACCGCTTCGACCTGGACACCATCTGGGAAGGCGGGCCGGGCGACGTGACCATCAACTTCGTCGGCACCTGGCTGGACAAGTTCGAGGTCGAGCCGGTGCCGGGCCTGGGGACCTACGACTGCGCCGGGCTGTACGGCCCGACCTGCGGCGCGCCCCTGCCGGAATGGCGCAACAAGCTCTGGATCGTCTGGAACACGCCGTGGAACGTCGATGCGTCGCTGTCCTGGCGCTACATCGGCGAGGTCACTCTCGACGGCCTGGACAACAATCCGCTGCTCAACGACCCCAACGCCCCGACCGTCGACCGCAAGCTGGACAGCCAGAACTACATCGACATCGCCGGCAGCTGGGACGTCGAGGACAACTTCACCCTGCGGTTCGGCGTCAACAACCTGTTCGACCAGGATCCGCCGATCAGCTCCTCGGTCGGGGTGGGCTCCGGCAACGGCAACACCTTCCCGCAGGTCTACGACGCGCTGGGCCGCCACTTCTTCATCGGCCTGACCGCCAACTTCTAGAGACCCCTCCAGGGTGCGTAAGCGACGCCCCCGGTCCGCACGGGCCGGGGGCGTTGCGCATTTCGGGACGGCTCCGCTACGCATGGTCCCCCGTCCGACCGGAGCCCCGCATGACCCAGATCCGCCCGTTCCTGATGTTCGAAGGCCGCGCCGAGGAGGCCATGAGCTTCTACGTCGCCCAGTTCGGCGGCCGGGTGGTCGACATCGCACGCTACGGCCCCGGCCAGCCCGGCCCGGAAGGCACGGTGATGAAGGCCACCTTCGAGATCGCCGGCCTGCAGGTGATGTGCTCCGACAGCTTCGTGAAGCACGCCTTCACCTTCACCCCGTCGACCTCGATGTTCGTGGACGTCGACGACGAGGCCCAGATCGAGCGCCTGGCCGTGGCCATGGCCGAGGGCGGCGGCGTGCTGATGCCGCTGGGCGACTACGGCTTCAGCAAGCGCTTCGCCTGGGTGTCGGATCGCTTCGGGGTGAGCTGGCAGCTGAATTTGGCGCATTAAAAACGTCCGTCATCCCGGCCGGAGCCGCGCAGCGGCGCAGAGCCGGGACCCAGCAAGCTCGACCTCACCGCTGCGACCAGCGCGCTGCAACAAGCGTCGCGCTTGCTGGATCCCGGCTCTGCGCTGCGCTTCGCTCCGCTGCGGCCGGGATGACGGAACGAATAGTCTAAGGCCGGGCTCGCCCCCCTAGATCACCCAGCTCTCCACCATCGCGTCGTAGGCGCCCAGCAGGGCCTCGTCGCTGACCGGCTTCCGCAGCACCGGTCGGCCGGCGTGGCCGCTGTCGGCGTCGATGCGGCCGAAGCCGGTGGAGAAGGTGAAGGGCACCCCGCGCGCGGTCAGGGCGTCGGCGATCTCGAACGAGGTGCGCCCGTGCAGGTCGACGTCCAGGAAGGCGGCGTCCAGCGGCCGGTGGGCGATCACCTGGAGGGCGGTGGCGACGTCGGCGACCGGCCCGATCACGTCCAGCCCCGCCGCGGTCAGCACCGCGTGCGCGTCCAGCCCGATCAGGGCGTTGTCCTCGACCAGCAGCACCACCCCACGCCTGGGCTTGGCCGCGCCAGCCGGCGCACAACGCTGCTCCGTCACGCCCTCCTCCTCCGGCGCGCCCCGGCGCAGCAGGGCGGCCGGCAGCTCCAGCCGCGCGGCCAGGCCTTCACGCCGCCAGTGCAGGTCCAGCCGCCCGCCCAACTGGCGCGCGGCCAGTTCGTTCAGCAGGGTCGAGCCGAAGCCGGGCTGCTTCGGCGCGGCCACCGGCGGTCCGCCGGCCTCGGTCCAATCCAACGCCAGGCCGCCGCCGGTCGTGCGCGCCCAGTTCAGCCGCACGCAGCCGCCGGCGCGGCTGAGCGCGCCGTACTTCACCGCGTTGGTGGCCAGCTCGTGGACGATCATACCCAGCGCCTGCACCGCGCCGGGATCCAGCGTCACGTCGGGTCCGCTCAGCGTGTACTGGCCGGGCTTGGCCAGCGCGCGCAGTTCGTCGTCGACCACCGCGCGCACGCCCCCGCCGCTCCAGCCCTCGCGCGCCAGCAGGGTGTGGGCGCGGGCGAGCGCCCCGATCCGGCCGCTGACCGAGGCGACGTAGGCGGCGATGTCGTCGGCCCGGGTCAGCTTGACGATCGACTGGGCCACCGCCAGCACGTTCTTGGCCCGGTGGTCGACCTCGCGGATCAGGAGCTCGCGGGTCTGCTCCATGCGCTTGACGAAATCGATGTCGGTGGCGGTGCCGTACCACTTGACGATCCGCCCGGCCGCGTCGCGGACCGGCACGCCGCGGCTGACATGCCAGGCGTAGTCGCCGTTGGCGCGCTGGACCCGGTGTTCGCACTCGTACGGCTCGCCGGTCGCCACCGCCCGGGTCCAGGCTTCGACCGTCAGATCGTGGTCGTCGGGGTGCAGCGCCGGCTCCCAGTCGTAATAGCCGTCCCGCATCCGCGTGAAGCCCGCGTACTCCTCGGTGCGGCGGTTGTAGTAGTCGACCCGGCCGTCCGGATCGGCGGTCCACACCACCTGGGGCATGGCGTCGGCCAGCTCGCGGTAGCGCGCCTCGCTGTCGCGCAGGGCCCGGGCCTGGCGTCGTTCGTCGGTGACGTCGCGCGAGACGGTGGCGAAGCCGACGGTCGCGCCCTCCGCGTCCCGGATCGTGAACGCCCGGCAGGCAACCGGCACCGTGCCGGGTCCGTCGAAGCGCCGGAACTCCGCTTCGCCGCTCCACTGGCCGGTCTGGCGCAGGGCCGGCGCGATCTCGGTGTCGATGCGGATCCGCTCCAGCGGCGAGAGGAAATCGCCGAAGGACATGGTCGCGGTGTCGGTGTCGGGCGGCAGGCCGACCATGGCCAGGCCCGCGGCGTTGAGCCGGACGCCGGCCCCGTCGGCGGCGCTGGTGGCGATGAAGTTGGAGGATTGCTCGAACACCGCCGCCAGGCGACGCGCGTCGGCCTGGGCCCGCGCGCGCTCCACCTCCGGCCAGATCCGCTCGACCACGTCGCGCATCAGCAGCAGGTCGAAGTCGCTCCAGCGGCGCGGCCCGGCCGTGACCGCGGCGACCCCGGCGCGGAGCCGCCCGCCGCGCAGCAGCGGCACGGCCACGACCGCCCCGGCGCCCAGACTCTCGAACGCCGCCCTGACGTCGGCCACTCGCGGATCATGCGCCACGTCGTCGATGCGCAGTTCGCGCCCGAGGTTCAGCTCCTCCGCCGCGGGACCGAAGTCGGACAACCGGAACCGGCCGCCCGCCGGGGCCATGCTGCCGTCGCCCCAGTCCGGGTCGATCTCGAACCAGGTCTCCCCCTCCTGCTGCCCGGCGTCGGCGAAGCCGATCATGCCGAGGTGCAACGCCTCCCCCAGCATGCGCGCCGCCTCGCGCTTGACCGCCTCGGGGCTGTCGGCCCCGCGCAGCCGGTCGGCGAGCGCGATCTGGAAGGTCAGCCGCCGCTCGTTCTGCACCTGGGCGGTGGTCTCGGAGAGGGCGCAGAACATGCCGCACACCTCGCCGCGCTCGTCGCGCACCGGGCTGTAGGAGAAGGTCCACCAGCTGTCCTCGGGATAGCCGTGGCGTTCGACAACCAGGTGCAGGTCCTTGCGGAAGGTCGCCTCGCCGGCCTGGGCGCGCTCGACCATGCCGCGGACCTCGGGCCAGACGTCGTCCCACACCTGCGCCAGCGGCCGGCCCAGCGCCGCCGCGTCGCGCGCGCCCAGCACCGGGCGGTACGCGTCGTTGTAGAGCAGGATCAGCTCAGGCCCCCACCCGATGAACATGGGGTAGAGCGAGTTCAGCATCAGGCTGAGGGCGGTGCGCAGCGAGGCCGGCCAGTCCTGGGCGGGACCAAGCGGCGTCTTCGACCAGTCCAGGGCGCGCATGCGCTCGCCCATCTCGCCGCCGCCAGCGAGAAAGGCGGGAGCCGGACCGCGGACCGACCCGTTCACAGCTGAGACCCGTTCACAGCTGAGGTTCCTGCGAAACCAGCCGAGCTAACGTTCGAGACCGGCCAGTGTTCCGCGCGTGCCAAGCGGCGCCTCATCCGTTAACTTACGGGCTGGCGCGTGGGCGACGGCGATGGCGAACCTGCCGTCCGTCGCGGTGTTCCGCGCCCCCTGTGCGTCCTCGTACGCGTTTCGTCCGATTTCCTCAGCCTTGAGCCGCTGCGCAAAACGCGCGCGCGGTCCGTTCGACGACGGAGAAGGGACATGAACCTCGAGCCCGGCGCACAAGCGCCAGCCCCGGCCGGCCTGCGCTCACGCCCGGCGGCGGTCGAACGGCTGCTGACCCGCACGCGCATCCGCGACTTCGCCGAACCCGACACCGTCGGCCACAAGGGCGTACGCCTGGTCCGCCAGGGCGCGGGCGCCACGCCCCTGCACGTGCTGCTGTCCGGCTGGGCGGCGCGGACCTGCACGACGGTGGGCGAAGCCACCCTGCTGGACCTGCTGATGCCCGGCGACGTGTTCGGCCTGGACGCCGAGGCGGGGGTCTCCGACTACGCCGTGGTGGCGCTGACCACGGTGCGGGTGCTGACCGTGCCCCGCGCGCGGTGGAGCGAGCTGTTCAACGCCGATCCCGAATTCCGCCAGCTGTACGTGCAGAGCCTGACCGACCAGGCCGCGCGCGCGCGCCGGCGGCTGCTGGCGCTGAACGCGCGCACGCCGGCCGCCAAGCTGTGCGGCGTGCTGCTGGACCTGCACGATCGCGCCTGCGCGGCCGCCGAGCTGGGCGAGACCGGCGACGAAGGCCCGGAGCTGCCGCTCAGCCGCAGCCTGGCCGGCGC
>NZ_JAAIVC010000011.1 GCF_010975005.1 Caulobacter sp. 17J65-9 | reverse complement strand
CGCCCGGCCAGCCCCTCGCGCGCGGACGTCACGGCGTCCAGCGCCGCCGCCTCGCGCCGCGCCGCGGGCTTCGCCCCGCCGGCCAGCCAGTCGAACAGGCCCATCCCTCGCTCCCGCCGCTCACCGCCGAGCATGCCGACATGACGGACGAAAGACGAGAACCTTCAACGAAAACGGCCCCGGAGGATCTCCGGGGCCGTCGTAGTCCAGGTCAGGCGCGCACGCCTCAGTAGTAGTGGACGAAGTCGTCCGCCATGGCCTTGGCGCCGGCGAGGCTGGCGCCGTGGCGGTCGCGATCGCGCAGGGTCTCCGCGCCGAAGGCCAGGCGCACGCCGACCGTGAAGGTGTCGATGGCGATGCCGTCGTCGTCGTCGTAGCTGTTCTCGTCGTGGCGATAGCCGGCGTAAACGCTGGCCGGCGACCCGGCGAACTTGTACTCGCCGGTCACGCTGGCGTTCCAGTTGTTGAACTCCGACCAGGCGTCCCAGTCTCCGTAGCCGACCGCAGCGTCCACCGAGAAGTTGTCGTTGACGAAGTACTTGGCGGCCGCCTGGCCGCTCCAGCCCTTAACGTCCGCGAACCAGTCGTCGACCTGCGCATAACCGAGGGAGCCGGACAGGGTGGCGCGCTCGAGGAAGACCTGGCCCTCGACCCCGCCCATCAGCCCGCTGTTGTTGTAATAGCCCAGCTCGCCCGCGAACGCGCCGAAGGCGTACTGGTCGTTGCGCGTCGCCAGGTGCACGGCGGCGTAACCGAAGCTGTTGGATTCCTCGTCGCCGTCCCACGTGTAGTGGTTCAGCCGGCCGTCGCCCTGCAGCATCAGGCCGTTGTCGAAGGTGGTGGCGAAACCGCCGCCGAGCGACAGGTCGGTGTTGTCCGCGCTGTCGCCGTCCTCGAAGTCCCAGTTGTGCAGGCTGTAGCCGGCGTCGACGTGGGCGACGACCTCGTCGGCCATGGCGGGCGCGGCGGCGAACAGAACGGCGGCGGCGGCCGTCGCGAGCAGCGTGACTTTCACTGGTTCCCCCGAAGTATCGTCGACCGCCCCAACGGCGCCGACATCCGGGGCGGAATAGTGAAGCTGTCGCCAGGCTAGGCAGCTCAGACTCGACGAAGTCCGACATTCCTGCGTCGAAACGTTGCCTCGCCACGCGAGCGCCGATGGGCTCGCGCCATGGCCTCGGCCCCCGCCGCGACCGCCTGAGCGACAGGCCCCTGCGGCCCAGGCGTCTGCGACGAAGCCGGACAGCGCTGCGGTGGAAGCGGGTTCGCCTCTTTTGCCGCGACGGCATGCTCTGGCGAACCGCGCCGTTCGATCGGAGACGCCCATGCGCTCGCTCGCCGACCTGCCCTCGCCTTCGCCCTCGCTGCCCAAGGGAACCGACTTTCCGGCTGCAGGCGGCCCGGAAGACGACCTGATGGTCGGAACGGAAGCCCGCAGCGATCTTCTCGGCGGGGCCGGCAACGACGTGCTCCGCTGGACCGGTGACGACGACCTGCTCGACGGGGGCGACGGTATCGACGGCGTCTACTACGACGGCGTAGGCGCCGTCGTGTTCGATCTGACCAAGGGATACGCCTCGAACGGGGTGACCACGGCCGTGCTGGTCGGGATCGAAAACCTCTACGGCGGCGGCGGCGCCGACCTGCTGATCGGCGATGATCAGGCGAACCGCTTTATCGGCGGCGGCGGCGACGATCGGATGTACGGCGGCGGTGGCGACGACTTCTTCTGGGGTGTCGGCGACGGCGGCGGTTGGGACCTGTTCGACGGCGGCGACGGGTTCGACACGATCGAGTACCACACCGGCCGACCAGACCCGGTCTACGTCGACCTCCTGACCGGCGTCACCGGTGGCGCAGCCTACGGCGACACCCTGGTGTCGATCGAGCACGTGATCGGCGGTGAAGGGGACGACGTGCTGGCCGGCGGCGACGCCGACGAGGTGTTGGAGGGCGTGTTCGGCCAGGACGTCCTGCTGGGCCGTGGCGGCGACGACGTCCTGCGGCTCGGGCGCAGCCTTGGGACAAGCGGGGACTCCGAAGTCGACGGCAGCCCGTTTCCCGCAGCGTATGCTTCGCTGGCCGACGGGGGCGACGGCGACGACCTGATCTACGGCTCGTACTACTGGGACGACCTGAAGGGCGGCGCGGGCGCCGACCGAATCTGGGGCGGCGACGCCAGCGACCGGCTCTCCGGCGAAGAGGGTGACGACTTCCTGGACGGCGGCGACCAGGCCGACACTCTCGACGGCGGCGCGGGCGCGGACCTCCTGCTGGGCGGCCTCGGCGGCGACACCCTCGGCGGCGGCGACGGAAACGACACGCTGGACGGCGGCGGCCAGGACGACACCCTCGACGGCGGCGCGGGCGCGGACGAACTGCTGGGCGGCCAGGGCCGCGACACCCTGCGCGGCGGCGACGGAAACGATGCGCTGGACGGCGGCGACCAGGACGACGTGCTGATGGGGGGCGCCGGGGACGACGTGCTGTACGCGAGCGGCGGGTTTGACCGGCTGGACGGCGGCGACGGCTTCGACACCTTCAGCTTCGCCCGCGCGGCCCAGGGCGTGGTGTTCGCCATGAAGACGGCGGACCTGGTCTCGGTCGAACGGGTGGCGGGCTCGGCCTTCGCCGACCGGCTGACCGGCACGGACGCGGGCGAGACCCTCGACGGCGGGGCCGGCGACGACGTGCTGGACGGAGGCGCGGGCGACGACGTGCTGGTCGGCGGCGCCGGGGCCGACCGCTTCCTCGGCGGCTCAGGCGTCGACACGGCGGACTACACCGGCTCGGCCCAGGCGGTGGTCGTCGACATGCAAGGCGCAGGCGGCGGGGACGCGGCCGGCGACACCTTCGTCGGGATCGAGCAGGTCCGCGGCGGCGCCTTCGCCGATACGATCTACGGGGCCGACGGCCTGGACGAGACCCTCTGGGGGATGGGCGGGGACGACTGGCTCTACAGCCGTAGCGGCGCGGCCGTGCTCGACGGCGGCGACGGAAACGACCACCTGATCTCGTCGGACAGCAACGACCGGCTGTACGGCGGCGCCGGGAACGACGAACTGTCGGCTGGCGGGGGCGCCGACCGGCTGGAGGGCGGCGCCGGCGACGACATGCTGGACGGCGGCGCGGGCGACGACGTGATGGTCGGCGGCGCGGGCGCCGACCGCTTCATCGGCGGCTCGGGTGTCGACCTGGTGGATTACTCCGGCTCGACCCGGGCGGTGTTCATCCATCTGCGTGGCGGCTACGGCGACTGGGATGCGGCCGGCGACACCTTCGTCGGCGTCGAACAGGTCCGCGGCACGGCGTTCGCCGACGCGATCTACGGCGCCGGCCAGGGCGAGACCATCTGGGGCATGGGCGGGGACGACTGGATCTCCGGCGGGACCGGCGCCGCGGTCCTCGACGGCGGCGACGGAAACGACCACCTCGGCGCCTCGGACGGCAAGGACCGGCTGTACGGCGGCGCCGGGAACGACGAACTGTCGGCCGCCGGCGGCGACGACTGGCTGGACGGCGGGCTCGGCGACGATGTCCTGATGGCCGGCGCGGGGGCCGACGTGCTGGTCTCCGGCGGCGGAACCGACCGTCTGGTCGGCGGCGCCGGAAACGACCGCTTCGTGATCGACGGTCCGGGCTCGGCGACCATCGACGACTTCCAGGGGGCCGGCGGGCCGGGCGGCGACCTGCTGGACCTGACGGCCTTCGGCGACATGACGTTCGAGCAGTCGCAGACCGCCTTCGTCCAGAAGGGCGACGACCTGTTCATTCGCCTGGAGGGGACGACGGTCGTGCTGCACGGCGTGTGGGCCGACATGCTTCGGCCCGAGGACGTGCTGCTGGCCGGACCGCAGCCGAACGACAGCTTCGGCGACTGGCTGTAGGCGCGGGCTACCGCACCCGCACCTCGGCCGCTCCTTCGAGCACTCGCCCGACCGCGGCCGCGGCGCCGAAGCCGCGGGCGCGCGCCAGGGCCAGCACGGCCTGCGCCCGCTCGGGCGCGACCGCGATCAGCAGGCCGCCGCTGGTCTGGGGATCGCACAGCAGATCGCGCCGCCAGTCGTCCAGCCCCTCGGCCCGCACGAAGTCGCCGTAGCTGGCCCAGTTGCGCACCGCGCCGCCGGTGCGCACGCCGGCCCGGGCCATAACCTCGACACCCGTGATCAAGGGAGCGGCGGCCGCGTCGAGCTCGACCGTCAGGCCCGAGCCGCGGGCCATCTCCAGGGCGTGGCCCAGCAGGCCGAAGCCGGTGACGTCGGTGACCGCGCGCACGCCCGCGATCTCGGTCAACTCCGCGCCCACGGCGTTCAGCCGGGTGGTGGTGTCGATCAGGGCGGCGTAGCCGGCCTCGTCCAGCTCGCCCTTCTTGAAGGCGGCGCTGAGCACGCCCACGCCCAGCGGCTTGGTCAGGATCAGCACGTCGCCGGCCCGCGCGCCGCGGTTGGTCAGCACCCGGTCGGGATGCACCAGTCCCAGCGCCACCAGACCGTAGATCGGCTCGACGCTGTCGATCGAGTGGCCACCGGCGATCGGCACGCCAGCCGCGGCGCACACCGAGGCGCCGCCGGCCAGGATGCCCCGGATGGCGTCGACCGGCAGGACGTTCACCGGCATGCCGACGATGGCCAGCGCCATGATCGGCTTGGCGCCCATGGCGTAGACGTCCGACAGGGCGTTGGTCGCGGCGATGCGGCCGAAGTCGTAGGGATCGTCCACCACCGGCATGAAGAAGTCGGTGGTGGCCACCAGCGCCTGCTCGTCGTTCAGCCGCCACACGGCCGCGTCGTCCGAGGTCTCGGTGCCGACCAGCAGGTTCGGGAAGGCCGCCGCCGCGGGCATGCCGGCCAGGATGTCGCGCAGCACCGCAGGCGCCAGCTTGCAGCCGCAGCCGCCGCCGTGGGCGAGCGAGGTCAGACGGGGCGCTTCGGTCATCGGATTTCCCTCCGGGCCCAAGGCTGCGCGCGGCCCGCAAACGGCCTATAGCTGCGCCGAATGACCGACACCATCCACCGGCTCGAGACCATCGACACCGCCGCGCTTTCGCGCTTCGACGCGGTGATCGACGTGCGCAGCCCCGGCGAGTTCGCCGAGGACCACCTGCCGGGCGCCGAGAACCTGCCGGTGCTGGACGACGCCCAGCGCGCCGAGGTCGGGACCATCTACGTCCAGGAGTCCAAGTTCCGGGCCCGACGCCTCGGCGCGGCCCACGTGGCGCGCAACATCGCCGCCCACCTGGACGGCGCCCTGGCCGACCGTCCGAGCGGCTTCCAGCCGCTGGTCTACTGCTGGCGCGGCGGCCAGCGCTCGCACGCCATGGCCACCATCCTCTCGCAGGTCGGCTGGCGCACCACCCTGCTGGTCGGCGGCTACCGGACCTGGCGGCGGCATGTGACCGAGCGGCTGTACGGCGAGGCGCCCGCGCCGAAGCTGGTCCTGCTGGACGGCGGCACCGGCACGGCCAAGACGGAGATCCTGGGCCGCCTGGCCGAGCGCGGCGTGCAGACGCTCGACCTGGAGGGCCTGGCCGCGCACCGCGGTTCGCTGCTGGGCGCCCTGCCCGGCCGTCCCCAGCCCGGCCAGAAGCTGTTCGAGAGCCGGCTGCTCGAAGCCATGGAGCGGCTGGACCCGAGCCGTCCCGTCCTGGTCGAGGCGGAATCCAGCAAGATCGGCGAGATCATGCTGCCGCCGGTGCTGTGGCGGGCCATGCAGGCCGCGCCGCGGATCGAGGTCTGCGCGCCGACCGCCGAACGCGCCACCTATCTGGCCCAGACCTATCGCGACCTGGCCGAGGATCAGGCCGCCCTGTACGCGGCGCTGTCCCGCCTGCCCCGCCACCACAGCCGCGAACGCCTGGCGGAGTGGCGGGAGCTGGCCGACACGCGCGCCTTCTCGGCCCTGGCCGAGGCGCTGATCGAGGCCCACTACGACCCCGCCTACCGCCGCTCCAGCCGCGAGGACGCGCGGCCGCGGCTGGGCGTGGTCACCCTGCCCACCCTCGATCCAGGCTCGCAGGAACGTGCCGCCGACGCGGTGGCGGGGTTGGTGGACGGGTGGCGTGCCTAATGTCCTCCCCCTCTGGGGGAGGGGGACCACGCGCAGCGTGGTGGAGGGGGCTCGTCTTGGCGGGACGGCGCAGCTGCGAGGGCTCGCTCCGCTGGAGCCCCCTCCACCGCTTCGCCCAGCCCGCGCCCTAGGCGCGGGCGTTCTTCGCGGCGATCGACAAATCGTTGTCGATCGCATCCGGCCTGCCGTGCAGGCCGGCGCTCGTCACCCCCTCCCCCACCGCTTCGCTCGGGGGAGGATTTTGCCTCACCGCCCCAGCCACCGGCGGGGCCACTTGTCGCCCAGCGCGCGGATCTGGCCGGGCCGCAGGCCCAGCGCCTGCACGGTCTTGGGCGGCAGGGGATCGACCGCCTGCACAGGTTCCCAGCCGTCGACCGGGCTGGTGGCGATGCGCCCGAGCGTCAGGGCGGCGTCGACCGCGGCCCACTCGGCCCGGGCCCGGTCCTCCTGGCCGACGGCGTAGTAGTGCCGCACGAAGCCGGTTTCGCCCGGCCGTTCGACCATCACCCCGATCATCCATCCGCTCGCCATAGGCGGCTCCTCGCCTGAGCCGGGGGCTGCGGTCAATACGTCCGATCCTGACGCGGCGCGAACGCCTATATGCTGGCGGGACTTCCCCGGATTCGCGCCCGAGCCCGTACATGAGACTTCGCGTCATCGACATCGAGACCACCGCCGGCGGCCCGGAGGCCGAGATCATCGAGGTGGGCGTGGTCGACGTCGTGACCGACGAGCACGGCGTGCGGGCCGAGCTTCCCCGCACCCGCCTGCTGCGGCCGCTGGGCGAGATCACCGTCCACGCCATGGCCGTGCACCACCTGACGCCGGACGACTTCCCGGCCGATATGGCCAGCTGCAGCGCGGAGCTCCTGCGCGAACTGGTCTGGGAAGGCGGCCGGCCCGATGCGCTCGTCGCCCATAACGCCAGTTTCGAGCGCGGCTTCATCACGCCCGCGGTGACCGAAGATGTGCCGTGGATCTGCACGGTGAAGTCGGCCAAGCGCGCCTGGCCGGAAGCGCCGGGCTTTTCCAACCAGGTGCTGCGCTACTGGCGGGGCCTGCGGCTCGACCCGGCCCTGGCCATGCCGCCGCACCGGGCAGGCCCCGACGCCTGGGTCACCGCCCACATCCTGATCGACCTGCTGGCCGCGGCCTCCGTCGAGGACATGCTGGCCTGGACCGAGGCGCCGCGCGAGCTGCACGTCGTCCCGTTCGGAAAGCACCGCGGCAAGCCCTGGACGGCCGTGCCCTCCGACTACCTGCGCTGGATGCTGACCCAGGCCGACATGAACGCCGACGTGCTGACCCGCGCCCGCCAGGAGATGGAACAGCGCGGCCTGGTCGAGGCGCCGGCGGCCTGAGCTTGTCGAACGACGAGGGCGGCCCTAGACGGAAGCCCCCTCACCGCTCCGGAAGCACCATGGCCTGGACCCGCCGCTACGACGAAGCCGAACCGCAACGCGTCAACAAATGGCTGGCGCAGAGCGGCGTGTGCTCGCGGCGCGAGGCGGAGGGCCTGATCGCCCAGGGGCTGGTCTCCATCGACGGCGAGACGGTCACCGACCCGGGCCGCAAGATCGAGCCCGGCCAGACCCTGACGCTCGCCGACGCCGGCGCGTCCAAGCTGGAATCCAGCCTGACGGTGATGCTGCACAAGCCGACCGGCTACGTCTCGGGCCAGCCCGAGCACGGCCAGATCCCGGCGGTGAAGCTGCTGACCAGGGCCGCCCTGTGGGGCGACAGCGCCGTCATCCCCGGCTTCGAGCACAAGCTGGCCCCGGTGGGCCGGCTGGACCTGGATTCCCGCGGCCTGCTGATCCTCTCGGAGGACGGCGTGGTGGCCAAGGCGGTGATCGGACCGACCTCCGAACTGGACAAGGAATACCTGGTCCGGGTCTCGGGACCGATCACCGAGCGCAAGATCGGCCTCTTACGCCACGGCCTGGAGCTGGACGGCCGCAAGCTGAAACCGGCCAAGGTCACCCTGATCGGCGAGCAACGCCTGCGCTTCCTGCTGAAGGAAGGCCGCAACCGACAGATCCGGCGCATGTGCGAGCTGGTCGACCTGCGCGTCGTCGACCTCCACCGCGTGCGCGTCGGCCCGCTGAACCTGGGCGACCTGCCGGAAGGCATGTGGCGGCCGCTGACCGGCGAGGAGCGCGCGGCGCTGATCGCCGGGAGCCAGGGCCGCTAGCCAAGCGCCTCAGCTCGTCTTCACCCCGGTCGCCGCCAGCCGCTTCAGGGCTTCGTCCAGGGCCTGGTCGGTCGGCACGGCGACGTCGGGCGTGACGCCCTTGCCTTCCCAGTCCCAGCCGGTGTCGGGATCGAAGGTCCGGCCCACCGGGATGAAGGCGGCGAAGCGGTCACCGATCGGCTGCAGGCTGCCGCTGTGGCCGGCGCCACGGGTGGTCTCGCCGATCAGGACGGCGCGATGAGTGCGCTTGAAAGCCAGCGCCAGGTGCTCGCCGGCCGACGCGGTCTTGCCCGACGTCAGGTAGTAGACCGGAACGTGCTGCAGGCGCGTCTCGGCCTTGTCGGGCGTGATCACGTGGTCGCAGACGACGACCGCGGGGGCCGACGGCTGCTGGATGAAGTATTTCCCGTCGACGACCGGGTCCTCGGCCTCGGGGCCCGCGCGCGTCTCAAGCCGGACCAGCGCGGTGCGCTCCGGATAGAGCAGCGGCAGGATGGCGTTCATCACCTCGAACCCGCCGCCGCGGTGCGGGCGCGCGTCGATGATCACCCCCTTGGCGTCGGCGTGGGCCAGCAGGAAGGCGCGCGCCGCCTCGGCCACGGCCGGGTCCTGCGGGAACATGTTGAAGCGGAGATAGGCGACGTCGCCGATCATCTTCGCCTCTTCCATGCCGGGCGGGCCGCTGGGGCGGGTGCTGACCGGCGCGGCCGCGACCGCGGCCGGCGCCGGGCGCGGCGCGGTGAAGGCGCTCATCAGGGCCAGACGCAGGTGGCCGTCCCTGGACACGGCCTGCAGGTCGGCGGTGACCTTGTCGCCGAAGGCGGCCGGATCGCTCAGACCGTCATAGGCGCCGGCGGCCAGGTTGGACCGCAGCGTGGCGGCGTAGCGCGACCCGACCTCGGCGTAGACGAAATCGCTGTCCAGCTTGGCGGCGAGCTGTTCCACCACCTGGCGGCGCTCGGCGGCGTCCAGCGCTTGAGCCGGAGCCGTCGCGGCCGGCTGCGCCGGGGCGGATTGGGCGGGGGTCTGGGCGGGCGCCGGAACGGCGGCGCAGGCGGTGATCAGGGCCGAGCCGGCGGCCAGCAGCAGGCGACGCATGAATTGCTCCTTGGCAGTGGAGCCACTTCATGCCGCCGGCCGCGCTGGCGCAATCCGATCACGACCAAGCCGCGACAAACCTCGGCGATGCGATGAAAATGCGACTAACGCTTGCGCGTGCCGCCGCTGGCCCGGCGGGCGGGCTCGCTCGGCGGCTTGCGCTTGGGCGCGGCGGCCGCCTTGGACTTGGCGGCCGGGCGGCGCGCGGTCGAGGACGAGCGCTGCAGGCTCTGCTTCAGCATCGCCATCAGGTCGTCGACCTCGGTGTCCTCGGGCTCCGTCGCGGTGATGGTCTTGGCCTTGCCCTTCAGCTTGGACTGGATCAGGTCGCGCAGGGCGTCCTCATAGCGGTCGCGGAACATCTCCGGCTCGAACGGGCCTTCCAACTGCTCGATGATCTTCGTCGCGATCTCGACCATGGCCGCCGGGGCCTTGGCCTCCGGAATGCTGTCGAACACGCTGGCGGGGTCGCGCACCTCGTCATGGGAGCGCAGGGTGTAGGCGACCAGGCCGTTGTCGCGCGGCTCCAGCGCCACCAGCCGTTCGCGCGAGTGCAGCACGACCCGGCCCAGGGCCACGCGCTCGGACTTGCTCATCGCCTCGCGGATCACCGCGTAGGCCTCGGCCGCCATCTTGCCGTCGGGCACCAGGAAGTACGGGTCGTTCCAGTAGAGGCGGTCGATGTCGGCCAGGTCCACGAACCGCTCGATGTCGATGACCTTGGTGCTCTCGATCTTCACCGCGTCGAGCTCGTCGGGGGTGAACAGCACGTACTGGTTCTTCTCGAACTCGTAGCCCTTCACCAGGCTGGAGCGCTCGATCGGGCCGGTGTCCGGATCGGTGGTGATCATCCGGATGCGGTTGTTGGTCTGCGGATTGATCAGGTGGAAGGAAATGTCGGCGGTCCGGGACGTGGCCGGATACAGCGCGACCGGGCAGGTCACGAGCGAGAGGCGCAGGTGCCCCTGCCAGGTGGGACGCGCGGCGGGCATCTCCGCTTCCTTTCCGTCAAGCCGCGGCCAGGCGCCGCTCTCGACCGGGAAACGTCCGCGGCGGGGCTTTCGTTCAGCGCGCGGGCACGGCCGGCGCCGCGGGCGCGCGCAGGGCCGGCGCATTGCCGCCCACGCCCGGCAGCACCGCCATCTGGTAGTCCGGCGGCACGTTGAACCAGGTGGGATCCTGGCGCGCGAAGGTGATGGCGGTGGCCTGGAACAGCGGCGTGCGCCGCCCGTCCGGCTTGAACTGCAGCACCACGCCGTCGGCGGTGGCGCAGGCGGTGCCGTTGGAGCCGACATAGCCCGAATAGCGCCAGACCGTGCAGGGCCGGCCGGCGACGTTGGCCGCGCCCACCCGGTTCAGCCGCGCCTCGGCGAACATGGACATGTCCAGCGGCAGCGGCGCATTGGCCTCCTGCTGCGGCAGCGGGAACAGGATGGCCAGCCGCCGGCGTCCGGCCGCGGTCATGACGGTCAGCACGCCGCGGGTGCGGTCGGCGATGAAGGTCTGCACCACCGCGCCGGTGGCGACGTCGGTGCGCCGCTTCAGGCCCGACTGGCGCACCTCCATCGGTCGCTCGAAGCCGGCGACCGCGACGGTCATGTAGAAGTCGGGCGCCATGCGCGGCGCCTGGGCGCGGCCCGGCGCGGCCAGGGCGGCCAGCGCCACGGCGGCGGCGAAAACGTTCAGGAAGCGGCGCGACCTCGGGTCCATGTGCGCACCATGGCCGGATTCGGTTAAGGGAAGAGCGTGACTGAATCGCCCTCCCCCACCCTGGTCGACGCCCGCGGGCACCGCTGTCCCGCGCCGACCCTTCGCCTGCGCCGCGCGATGGAGACCACCCCGCCCGGCGGCCTGGTGACCCTGCTGGCCGACGATCCTATGGCGCGGGTGGACGTGCCGCACTTCGCGAGGCAGGCCGGCTTCGAACTGGTGGAGACGCGCGAGGAAGGCCGCGCGATTGCCTTTACGGTGAGACGACCTGTTCCGCCGGCTGCAGGCTGACCCCGCGCGCCTCGGCCTGGTAGGCGTCGAGCGCGATCTCGACCTCGGTGGCCAGCGCGCCGCCCAGGAAGATGGCGTTCACGTTCCAGGACAGCCAGATCAGGAACACCACCACCGCGCCGACCGAACCGTAGGTCGCGCCCAGCACGACCACCTTGTCGACGTAGAAGGCCGAGGCCACCGAGGCGCCCGTCGACAGCAGGGTCGCCGCCACGCCGCCGGTGATCGCCGCCGGCCAGACCACCTTGCCGCTGTGGGACATGGCGTAGCGATAAAGCGCGGTCAGGCCGAACGCCAGGCCCGCGCCGGCCCACAACCACTCGCTGTCGAACGGCAGCACATGCTGCAGCGGCGCGGTCTCGGTCATCTTCTTGACCACACGCGCGGTGACGATCGCGCCCGTCACCACCGTGAACAGGGCGAAGGCGGCCATGGCGACGACGAAGACGAGCACGTTGAAGCGCACGAAGCCGAGCGGCTCTTCCTCGTCGTGGATGAAGGTCAGGCCGGCCAGCAGGGCCTTCACCCCGCGATGGGCGGCGTAGACGCCGATGATCGCCGCGAATGCGCTCTGGGCCGAAGCGGTCCGCACGGACGTCTGGGTCAGCCGGGTCAGCTCGCTCTCGAAGATCGCGCGGGCGCCGGCGGGAACGATGTGCGACAGGGCGGCGGCCTGGTCGGCCGCCTGGGCGGGCGTGAAGATCTGGCTGTAGAGGCCGATCAGCAGGACCATGGCCGGGAACACGGCCAGCAGGGCGAAGAACGACACGCCGCCGACGTAGAGCATGACGTCGCGGCCCCAGAGACGGCCTAAGGCGCGGCCCACCACGCCCAGCCAGCGCCTACCGGCCTGCGCCCTTTCGCGGCTGACGATCGCCACCAAGCCTCTCCGTTCCCTCACCGAAATCTACAAGCTTTTCGGCGACGGCGAAGCCTTACACGCCCAAGAAGCGTCCCAATACTGGTCAAATCGCCCCTTGATCGGCGAGCCGATCGAGGTCAGCCGGATCGAATCCCCAACCCAGCAAAGCTTCGCGCGTGTGCTGGCCGATTTCGGGCGGCGGTCCCTGGATCGCGCCCGGGGTGGCGGAGAAGCGCGGCGCCGGGGCCGGCTGCACGATTCCCTCGCGCTCGACGTAGGTTTCGCGGGCCAGGTTGTGCGGATGCGCCGGGGCCTCGGCCATGGACAGCACCGGCGCGACGCAGGCGTCGGTGTCCTCCAGAAGCGCGCGCCACTCGTCGCGGGTGCGGGTGCGGAACAGGGCGGCGAGGCGCTCGCGCTGGTCGGGCCAGGCCGACGGGTCGTTCTGCCGGGCCGGGTCCACGTCGGAAACGCCGGTCTTCTCGAGCAGGACCGCAAAGAACTGCGGCTCGATCGGGGCCACCGACAGCCACTCGCCGTCGGCGCACTGGTAGGTGTCGTAGAAGGGCGCGCCGCCGTCCAGCAGGTTGGCGCGCCGCTCGTCGCGCCACATGCCGGCGGCCTTCAGGCCCCACATCACCGACATCAGCGAGGCCGCGCCGTCGGTCATGGCGCAGTCGATCACCTGCCCTCGCCCGGTCTCGCGCGCCGAGATCACGCCGGCCAGCAGGCCGAAGGCCAGGTACAGCGCGCCGCCGCCGTAGTCGGCCGCCAGGTTCAGCGGCGGCACCGGCTTGTCCTCGGTGCCGATGGCGTGCAGCGCTCCGGTGAGCGCCAGGTAGTTCATGTCGTGGCCGGCCCGCGGAGCCAGCGGCCCGCTCTGGCCCCAGCCGGTCATGCGGCCATAGACCAGCTTCGGATTGCGCCCCAGGACCACGTCGGGCCCGAGCCCCAGCCGTTCCATGACGCCGGGCCGATAGCCCTCGATCAGCGCGTCGGCGCGTTCGCAGAGCTGCAGGCAGGCCTCGATCGAGGCCGGCTGCTTCAGGTCGAAAGCCACGGAGCGGCGACCGCGCGCGGTCACGTCGTACCGGCCCAGCAGGCTGGCCCCGCCCTTGCGGTCGATGCGCACCACGTCGGCGCCCAGGTCGGACAGCAGCATGCCGCAGAACGGCGCAGGCCCCAGGCCCGCGAACTCCAGCACCCGGACGCCGGTCAGCGGTCCCGATCGCACGCGCGGCTCCATTCGTCCCCCTTAACCCATTGGCGCGCTTGCGGGACCCGCGCGCGCCTGTAGTGTGCGCCATAGCAGATTCACCGCCGCCCGCAGTCAGGCCGCGGAGGCCTGGGGGATTTAGGGGTGGCGCTGAACGCGCGGGTTCTGATCGTGGCGTCCGACGACGGTCTGGCCGGCCCCCTCGCCGAGGGGCTCGACCGGCTGGGCTGGAGCACCGTGACCGCCTCGGGGCCGTTCGCGGCCGTGGCGGCGCTGCAGGATCTGGAAATCGAAGCCGCGGTGGTCGACGTGGCCGGACACGAGCCGGAGCTGTACGACTTCGGCCGGCGGCTGAAGGAAGCCTGCGCCCCGCGCCGCATTCCGGTGATGGCGATCGGCGTGCCGGCCGCGCCGCTGGACCCGACCGCCTACGACCTGCAACTGGCCCCGCCCCTGCACCCGGTGCAGATCGCGCTTCGTCTCGAGCAGCTGGTCCGCACGGCCGTCGCCGAGGAAGAGTTCGAGCTGCGGCAGGAGACCTTCACCGAGCGCGACGCGCCGCTGGCCTCCCCGCAGGAGCAGGCCCGCCCGGTGCAGGTCCTGACCGTCGGCGATCCGGCCCCGAAGTTCCTGGCCTTGGCCAACGCCCTGCAGCAGTGCGGCGCCGAGGTCGTGGGCGCCTTCACCCCCTACACCGCCTTCGACTACATGCACGACCGGCCGTTCGACGCCGTAGTGCTGTGGGGCGGCGAGGACCACGGCGAGGCGCTGGCCATCGCGTCGGGCATGCGGCGCAACACGCGCCTCTACCACGTGCCGAACCTGCTCTACGTCCGTTCGCCCGACCAGCTGGACCTGGCCGAGGTGTTCAACCGCGGCGTGACCGACATCGCCGGGCCGAACGTGCCGGAGATGCAGACCGCCCAGCGCATCGTCGCCCTGGCCAAGGCCTATCGCCGCCAGATCGGCGTGCGCGAGGCGCTGGACAAGGCCCGCGGCTCGGGCCTCATGGATTCCGCCACCGGCCTGTTCTCGCGCGACCTGTTCGCCGCCCATCTGGCCAAGCTGACCACGGCGGCGCGCGGCCGCAACCGCCCGCTGTCGGTCTGCCTGCTCAAGGTCGCCGACCGGCCCGAGGTCACCCGCGCCCGCGATGACGGCTGGCTGGACAAGGCCATGCCGCAGATCGGCTCGATGATCTCGCGCCTGGTGCGCTCAGAAGACACCGCCGCGCGCCTGGCGCCGGAGGTGTTCGCCCTGGCCCTGCCCGCCACCGCACAGGGCGCGGCCCGCCTGGTCGGCGAGCGGATCGCCGCGGTGATCGGCTGCACCGCCTTCGAGGCCGGCCCCGGCCTTGCGCCCTTCGTGGCCGAGTTCGAGGTGGGCACCGCCCAGCTGCTGCCGGGCGAGACCCCGGCCCAGGCGCTGGAACGCGCCGCCGCAGAGACGTTGCAGCGGCGCGCCGGGTAATCCATCTAGCGGGTCATGACCAAGACGCCGCTGACCATCGACTTCGTCGCCGACCTCGTCTGCCCCTGGTGCTATGTGGGCTGGCGTCACCTGCAGCTCGCCCTGGAACAGCGCCCTGACGTCGTTCCGGCGATCACCTGGCGGCCGTTCCAGCTGGACCCGAGCACGCCGGCGGAGGGCCGCGACCGCGCCGCCCATCTGGCCGCCAAGTTCCCCGACAAGGCCCGCCTGGACGAGGTGCACGACCGCCTGGCCGACATGGCCAGCGCCGCCGGCCTCGACATGAAGCTGCGCGAGGTCGCCAAGATCCCGAACACCATGGACGCGCATCGCCTGCTGCTGTGGGCCCGCGCCAGCGGCGACGCGGCGCTGATGACCACCCTGCTGTTCCGCGCCTACTGGACCGAGCTGCGCGACATTGGCGACGTCGAGGTGCTGGCCGACGTGGCCGCCCAGGCCGGCCTGAACCGCGAGGGCATGCTGGAGTGGCTGAAGTCCGGCGAAGGCGCCGACCTGGTCACCCGCGAGTACGAGATGGCCGCGCGCATGGGCGTCACCGGCGTGCCGTTCTTCATCTTCGGCGGCCGCTTGGCGGTGTCGGGGGCCGAGCGGCCGGAAGGCCTGGTGCTGGCCATCGACAAGGCGCTGGAGCTGGCCGCCGCCTGAGGCGCGGAGGGATCAGGGCGGCCCGACACCCGGTTGTAGCGGCGTCAGAAGCCGGCCGGAGCGGTCCGCATGAAACTCGCCACCCTTTGTCTCGCAGTCGCGCTCGCCAGCGGAACAGCCGGCGCGAGCCTGGCCCAGTCGCACGGCAAGGACGTCGTCCTGAGGCCGCAGGACCTCAAATGGGGACCGGCGCCCCCGTCCCTGCCGCCCGGCGCCGAGGCGGCGGTGCTCTACGGCGACCCCAGCAAGGCCGGACCCTTCGTCATCCGGCTGAAGCTGCCCAAGGGCTATCACATCCCCGCCCACTCGCACCCGTCGATGGAAGCCATCACCGTGCTCTCGGGCCAGTTCCACCTCGGCATGGGCGCCAAGGCCGACCGCGCGCAGGCCCAGGCCCTTCCGCCGGGCAGCTTCTTCACCCTGCAGGCGGGCATGCACCACTACGCCTGGGCGGATGAGGAGTCGGTCGTGCAGATCAACAGCACCGGGCCGTTCGACATCACCTACGTGAACCCCGCCGACGATCCGCGGAAGAAGAAGTAGCGGACCAAACTTCTCCCTCCCCTTTATGGGGAGGGCCGGCCGCGAAGCGGCCTGGGTGGGGAAGCATCGAGGTTTCCCCACCCGGTCCCTTCGGGACCACCCTCCCCATAAAGGGGAGGGAAAAGACGCGTCACGCCGCCTTGGCGGCCTTGGCCAGTTCGCCGACGATCTTCTCGGCGACGCTGAGGCGCATTTCCGGGGTCGGCCACTCGCCCTTCACGACGATCTTCTGGTCGGGGCGGATCTTCCAGTTCACGGCGTTCTTCTGGACCAGGTGCACCAGGCCCATCGGGTTGGAGAACGTGTCGTTGCGGAAGGTGACCACCGCGCCCTTCGGCCCGACGTCGATCTTCGAGACATTGGCCTGCCGGCACAGTCCCTTCACGCCGACCACCTTCAGCAGTTGGGCGGCCTCTTCCGGCAGCGGGCCGAAGCGGTCGATCAGCTCGGCCGCCAGAGCTTCGCGGTCGCCCAGGTTCTCGGCCTCGGACAGGCGGCGATACAGGGCCAGGCGCACGTTCAGGTCGGGCACGTACTCCTCGGGGATGAGGACGGCCGCGCCGGCGTTGATCTGGGGCGACCAGCCGCGCGCGTCGGACAGGTCCTCGCCGCCGGCCTCGCGCAGCTCGGCCACGGCGTCCTCCAGCATCTGCTGGTACAGCTCGACGCCGATCTCCTTGATGTGGCCCGACTGCTCTTCGCCGAGCAGGTTGCCGCCGCCGCGGATGTCCAGGTCGTGGCTGGCCAGCTGGAAACCGGCGCCGAGGCTGTCCAGCGACTGCAGCACCTTCAGCCGCCGCTCCGCCCCCGGCGTCATCGGCTTGTCGACCGGCGTGGTCAGGTAGGCGAAGGCGCGCTGCTTGGAACGACCGACCCGGCCGCGGATCTGGTACAGCTGCGACAGGCCGAACATGTCGGCCCGGTGCACGATCAGGGTGTTGGCCGTCGGGATGTCGAGGCCGGACTCCACGATGGTGGTCGACAGCAGCACGTCGTACTTGCCGTCGTAGAAGGCGCTCATCACGTCTTCCAGCTGGGTCGGGGTCATCTGGCCGTGGCCGACCACCGCCTTCACCTCGGGCACCTGCTCGCGAATGAACTTCTCCAGGTTCGGCAGGTCCGTCAGTCGGGGCGCCACGTAGTAGGCCTGGCCGCCACGGTACTTCTCGCGCAGCAGCGCCTCGCGCACGACCACCGGATCGTAGGGCGTGACGTAGGTGCGCACCGCCAGGCGGTCGACCGGCGGGGTGGCGATGATCGACATCTCGCGGATGCCCGAGAGCGCCATCTGCAGGGTGCGCGGGATCGGCGTGGCCGACAGGGTCAGCATGTGCACGCCGGCGCGAAGCTCCTTGAGCTTCTCCTTGTGCTTGACCCCGAAGTGCTGCTCCTCGTCGACGATCACGAGGCCCAGGTCCTTGAACTTGACCTGTTCGGCCAGCACCGCGTGGGTGCCGACCACCAGTTCGATTTCGCCGGCGGCCAGCTGCTTGCGGGTCTCGTTGGCGTCCTTGGTGGTGACCATGCGCGACAGCTGGCGCACCTTCACCGGCCAGCCCTGGAAGCGCTCGGAGAAGGTCTTGAAGTGCTGGCGGGCCAGCAGCGTGGTCGGGCAGACCACCGCCACCTGGCGGCCGCTCATGGCCATGACGAAGGCGGCGCGCAGCGCCACCTCGGTCTTGCCGAAGCCGACGTCGCCGCAGATCAGCCGGTCCATCGGGCGGCCGGCGGACAGGTCCTCCAGCACGTCGGAGATGGCGTTGAGCTGGTCCTCGGTCTCCTCGTAGGGGAAGCGGGCGCAGAACTCGTCGAACACGCCCTGTGGCGTGGGCACTTCCTCGGTGGTCTTCAGGCTGCGGGCGGCGGCGATCTTGATCAGGCCGTCGGCCATCTCGCGCAGCCGTTCCTTGGCGCGGGCCTTGCGGGCCTGCCAGGCGGCGCCGCCCAGCCGGTCGAGGATCACGCCCTCGGAGTCCGAGCCGTAGCGGGTCAAAAGGTCGATGTTCTCGACCGGCAGGTACAGCTTGGACTCGCCGCCGTACTGCAGCTCCAGGCAGTCGTGCGGGGCGTCGTTGACCGAGAGGGTCTTCAGCCCCTCGTAGCGGCCGATGCCGTGGTCGATGTGCACGACCAGGTCGCCCGTCGAGAGCGAGGACGCCTCGGCCAGGAAGTTCTGGGCGCGGCGGCGCTTGCGCGGGCGCGCCAGGCGGTCGCCCAGGATGTCGGTCTCGGACAGGACCGCCAGGCTGTCGGTGACGAAGCCGGTGTCGATCGGCAGCACCACCCGCAGCGGCTTCTTCGGATCCGAGGCGCGGGCGTCGATCCAGTTGGGGACCGCGCGCACGTCCTTCAGGCCGTGGTCGCCCAGCATGGCGCCCAGGCGGTCGGACGAGCCGTCCGACCAGGAGGCGAACAGCACGCGCTTGCCCTCGCCGGCCAGCTTGCGGGCGTGGTCGGCGACGGACTCGAACAGGTTGACGCTGTCCTGCTGGCGTTCGGCCGCGAAGGTCCGACCCAGGCGCGAGCCCAGGTCGACGACGCCCTCGGCGCCTTCGCGCTGGAACGGGCTGAAGCGCCGCGACGGCCGCTCGGCCAGGCGCGCGTCCCACTCCCCGGCGGTCAGGTAGAGCGCCTCGGGCTTCAGGGCGCGGTAATTGCCCCCGCCCTTGGTCTTGGAGGTCGCCACCCGCGCCTCGTAGGCGTCGGCGACCATGGCCAGGCGCTCGTCGCGCGCCTCGGCCGCCAGATGGTCCAGGGCCACCAGCGCCTTGGCCGGCAGGTAGTCGAACACGGTCTCCAGGCGCTCGTAGAGCAGCGGCAGGAAGTGCTCCAAGCCCTGGCGGCGCGCGCCCTCGCTGACCGCGGCGTAGAGCGGGTCGTCGCCGGGCGCGCCGAAGGTCTCCAGATAGTTCTGGCGGAAGCGCGAAATGGCGGCTGGATCCAGCAGGGCCTCGCTGACCGGCAGCAGGTCGATCTCGGTCAGCTGGCGCGTGGACCGCTGGCTCTCCGGATCGAAGGCGCGGATCGATTCCAGCGTGTCGCCGAACAGGTCCAGGCGGGCCGGCTCCTCGGCGCCCGGCGGATAGACGTCGATGACGCCGCCGCGGATGGCGTACTCGCCGCGCTCAGAGACGGTGGAGGCGCGCTGGTAGCCGTTGACCGCGAAGTACTTCTCCAGGTCCGCGACGTCGACCTCGCGGCCCGGTTTGGTCTGGTAGGAGGCGGCCTTGATCGCGTCGCGCGGCGGCACCCGCTGCATCAGGGCCGGCGCGGTGGTCAGCACCAGCAGGGCCTTCCTGTCGGCCGGATCGCGGCGCGACAGCTCGACCAGGGCGGCCATGCGCTGGGCCGCCAGGCCCGGCGACGGGCTGACCCGATCGTAGGGCAGGCAGTCCCAGGCGGGGAAGCGCAGCACCCGCAGGTCCGGCGCAAAGAAGCGCAGCGCGTCCTCGAAGGCGTTGGCCCGCGCGTAGTCGCGCGCCACGAAGGCGGTGACGCCGCCCCGGGTGCGCACGACGTCGGCCATGACCAGGGCGTCGAAGCCCTCCGGCGCGCCGACCAGTTCGAGGCCGCCGTCGGCCTGAGCGATGCGTTTCAGATCAGCCATAGGTCCTCAGCCGCCCCAGCGCTCGGGCGAAACGGCGCCGCGGGCCTCGAAGCGGAACGCGCGGATCCGTTCGAACAGCGGGCTCTGGTGCTCGGCCGGCACGGGCTTCTGCCCGACGATCCAGGCGTAGAGGTCGGTGTCCGGGATTTCCATCAGCGCCTCGAACTCGTCGAGCTCGGCGTCCGACATCCCGCCCAGGTGCTGTTCGGCGAACGGCCCGAGGATCAGGTCCGCCTCGCGCATGCCGCGATGCCAGGCGCGGAAGGTGAGCTTCTTCAGGCGGACGGCGTGTTCGGGCCCGGACATCAACGGAATAACCTTGCGAGATCGAGCGTGGGAGATAGCGCCCCTAAGCGTGGATCGCCAGCTATGCTCGCGGAATGCGGCCGGAGATTCTCTTTCCCCTGTTCGCGCCGATCGGCACCCTGAAGGGCGTCGGCGCCAAGGTGGCCCCGCTGGTCGAGCGGCTGGCCGGCCCGATCGTGCGCGACCTGCTGTTCGTGCCGCCGCACAACCTGATCGTCCGCGAGCGCACCACCGTCGCCCAGGCGCGCGACGGCGAGGTGCAGACCTTCGAGGTGACGATCGACCAGCACCAGAAGCCGCGCAAGATCGGCGTGCCCTACAAGGTGCGCGCCTTCGACGGCACCGGCTTCCTACACCTGACCTGGTTCCGCACCTACGGCGACACGGTCGAGCGCGCGCTGCCGGTCGGCACGCAGCGGGTGGTGAGCGGCAAGGTCGAGCGGTTCGGGGCCGAGGTGCAGCTGGCCCACCCCGACTACATGCTGCCGCCCGAGCGCGCCGACGAGATCCCGCCGGTCGAGCCGGTCTATCCGGCCACCGCGGGTCTGAGCTCGCGCCAGTTCCGCCGCCTGGTGCAGATGGCGCTGGAGAAGGCTCCCGAGCTGCTGGAGTGGCAGGACGGCGCCTGGCTGGACCGCAACAACTGGCCGTCCTGGCGCGAGGCGCTGGCGACCCTGCACGCGCCGGAGAGCGAACTCGACCTGTCGCTGGACGCGCCCGCGCGCAAACGGCTGGCCTATGACGAGCTGCTGGCCCACCAGCTGGCCATGATCCGCCGCAAGCTGGAGCGCGGCCACGTGCCCGCGCCGGTGCTGCACGCGGGCGAACGCTCCGCCGCGGTCAAGGCCGCCCTGCCCTTCCGCCTGACCGGGGCGCAGCAGCGAGCCATGACCGAGATCCGCGCCGACCTCGGCTCGGGCCACAGGATGAGCCGGCTGCTGCAGGGCGACGTGGGCTCGGGCAAGACGGTCGTCGCCGTGCTGGCCATGGCCGACGCGGCGTCGTCCGGCTTCCAGGCCGCGCTGATGGCCCCGACCGAAATCCTGGCCCGCCAGCACTTCGAGCGCATCGAGCCGCTGCTGGCCTCGGCCGGCCTGACCGGCCTGCTGCTGACCGGCCGCGACAAGGGCGCGGGCCGCAAGGCCAAGCTGGCGGCGCTGGCCGACGGCTCGGCCCAGGTGGCGGTCGGCACCCACGCCCTGTTCCAGGACGAGGTCGTGTTCAAGGCCCTGGCCCTGGCCGTGGTCGACGAGCAGCACCGCTTCGGCGTGAACGAGCGTCGCCGCCTGCAGGAAAAGGGCGCGGGCGTGCACCTGCTGTCCATGTCGGCCACGCCGATCCCGCGCACCCTGGAGCTGACCCAGTACGGCGACCTGGACGTCTCGCGCCTCGACGAGAAGCCGCCCGGCCGCAAGCCGATCACCACCGCCGCCGTCCCCACCGCCCGCATCGGCGAGATCGCCGCGCGCCTCGACACGGCGGTGAAGGCCGGGGCGCAGGCCTACTGGATCTGCCCGCTGGTCGCCGAGTCCGAGGTCGCCGACCTGGCCGCCGCCGAGGCGCGGGCCGCCGCCCTGCGCGAGATGCTGGCCGCGCCGGTCGGGCTGGTGCACGGCCAGATGCCGGGACCGGAGAAGGACGCGGTGATGACCGCCTTCGCCGCCGGCGAACTGTCGATCCTGGTCGCCACCACCGTGGTCGAGGTCGGCGTGGACGTGCCCAACGCCACCATCATGGTGATCGAGCACGCCGAGCGGTTCGGCCTGGCCCAGCTGCACCAGCTGCGCGGCCGGGTCGGCCGCGGCTCGGGCGAGAGCTCGTGCATCCTGCTCTACGACGCGCCCCTGTCGGAGACCGCCAAGGCGCGGCTGGACGTGCTGCGCCAGAGCGAGGACGGCTTCCAGATCGCCGAGGAGGACTGGCGCCTGCGCGGCGGCGGCGACCTGCTGGGCCTGAAGCAGAGCGGCTTCCCCGACTACCGGATGGCCGATCCGATCGCCCATCGCGACCTGCTGTTGGCCGCCGCCGACGACGCGCGCCTGGTGCTGGGCCGCGATCCGGAGCTGAAGAGCGAACGCGGCCGACGGCTGCGGGTGCTCAGCGAGCTGTTCGACTGGCGCGCCGACCGGTCCAACGCGCCGGCGTGAGTACAGTGGAGGCCCCTCGCCTATTGCGCTAAGAGGTCCGACTGACTTTCGGGTGCACGGCGGCGGCGCCCTGAGCGCCAGTACTTCCAGTCTTTGAGGGTACGACGGCCATGCGCGTGGCGAACGTGATGCTCAGCCGGGGTCAGGGCGGCCTGGAAGCCATGGCGCGGCGCTATCACGACGCCCTGTCCGAGACCGGCGACCTGGTCCTCTCCATCGGCCGGCGCAACAGCTGGTTCTCGACGCAGTTTCCCGGCGGCGGCTTCCAGCCGGCCGGCGGGCGCTTCGGCGGCGACTTCGGCGTGGCCGCCGGCCTCGGCCATGTGCTGCGCCGGTTCGCGCCTGACGTGGTGCTGGTGCACGGCGTGCGCGCCTTCCGCCTGGCGCGCTCGCCGCTGGTCTGGCCGCGCCCGAAGATCGCCTTCGTCGCCCACAACTTCCGCTTCAAGGACGAGATGGCCGAGGCCGATCTGCTGATCGCCGCCAGCGAACCGGTGGCCTCGGGCATCTGCGAACAGTTTCCCGACACGCCGCTGACCCTGGTCGAGAACTTCGGCCGGCTGTGGTTCGCGCCGGTCCGCGCCGAACCGAAGACCCCGGTGCGCATCGGCGCGCTGGGACGGCTTCACCCCTCCAAGGGCTTCGACGTGCTGATCGAGGCCGCCGCCCTGCTGAAGCAGCGGGGCGTCAACTTCGTGCTCGACATCGCCGGCGAAGGCGATCTGCGCCGGGAGCTGGAAGCCCGCACCGCGGCGCTGGACCTGGAAGGCGTCGTGCGGTTTCCGGGCTGGACCGACAACCCCAGCGCCTTCCTGGGCGGGCTGGACCTGTTCGTGCTGAGCTCGCGGATGGAGTCGTTCGGCCTGGTGCTGATCGAGGCGATGGCGGCCGGCGTGCCGGTGGTCTCGACCGACATCGAGGGCCCCGGCCAGATCCTGGGCGGCAAGGACATGGCCCGGCTGGTGCCCTCGGAAGATCCCGAGCGGCTGGCCCAGGCGATCCAGGCGGCCCTGGCCGACTGGCCGGAAAGCCGCCGACGCGCGGAGCTGGCCCAGGTCGAGGCGCGCGAGCGGTTCGGGTTCGAGATCGGCGCGCTTCGCCTGTCGCGCGCCCTGCAGGGGTTCACGCCAGAGAAGGCGGCCTGATCAGTCGATCCGGTGGATCGGCGAGGCGTCGACGTCGACCGAGACCTCGATGGGCGGCGCCGGCTGGGGGAAGTCCCTGCGGTTCAGCATCTTGGCCACCCGCGCCTGAGCGTCGGCCTCAATGTCCGCGTAGAACAGATTGTAAGGCGGAGACTTTTTCCGATCCGTCCAGGAGCCCGCCGGGCGCAGGGACGGCGACTTTGCGCGGCTCACGACCAGCAGGCCGTCCTTGCACTGGGCCGACACCTGACGCGTCAGGAAGGCCGGCCGCGTGCCCCACTCCAGGCCCGTCGCGTTGGCCGCGCCGAGATTGAGGCGCGCGGGCGCCTCCTCGGTGGTGGCCGCGCCCAGCAGCGGGTTCACGCACAGCACCGGACGGTCGTAGAGGCGCTCCAGCAAACCGCCCGGGACCCACACCATGGCGTCTTCGAGCCGGGCCTTCGCCCCCTCCGGATCGCCCGCGGTGACCTGCGCCCAGCCGACCACGCAGCGGACCTGGTCGCGCTGCGAGCAGGCGGGCACCGGCGCGCCCGGGCCATACGGCGCGGCCGGGGCGGCGGCGTCGATCAGATAGACGCCGGCCAGCCGCTTCAGCAGGTCCGGGTCGGTGATGACCTCCTCCTGCAGCAGCCGCTCGGCCAGCAGGCCGCCCTGGTCCCCGGCGCCGACGAGGATCAACGGCCGGCCGCGGTCCTGGTGCGCGCGCCACCATTTGAACGCCTCGCGCACGTCGCCATAGGCGAAGCGGCGCGCGTCCTGGGCGTCGTCGCGGCGGGTCAGATAGGCGTAGAGGCTGGCCTGCCGGTAGCGCGGCGCGAACACCCGGCCGACCCGGGTGAACGGACCGGCGTAGTTGGGGGCCATGATCCGCTGCATGGTCAGCCTGGCGCGCGGCTCGTCGATCGGCGCGTTCCAGTGGCGGCCGCCGTCATAGGTGGTCGGGTGCACGAAGAAGACGTCGGCCGGGGCCCACTGATCCGGGTTCTCCGGGAACAGGGCCCAGGCGTCGCGACGGCCATAGTCGGGGGCCGGCGGCGGATCGTAGGTCTGGTACGGCACCTTCGGATCCAGCGCCGTGCGCAGGATGTCGTCGCGCCAGACCAGGGCGCCGACCACCAGCACGAACAGGAACGCGGCGGCGGCAGCCACCAGCCACTGCTTGAAACTCAGGCGGGGGATGGCGGCGAAGGAGATCATGCGACCGGATCGGCGGCGGGACGCTCCGGCGCGGTCGGGGCCTTATAGACCTCGTTCGGCCAGCGCTTGTGGACCCAGAACCATTCGTCCGGGCGTTCGCGGATGCGCTCTTCCATGAAGGCGTTCACCTTGCGCACGCCCGCCTCGATGTCGGCGGCGCGGTCGCCGGTGTGCTCCAGCCGGATCGGCTCGTGCACCACCGCGCGGAAGCGCGCGCCCTTGGTGCGCTGCACCGACATCGGCTGCAGGACCGCGTCGTACTTGAGCGCCATGCGGGTCGGCCCCGGCGCGGTGTAGGCGATATGGCCGAAGAACGGCACCGGCAGGCCGGCGTTGAACTTCTGGTCGTTCATCAGCGCCACCGACTCGCCCTGGCGCAGGGCCTCCATCAGCTCGCGCGCGCTCTCGCCCTTGGGCGCGAACAGGCGCACGCCGTAGCGGGCGCGGCCCTCGCGGATGCGCTTGTCGACATAGGGATTGTTGGTGGCCCGGTAGGTGATCAGGCACTCGACGCCCGCCGCCATGATGGCGGCCGGCATCACCTCCCAGTTCGAGAAGTGGCCGGAGATGAACACCACCGGCTCGCGGTTGACCCGAATCTCCTCGAGGCGCTCGCCGTTGACCAGCTCGACCCGTCCGGTCTCGGGCCGCAGACGGTCCATCGACGGGAACTCGGCGAAGGCCCGGCCGACGTTCTCCCACTGCGCCTTCAGCACCCGCCGGCGCCAGGCCTCGTCCTTCTCGGGGAAGGCCATTTCCAGGTTGCGCGCGGCGGTGCGGTGGGCGCTGTTGAGCGGGCCGATGGTCTTCAGCAGCCAGCCGCCGAAGGCCGACGCCCAGTCGACCGGCAGCAGCCGGAACAGGCCGTTGATCGCGTCGAAGCCGAGCGCCTCGATGCGCCAGAGCAGATGTTGGGCGGGAGACGCCTGCCGTTTCGCCATGACCGTTCCCTACCGTCCGAACCCCGGCGGCGCAACGCAACCTGAGCCGGGGCTCAGGCGGCGCCGACCGCGCGACGCAGGCGCTTGATGCGCTTGCGGATGGACCGGTTGAGCTTGGCCAGGATGGTGCGGGCCTTGGGACGCTTGGAGGGGTCGTCCACGTGCCGGCCCCAGCCGATGTGGGTCACGGCCGGGTGCTCGAGGTTGGCGATGCGGAAACCGGCCTGTTTGAAGGCGAAGGACACGTCGGCCTCGCAGCCGCGCGCCGCCATCGGCGCAAAGCGGTGGACCTCGGCCATCCGGCGCAGGCCCGGATTGAACGAATAGCTGAAGTACTCGGGGTGCAGACGCGGATCGAGGGTGAAGAACTCGACCTCGCCCAGGGTCTCGCGCGGCATGTTGCGCACCAGCGGGTTCAGCTCCCAGCGCGGGCGCAGACCCACCATGCTGACGTCCGGACGGGCGTTCAGGATGGCGAACGATTCGGCGATGAAGCCGCCGCGCTCGAACTGCCAGTCGTCCTCGCAGTGGAAGGCGTAGGGCGTCGTGACCTGCGCGTAGACCTTGTCGATCGAGTTCATCTGACCGAGCTGCTGCTCGTTGACGATCACCTCGACGTTCGCGTCCAGGCCCTTCAGCGCGTCGCGGACGGCTTCGTCGCCGGAGTCCTCGATCACCAGCACCTTCTCGGGGCGCACGTCGATGTTGGCCAGCAACGAGTCCAGCGTCTGGCGCAGGAGGTCGAAACGCCCGCAGCTGGTCACGACGACGGTGAAGGGAGGAAACGCGCTGGTCACGGACTTAGGCAAAATGATCGCCCCCCGAAAGGCGGTGCTACTGGCCGGAGAATAGCTGGAAATCGCGTCAATGGCACGGCGTGCGGCGACTTGTTTCCGCCTAAGTCACGGACGCGCTATTGTGTTTCCGAGCACGCCCGGCCTATCCCGACCGGCCAAGTCTGCACGGAATCCTTGGATCGGTCCATGACGCAGTTCGCCCAGCCCGCCCCCGTGACCTGCTACATCCGCACCCAGAACGAGGAGCGGATGATCGGTCGCGTCATCGAGGCGGCCAAGGCCGTCGCCGACGAGATCGTCGTGGTCGATTCGGGCTCGAGCGACCGCACCATCGAGATCGCCGAGAGCCTGGGCGCGCGGGTGATCCGCCAGCCCTGGCTGGGCAACGGCCCGCAAAAGCGCGTCGGCGAGGACGCGGCCAAGCACGACTGGCTGCTCGACCTCGACGCCGACGAGATCCTCACGCCCAAGCTGGCCGAGGAGATCCGCCAACTGTTCGCCCACGGCGAGCCGCCCAAGCCGATCTACGAATTCAAGCTGATCACCGCTCCGCCGGTCGGCGAGCCCTGGTGGGACTTCCTGCACGCCTACCGCCGCAAGCTCTACGACCGCCGCGTGATCCGCATTCCCGACCACAAGGCCTGGGACCAGTTCGAGGTGCCGTCCGGCGTGCCGATCGGCCGCCTGAAGGGCGACGTGCTGCACTACTCGTTCCGCGACTTCGCCCACGTGGCGGAGAAGATGAACAAGGTCAGCACCGTGCGCTCCCGCGAAAGCAAGCTGAAGGCGCGCTGGCAGACGGAAGTGCGGGTGTGGTTCGGCCTGCCGTTCTACTTCTTCAAGCACTTCATCATGCGCGGCCTGTGGCGCGGCGGCACGTACGGCGTGGTGCTCTCGGCCCTGGCCGCGCACGGCCGCTGGCTGCGCGACGCCAAGATGTACGAGATCCATCTCAACCGCGAAGCCGAGACGAAAAAGGCCGCCCGCGAGGAGCGGGCGGCCTGATCGGTCGCGTCTGGCGCGTCGTTTAGGCGGCGCGCTTCTTGGCCAGGGCGTCGAAGGCCAGCAGGTCGGCGGCCAGCGCCTCGAAGTCCTTCAGCGCCACCATGTTGGGGCCGTCCGAAGGGGCGTTGTCCGGATCCGGGTGGGTCTCGATGAACACCGCCGAGACGCCGACGGCGACGGCCGCGCGGGCCAACACCGGCACGAACTCGCGCTGGCCGCCCGAAGACGTCCCCTGCCCGCCCGGCTGCTGCACCGAGTGGGTGGCGTCGAACACCACCGGACAGCCGATCTCGGCCATGATCGGCAGGGCGCGCATGTCGGAGACCAGCGTGTTGTAGCCGAACGAGGCGCCGCGCTCGCAGGCCATGACGTTCGGATTGCCGGCGCCGGTGATCTTGGCGATCACGTTCTTCATGTCCCAGGGGGCCAGGAACTGGCCCTTCTTGACGTTGATGGCCTTGCCGGTGGCCGCGGCGGCCAGCAGCAGGTCGGTCTGGCGGCACAGGAAGGCCGGGATCTGCAGCACGTCGACCGCGTCGCCCAGGACGGCGCAGTGCTCGGCCGTGTGCACGTCGGTCAGGGTCGGCAGGCCGGTCTTCTCGCGGATCTCCTGGAACACCGGCAGGGCGCCCTCCAGGCCGATGCCGCGCTGGGCGTTGGCCGAGGTGCGGTTGGCCTTGTCGAACGAGGTCTTGTAGATCAGGCCCACGTCCAAGCGGTCGGCGATCTCCTTCAGGGCGAAGGCGGTCTCCAGCGCGTGCTCGCGGCTCTCCATCTGGCAGGGGCCGGCGATGAACGACAGCTTCTCGGTCGCGCCGATGCGGACGGGACGGCCGTAGGGGGTCTTCACCTCCACGACGGAGTTGGGACGGGTCAAAGCGCTTTCCTCACGAACCTGATGAGCGGCGCCAGAACCGGCGCGCGAAGTCGCGCGTACAAGTGGCGCGGCGCAACGGCGTAGACAAGGGCGGACTGCTTCGGATGGGCGGATCGGACGCGGCGCCGGCGATCGTGTGGTTCCGGCGCGACCTCAGGCTGGCCGACAACCCGGCCCTGGCCGCCGCGCAGGCGAGCGGCGCGCCGGTCCTGCCGCTCTACGTGCACGACGAAGCGCTGGAGGGCCGTCCGATCGGCGGCGCGGCCCGCTGGTGGCTGGACCGGTCCCTGCGCGCTCTGGACGCCGACCTGGGGGCGAAGGGCGCGCGGCTGGTCGTGCGCCGAGGCGAGGCCCGCACCGAGCTGATCCGGCTGGTCGAGGAGACCGGCGCGCAGGCCGTGTTCTGGAACCGCCTGCCGGAACCGGCGCCGGCGGCGCGTGACACCGTCCTGCGTGACGAGCTCGACCGCCGCGGCCTACACGGGGCCGAGTTCGACGCGGCTCTCCTCGCCGCGCCCGGCTCGATCCTGACCGGCGCGGGCGGCCCCTACCGGGTGTTCACGCCCTTCTCGCGCGCCTTGCGCTCCAGCCTGCCGGCCTTCCGGCCGATCCCCGCGCCGAAGCGCCTGGCCTCCCCGCCGGCCTGGCCCGACGGCCTCAAGGCCGGCGACCTGGCGCTCTATCCCGGCCGGCCCGACTGGGCCTCAGGCTTCGACTGGACGCCGGGCGAGGCCGGGGCGCATGCGCGGCTCGACGACTTCCTCGACCGCGGCCTGGCCGGTTACGTGCGCGGCCGCGACACGCCGGGCGTCGACGGCACCAGCCGGCTGTCGCCCCACCTGCACTGGGGCGAGATCTCGCCCGCGCGGGTCTATGCGGCGGCCGGCGGCGCGGCGGCGGCGGACGGGGCCGAGACGGCGGCCGACAAGCTGCAGGGCGAACTGGCCTGGCGCGAGTTCTGCGCCCAGCTGCTCCATCACTTCCCGACCCTGCCGACGAAGAGCTTCCGCCCCGAGTTCGACGGCTTTCCCTGGCGCGAGGATGCCGACGGCCTCGCGGCCTGGAGCGAGGGCCGCACCGGCTATCCCATCGTCGACGCCGGCATGCGCCAGCTGTGGGCCACAGGCTGGATGCACAACCGGGTGCGGATGATCGTCGCTTCCTTCCTGGTGAAGGACCTGCGGATCGACTGGCGCCGCGGCGAGGCGTGGTTCTGGGACACCCTGGTCGACGCCGACCAGGCCAACAACGCCGCCAACTGGCAGTGGGTGGCCGGCTCCGGCGCCGACGCCGCGCCCTACTTCCGGGTGTTCAACCCGGTGCTGCAGGGACGCAAGTTCGACGCGGACGGCGCCTATGTCCGCCGCTGGGTCCCGGAGCTGGCCGACCTGCCGGACCGCTGGCTGCACGCGCCCTGGGAGGCGCCGCCCGAGGTTCGCGAGCAGGCCGGCGTCACCCTGGGCGAGGCCTATCCGCGCCCGATGGTCGATCACGGCGCCGCCAGAAGAGCGGCGCTCGACGCTCTGAAAACGCTGAGACTTGAACCGGACCCGGCTACATGATCGACTAACCATGTCGTGAAGTACGGGAGACGCTCGATGAGTGAAGTGCTCCAGTCCCACGCGTCCCCCGTCTGGACCTTGCCCGAGGTCCGGAACGCGCCCGCGCTGTTTCGCAATTTCCTGAAGCTGGCCACGCGTCACTGGCGGGTGGGCGAGATCGTCTTCGTCACACCTGAAGGCCGCCGCCTCAGCGTGAAGGGCGAGATCCCCGGCCCGACCGGCGAAGTGGTCGTGCGCGACTATCGCTTCGTCGGCCGCGTGATGGCGTCCGGCGACATCGGCTTCGCCGAGGGCTTCATGGCCGGCGAGTGGGACACGCCGAACCTGTCGGCCCTGCTCGAAGTGGTGGGGCGCAATTGGGAGCGGATGGGCTCGCTGGTCAGCGGCAACCCGGTGGTGCGGGCGGTGAACCTGGTCTCCCACGCCCTGCGTCGCAACAGCCGCCGCGGCTCGCGGCGCAACATCTACGCCCACTACGACCTGGGGAACGCCTTCTACGAACGCTGGCTGGACCCGACGATGACCTATTCGTCGGCCAAGTACGAACACCCTGGCCAGCCCCTGTCCGAGGCCCAGCGCGCCAAATACCGCGCCCTGGCCGAGGCCATGCAACTGAAGCCCGAGCAGCACGTACTGGAGATCGGCTGCGGCTGGGGCGGCTTCGCCGAGTTCGCCGCCTCCGAGATCGGGGCCAAGGTCACCGGCATCACCATTTCAGAAGCCCAGTACGAATACGCCCGCAAGCGACTGTTCCAGCAGGGACTTTCCGAGCGGACGGAGATCCGGCTGGTCGACTATCGCGACGTCGACGGGATGTACGACCGGGTCGCCTCGATCGAGATGTTCGAGGCGGTCGGCGAGCGCTACTGGCCCGCCTATTTCGACAAGGTGCGCGACGTGCTGAAGCCCGGCGGCCGCGCCGGCCTGCAGATCATCACCATCCGCGACGACCTGTTCGAGGCCTATCGCCGGCGCATGGACTTCATCCAGAAGTACATCTTCCCCGGCGGCGCCCTGCCCAGCGAAGAGCGTCTGCAGGCCGAGACCCGCCGGGCCGGCCTGGAGACCGGCGCGATCAGCCGCTTCGGCCTGGCCTACGCCGACACCCTGGAGGAATGGGCGAAGAGCTTCGAGGCGGCGTGGCGCGACATCACCGCCCTGGGTTTCGACGAACGCTTCCGGCGGCTATGGCGGTTCTATCTGAGCTACTGCGAGGCCGGCTTCCGCACGGGCCGGACCGACGTGGTGCAACTGGAACTGAAGAGGGCCTGAGCTGAACCCGCTGATCTCCACCGAGACCCTGCACGCCGGTCTTGACCTGCCCGACCTGCGCGTGGTCGACGCCACCTGGTTCCTCGGCGGCCCGACCACCGGCCACGAGAGCTTCCTGGCCGGGCACGTCCCGGGCGCGGTGTTCTTCGACCTGGACCGGATCAGCGACCGCGACAGCCCACTGCCCCACATGCTGCCCATACCGGAGGCCTTCGCCGCCGCCGTGGGCGCGATGGGCGTCTCCGACCGGGACCGGATCGTCGTCTACGACGCGCAGGGGCTGTTCTCGGCCGCGCGGGTCTGGTGGACCTTCCGGGCGATGGGGGCCGAGCGCGTGCAGGTGCTGGACGGCGGCCTGCCCAAGTGGCGCGCCGAGGGCCGGCCGATCGAGACAGGGCCCGCGCGCTGGCGTGCGCCGGAGACCTTCCACGCCCGCTATCACGCCCCGCTGGTGCGCGACTTCGCAGGCGTAAAGGCGGCCCTGGCCGACGGCCGCGAGCAGGTCGTCGACGCCCGCCCCGCGCCGCGCTTCCGTGGCGAGGCGCCCGAGCCGAGGGCCGGCCTGCGCTCCGGTCACATGCCGGGCGCCTGCAACGTGCCGTTCGGCGCGGTGGTCAATCCCGACGGCACGCTGAAGTCGCACGACGAACTGGCGGCGGCCTTCGCCGAGGCCGGCGTCGACCCGGCGCGCCCGACGACGACCACCTGCGGCTCGGGCGTGACGGCGGCGATCGTGGCCCTCGCCATGGCCCGGCTGGGCTATCCGGAGACCGCCATCTACGACGGCTCCTGGGCCGAATGGGGCGGCCGCGAGGACGCGCCCGTGGCGACCGGAGCAGCTTGACGGCGGCGGCGTTCGGGCGCTTGTCGCAGCCCCAGCGTCAAGAGGCTTTGCGTATGAGCGGCGTCGCCACCACCCGGCTGATCGACATGATCTTCCCGGGCCAGACCAACCACCACGGCACTCTGTTCGGCGGCGTGGCCCTGGCCCACATGGACAAGGTCGCCTTCATCGCCGCCTCGCGCCACGCCGGTCACGCCAGCTTCGTCACCGCCTCGTGCGAGCGCATCGACTTCACCGCGCCCGGGCGCCTCGGCGAAATGGTCGAGGCCATAGGCCGCGTGGTCCGCGCCGGGCGCACCTCGCTGGGCGTCGAGGTCGAGCTGACGGCGGAGAACCTGCTGACCGGCGAGCGGCGTCTGCTGACCACCGGGCTGTTCAACATGGTGGCGGTGAAGCCCGAAGGCGGCTGGCCGGAGGGCTTCCACATGCCCCCCGTCGCCCCCACCGTCGATCCGGACGACGGCGTGCTGCGCATGGTCGAGATGGTCTTCCCCCAGCAGGCCAGCCACTACGGCCAGCTGTTCGGCGGCGAGGCGCTGGACGCCATGGGCAAGGCCGCCTTCATCTGCGCCAGCCGTCACGCCCGTCAGAACGTGACCATGGCCTCCTCGCACCAGATCGACTTCGTCAGCCCCATCAAGGTCGGCGAGATGGTCGAACTGGCGGCGCGCGTGCGCCGGGTCGGCCGCAGCTCCATGACCGTCGAGGTCGAGCTGTGGGCCGAGGACATGCTGACCGGCGAGCGCCGCCGCTCGGCCGAAGCCGGCTTCGTCATGGTGGCCCTGGGCCCGGACAACAGGCCGATCCGGGTGCCGCCTCTGCCTTAGAGGCCAGCTCTCACCAGGCCTGCACGTGGCCCGTCTCGCCGGGGGCGGACACGGTGACCGTTCGCTCGCCGTCCTTGAACAGGGTCAGGGTCACGGGGCCGGGCCCGCTCAGCTTCGAAAGCGTGCAGCGCACGCCGCCCTCCGCCGGGATGCGCCCCGTGCGCCGGCCGGTGTGCTGGAATTCGATCGCGTTGAAGGCGCTGTTGCCCATGTACGTGCGCGGGAACCGGCACTTCAGGCTGTAGGCGGCGTCGCGCGCGGCGCTGACCTCGTACTTCACGCCCTTCGGCTCGGCCCCGACGGGTCCGGCCACAAGCGCGGCGGCGACCGCCAGCATGAGCCCCCTACACAGACGCATGATCGCCCCCCGCGGCCGTTACAGGATTTTCGACAGGAACTCGCGCGTGCGCGCCGACTTGGGCGCGGTGAAGAATTCGGTCGGCGGGGCGCTCTCGACGATCTCGCCGGCGTCCATGAACACGATGCGGTCGGCGACCTGGCGGGCGAAGCCCATCTCGTGGGTGACCACGACCATGGTCATGCCGCCCTGGGCCAGTTCGGTCATGACCTCCAGCACCTCGCCCACCATCTCCGGGTCCAGCGCCGAGGTCGGCTCGTCGAACAGCATGATTTCCGGGTGCATGGCGAGCGCGCGGGCGATGGCGGCGCGCTGCTGCTGGCCGCCGGAGAGCTGGGCCGGGTACTTGCGGGCGTGCTCGGCGATCTTCACCCGCTCCAGCAGGGCCATGGCCTCGGCTTCGGCCTGGCGGCGCGGCACCTTGCGGACCCAGATCGGGGCCAGCGTGCAGTTCTCCAGCACGGTCAGGTGCGGAAACAGGTTGAACGACTGGAACACCATGCCGGTCTTGCGCTTGGCGGCGATCGCCTCGGCCCGCGGGCCGGCCAGGTCGACGCCGGCTACCCTGAGGGTCCCCTCCTCGTAGGGCTCCAGGCCGTTGACGCAGCGGATCAGGGTCGACTTGCCCGAGCCCGAGGGGCCCAGCACCACGACGCGTTCGCGCTCGGCGATGGTCAGGTCGACCCCGCGCAGCACGTGGGTCTGGCCGAACCACTTGTTCAGGCCGGAGATCTCGACGACGGGGGCGCTCATCGAGCCTCCTTCAGGCGCCCGCCGGTGCGCTCAAGCCTCGCGGACCAGCGGGAAATGGCGAAACAGGTGATCCAGAACACCAGGGCTATGAAGACGTAGGCCTCGGCCTCCAGCCCCTGCCACGAGTAGTCGGCCAGCGCCTGGCGCATGACCCCGGTCACGTCGAGCAGCGCGATGACGTAGACCAGCGTGGTGTCCTTGAAGAGCCCGATGAAGGTGTTGACGATCGCCGGGATGGCGACGCTCAGCGCCTGCGGCAGGACGATCAGGCCGGTCGTGCGCCACGGCCCCAGGCCGAGCGCGCGGGCCGCCTCGGCCTGGCCCTTGGGCACCGCCTGCAGGCCGCCGCGGATGGACTCGGCCATGTAGGCGCTCTCGAACAGGGTGATGACCACCAGCGCCCGGGTCAGCTTGTCGAGGCTGACGCCGGTGGGCGTGAACAGCGGCAGCACCACCGAGGCCATGAACAGCAGGGTGATCAGCGGCGCGCCGCGGACGATCTCGATGAAGCCGACCGTCAGCAATTTGATGATCGGCAGGTGCGAGCGGCGGCCGAGCGCCAACAGGATCCCCAGCGGCAGGGCGAAGACCGCGCCGGAAACGCCGATCAGGAAGTTCAGGAACACCCCGCCCCAGTACTCGGTCGGCACGCGCGGCAGAATCCCCGCCCCGCCCAGGAAGGCGAAGGCCCCGACCACGCCTAGCGGCGCCAGCGCGAAGCTCCAGCCCTTGCGCACCACCACCGGCGACACCGCCATGGCCAGGCATATGCCCGCGGCGGCGACCCGCCACAGGTGTCCCTCCGGATAGAAGCCGGCCACCACCTGGCGCCAGCGGGCGGTGACGATGGCCCAGCAGGCGCCGTCGCGGACCTCGCAGGCGGCGCGGCTGTCACCCACCCAGGTGGCGTCGATCACCGCCCACTGCAGGGCCGACCACAGGCCCCAGGCGAGCAGGACCGTCAGGCCGACGGTGAGCACGGCGTCGAAGGGCGTCGCGAACAGGTTGCGGCGCAGCCAGACGAACGGCGACACGCGCGGGCGGCGACGGCCCGAAACGTTATTCGGCGCGCTCATCGCGACACCGCCCAGACGGCGCTGCGGCTGTTCCACCAGTTCATGAAGGCGCTGATGGACAGGCTGATGACCAGGTAGAAGACCATGACCAGGGCCAGGGTCTCGATCGCCTGGCCGGTCTGGTTGAGGCTGGTGCCGGCGAACACCGCCACCAGGTCGGGATAGCCGATGATCACGGCCAGGGACGAGTTCTTGGTCAGGTTCAGGTACTGGCTGGCCAGCGGCGGCACGATCACCCGCATGGCCTGCGGCAGGACCACCAGGCTGAGCGCCTGACCCTCGTCCAGGCCCAGCGAGCGGGCCGCCTCGCCCTGGCCTGGCGACACGGCGTTCAGGCCGCCGCGCACCACTTCGGCGATGAAGCCGCCGGTGTAGAACGACAGGGCCGCCCACAGGGCGGTCAGGGCCGGCGCCAGCGAAACGCCGCCGGTGAAGCCCCAGCCCTCCAGATGCGGCAGGTCGAAACCGGTGGGATTGCCGGTGGCGACCAGGGCCGCGACCACGCCGGCCAGGGCGAGCGCCCAGCCCCAGCGCGGCGACGGCGCGTGCCCGGTGAAGGTGCGCCGCCGCTTCAACCAGGAGGCCAGCAGGGCGCCCACGACCACCGCCGCGCCAGCCGCCGCAAACGCGATCCCGCCCTCGGCGTTGAACACCGGCTTGGGCAGGTAGAGGCCGCGGTTGGTCAGGAAGATCAGGCCGTCGATCCCCAGCGCGTCCTTGGGCGGCGGGGCGACCAGCATCAGGTTGTACCAGACCAGGATCTGCACCGGCAGCGGCGTGTTCCGCGCCAACTCGACGTAAGCCGTGGCCGCCGTGCGGGCGAGGTAGTTGCGCGAGACCCTGAGCACCCCGGCCAGCAGGCCGAGCCCCGTCGCCGCGGCGATGCCCAGCGCCGCGACCAGCAGGGTGTTGAGCGCGCCCACCAGGAACACCCGCCGATGGGTGTCGGTCGGCTCGTAGGGCACCAGGGTCTGGGTGATGTCGAAGCCGGCCGGCCGGTCGAGGAACTCGAAGCCCGAGGCCACGCCGCGGGTCTGCATGTTCACCTCGGCGTTGTGGCCCATCCACCACGCCGTCGCGACGAGCACGGCCACCAGGCCGACCTGCAACGCCAGACCGCCCCACCCGCCTGTGAGCCTCTGAAGTCTCCGCCGGCCCTCCCCCATGCCGCGGTCTTCGCTCAGCGCATCGGCGGGGCGTACATCAGCCCCGGCGGGTTGGCGTTCCACAGGGCGTTCATGCCCCTGGCCAGCTTGAGCGGCGAGGCCTGGCCGACGTTGCGCTCGAAGATCTCGCCGTAGTTGCCGACGCCCTTGATCTGGCGATAGGCCCACTCGTCGTTGAGGCCCAGCGTGCGGCCGTAGCCGCCTTCGACGCCGAGCAGACGGCGGACCTCGGGGTTGGTCGAGGTCTTGCGCACCTCGTCGACGTTCTTCGAGGTGATCCCGAACTCCTCGGCCAGGATCATGGCGTTCAGCACCCAGCGGACGATGTCGGCCCACTGGTCGTCGCCTTGGCGCACCACCGGGCCCAGCGGCTCCTTGGAAATCACCTCCGGCAGGATGACGTGGGCGCTGGGGCTGTTCATGGTCGAGCGGGCCGCGGCCAGGGCCGATATGTCGGCGGTGAAGGCGTCACAGGCCTCCTTGGCGTAGTTGGCCCGCGCCTGGTCCTCGGTGTCGACGACGACGGCGTCGTACTTCAGCCCCTTGGCGCGGAACCAGTCGGCCAGGTTCAGTTCGGTGGTCGAGCCGGTCTGCACGCAGATGCGCGCGCCGTTCAGCTCGGTGGCGCTGTTCAACTCCAGCGAGCGACGCACCATGAAGCCCTGGCCGTCGAAGTAGTTGATGCCGGCGAAGTCCAGGCCGTTCGTAGCGTCACGCGAGAAGGTCCAGGACGTGTTGCGCCACAGGACGTCCACCTCGCCCGATTGCAGTGCGGCGAAGCGTTCCTTCGACGACAACGGCACGAAGCGGACCGCCTCCGGATCGCCCAGCACGGCGGCCGCCGTCGCGCGGCAGAAGTCGACGTCGAAGCCGCGCCAGCGACCGCGGTTGTCGGTGTAGGAGAAACCCACCAGGGCCGTATTCACACCGCAGTTCAGCCGGCCGCGCGCGCGGATCGCCTTCAGCGTCTCGCCGCTGGCCCGCGGCTTGCCGGCCAGGCCCGCGTCCGGCACGCCCTCGACCGGCGCGGCCGCCGGCGGCGGTTCGCTCACGGCCGATCCCGGATCCTTGCAGCCCGCCAGCAGCGCCGTGACCGCCAGTAGGGCCGCCACCGTGATCCGCTTCAGCATGGATCCTCCTGCCGGACGCTTAACCTTGCGACCATGCGACGCCTCAGGCTTAAAACGCAAGTCTCCGCCAAGCCTGAAAGATCGTGGGTATGGACGAACGCACCCGGCTCATCCGTGACGCCACCCGCCGCCCGGCCGACCGCCGGCCGGTGAACCCGCCGGTCGAGCGCGCCACCACCGTGCTGATGCCGAGCGCGGCGGAGGTCCACGATCAGTCACGCGGCGTCACCTACGGCATCAGCGGCCTGCAGGCCCACCAGGCCCTGACCGCCGCGCTGTGCGAGCTGGAGCACGCGCAGGCCGCGTTCCTGACGCCGACCGGCCTGTCGGCGGTCACCGTCGCCATGATGGCCGTGCTGGAGCCCGGTAGCGAGGTGCTGGCCACCGACGCGATCTACGGTCCGACCCGGCGGTTCTGCGACCGCTTCCTGAAGCGCTGGGGCGTGACCACCCGCTACCACCCGCCCCGCGCCACGCCCGAGGAGGTGATGGCGCACGCGGCCGAGCGCACCCGGCTGATCCTGATGGAGAGCCCGGGCACCTACACCTTCGAGGTCCAGGACGCGCCGGGGATCGCCCGGCTGGCGCGCGAGCGCGGCGTGCTGACCATGATCGACAACACCTGGGCCGCGGGCCTGCTGTTCAAGCCGCTCGACCACGGGATCGACCTCAGCGTCCAGGCGCTCAGCAAGTACGTCGGCGGCCACTCCGACGTGTTCGGCGGCTCGATCGCGGTCACCGATCCGAAGCTGGCCCGGCGAGTGCAGGTCGCGATCGACGACCTTGGCTGGTTCGTCTCGCCCGACGACGCCTGGCTGATGCTGCGGGGCCTGCGCACCCTGGCCGTCCGCCTGCCTCAGCACCACACGAACGGCCTGGAGGTGGCTCGCTGGCTCGAAGCCCAGCCCGAGGTCGCGCGCGTGCTGCACCCGGCCCTGCCCGCGTCGCCCGACCACGCCCTGTGGAAGCGCGACTTCTCAGGCGCCTGCGGCCTGTTCGGCGTGGAGCTGAAGCCCGGTCCGCGCGAGGCGGCCGAGGCCTGCCTCGACGCGCTGCAGCTGTTCGGCCTGGGCGTCTCCTGGGGCGGCTACGAGAGCCTGGCCCTGGTCGCGCACGCCCGCACCGCCGATCGCAGCTTCCCGCTGGGCCTGGAGGGCCCGCTGCTGCGCCTGCACGTCGGTCTGGAGGCCCCGGCCGACCTGATCGCCGACCTGCGCCGGGGCCTCGACCGCTATGCGGAGCTCACCGGCGCCTAGGCGGCCGCGCGCGGCCCCCACAGCACGATCGCCGCGCCGCCCAGCACCACGGCCGAGCCCAGCAGGTCCCAGCGGTCGGGGACCTGGCGCTCGACCAGCCAGAGCCACGCGACCGAGCAGGCGACGTAGATCCCGCCGTAGGCGGCGAAGGCGCGCCCGGCGTGGGCGGCGTCGACCCGGGTCAGGGCGACGGCGAACAGGATCAGGCAGGCGAGGCCCGGGGCGATCCAGCCGGGCGAACGGCCCAGCTTCAGCCAGGCCCAGAAGGCGAAGCAGCCGGCGATCTCGCTGAGCGCCGCGAGCAGATACCAGCCGATGGTCGCCATACGCTCGCCCTCCCCTCAGCGCGCCGCCAGGATCACCAGCTGGTGCAGCGGAAGAAGCGCACGGACTTGCTGGTTCGATTCGAGAAGGCGTGATCCTGGCGATTATCCAGGAGGTACGCGTCCGCTTCGACCTCAACGGTCCGCTCGCCGATCTCGACGGTGAGCGTCCCTTCGAGAACGAACAGCATGACATGCCAGCCGTCGGGATCGGCGGAGGCCTGGTATCGGTCACCGGGCTCCAGGCGCCACTCCCACGCGTCCACTTCGCGTCGGGCGTCCAGGCTCCATCGCAGGACGCCCTGGCCGCCGTGCGGCCCGACCCACCCCACCCGGTCGACGACCCGGCTGCGCGGTTCGGAGGGATCGCCGACCAGATCGGCGAGCGTCGCGTTGAGCACGACCCCGATCCGGTCGAGCGTCGCCGTGCTCACCGTGTTCGTTCCGGCCTCGATCGCGCCGATCATGCGCTGACTGACGCCCGATCGTTCGGCCAGCCCCTTCTGGCTCAGGCCGGCCGCGACGCGCAGGCGCCGCACGTTGGCCGCGACGAAGGTCAGGAATGAGGGGGCGACCGTACTTGGCAATATGCCCTACCCGTCATAAGCAATATATTGCTTATATGCTGCACAGCCAGCCGGGACCAGCCCGATCCGCCGCCGCAGGGGGACTTCGACGTGGACAGACGCCTTTTCCTGACCGCCGCCGCCAGCCTTGCGGCGCTTCCGTCGAATGCGAACGCGGCCGCGTCGTCGCCGATCGAAGAGGTGATCACTAGCACCGAATTCTCCGGCAGCGTGCTCGTCGCGCAGGGGCGGAAGATCGTCCTGCGCAAGGGCTTCGGCCTGGCCGACCGGTCCTTCGAAACACCCTGCGGCCCCGACACCGCTTATCGGATCGCGTCGATCACCAAGCTGATGACGGCCACGCTGGTGATGCAGCTGGTCGAAGCCGGCCGCATCGATCTCGACCAGCCGATCCGGACCTACATCGCCGACTACAAAGGCCCCGCCGCCGGGCAGGTGACGGTCAGGCAGCTGCTCAACCACAGCTCGGGCATCGAGAATTTCGACAAGGGCCTGACCAGCTACGCCGACGCGGCGGCCCGGGGCATGCCGGCCTATCAGCTGCCGCATCGGCCGCGCGCGCTGATGGACCAGTTCGCCAGCGGCCCGCTCGTCAATCCGCCGGGCGCCGCCTTCGACTACAACAATGCCGACTATGTGATCCTCGGGCAGATCATCGAAGCGGTCGAGGGCGACAGCTATGAGGCGGTGCTGTCCCGGCGCGTTCTCGCCCCGCCCGGGCTGAAGTCGACCGGGATGGCGAAACATGCCGGCGTCGTCGCCCGGCTGGCGCCCACCTACTACAAGGACGAGGCCGCGCCCCTGGCCAACGACATGCCGGTCTATCCCGAGAACTGGTACGCGGCGGGCGGCCTGTATTCGACGTGCGACGACCTGCTGGCCTTCTCCAACGCGCTGTACGGCGGGCGGTTGATGTCGGCGGGAAGCCTCAAGGCCCTGCTGACGCCGGGGCTCGACGAGTACGGCTTCGGACTATGGGTCTCTGAGCTGGAGGTCGACGGGCGCAAGCATCGCTTCGCCCAACGCCCGGGCCGGATCATGGGGGCCAACACCCTGCTGCTCAGGATGCTCGACGATGACGTGACCATCATCATCCTCGGCAACACCAACCTGATGGACACCGATCGCCTGGGCTTCCGCCTCGCGCGGCGGGTGCTGGGATCGGAACAGGCGGCCTCGAGCTGAGGACGTGGGGAATGCCGCCCGGAGCAGAAAGAAGGTCAATCTGACCACGTCCACTGCGATGGAGCGCCCTCGCGCTCGGGATGCGGATCGCGGGATGCGGATCGCGCGATCGGCGCCCTTCGCAGATCACCTGAGCTGGCAGTTCGTCTAAACTGCCTGGGCGTTCAACCGTAGTTGCGGGTAAGCGTGGAAGGCCAGCAAGCCGCCGCCCCAAGCGGCGAGTAATACGAGCTTCCGAGGAAAATGCCCGTGGCCGACACCGGAACGACCCTCCCGAACCTGACGGGGGCCTACGACGTGCGCGCGAAGTTCGATCCGCGTTCCGGCGTCTGGACATTAAGGCGGCTTGTCTGCCCGCCGAATGGCGATCCCAAATGGGTGGCGCTCTTTGAAAGCGGTACCGGTCCATACGGCCGGCCGGTGATATTCGAGGAGGGTCGGGCCGTTGCTGAGGCGGCAGCGGAAGAGGCCCGCCGCTCCCTCATGATTAATCTTGATCCCGAGCGACTGAACGAGAGCGGGGCCTCGTCGCAGTCCTTGAAAATTTCCAAGGCCGTGGTGTCGCGCAAGCGGCTCGACGAAGAGGAAGACATGATGCGCAGCGAAGCGATCAAGCGTCACGCTGCGACACCGCGCATTCCTGTTGAAGCGCTGGTTATCGATCCGAATTCACAGATCTACCGCGAAGAGATTATAACCAAGACTCGGGAGATGCCCTACCTCAGGACCATGATGGTCGGTACGTTCGGGTCCCGTGCCGTCGTTCTTTCGAAGGATGGGGTGAGTTGGGGGCGACCCTGGCGGCGGTTCAGCGCGCACGACGCCAGCGTGGCGGTCCGAGCCGAAATCTCGGAGGGCTTTGGATTCGGCCCCCGCCTCAACTGGTCCACGACCAAGGCCGAAATCCGCCGCGTCCTGCTTCCCCGCGCGAATGAGCTTCTCAAGCTCGCCAGCGTTAAACGGCTCCTGGATGAAGCGCTCGCCGCGGGAAAGCGCGCCCTCGTGATTGGCAGCTTCGTCTTCTGGTACGAGGCGGAAGGTCAGGTTGGGTGGGTCGTGAAGGCGCTCGGCTCATCGAAGGCGAGCGACGCCGGCGATACGGTTTGGGAAGCCGGAAAAATCGTTTCCAAGAACCATGGCCGGATCGTCGTGCTGCCATACGTGAAGGAGAACGGCGAGCACGTCAGCGGCTACACCAAGAACGCGGCCGGTGACGGCCCTGCTCTGCCGCGTCACCCGGCGCACTATGTTGAGATCCCATTCGACCGGCTCGAAGGGGATGCGATGATCAAGCTCATGGGCGAGTTGCCATACGAATGAGCGATGATGCGCGCGGCCCTGAAACTGCGCTTTCCCGATCAACTGCGCCACCACCGCGAACGGCGTCATCGGCATCTGATATCGTCGCCTTGACGGAGCAGCGATGGCGCGCCCGGCAGGACTCGAACCTGCAACCGTCCGCTTAGAAGGCGGATGCTCTATCCGGTTGAGCTACGGGCGCGGAGCCGGACGCTCAGTGCGTCCAGGGCTGCTTGCGGTTGGACGCGAAGTTGTCGGCGTAGGCCTTGATGATGCGCTTCGGCTCGTTCGGCTCGACCAGCCGGAACGGGATGCCGTGCTTCTCGGCGTAGGCCACGGCCTGGGCGCTGCCCTCGAAGGTCAGGCGCACCTGGGCGTTCATGTCCGACGAACTGGACCAGCCCATCAGCGGGTCGGGGGTGCGGGCCGAGGCCGGCGCGAATTCCAGAACCCAGTCCTGCGTCTTGGCCTTGCCGGACTGCATGGCCGTCTTGGCCGGGCGGTAGATGCGCGCGAGCATTCGAAGTCTCCGTACTCTCTCCGATGGTCGGGGCGACTGGATTCGAACCAGCGACCTGCTGCACCCAAAACAGCCGCGCTACCAGGCTGCGCTACGCCCCGGACATCGGAAGGCGCCCCTCTTGCCACGCCAGCCCGACAGCCGCAACGCGGCTTCGCGAGAGATTAGCCGGCGGTCTTGAAGAACGGATGGCGGATCAGGTCGCCGGGCTCGATGCCCAGTTCCTCGGCCAGGCCGCCGTTGATCTCCAGCACGCCGGTCGCCGCGCCGTAGGACGGGATCGGCGCCTCGGAGAACGGCGCGGCGCGGCGCGCGATCGAGACGATCCGGCCGTCGGCGCCGATGTAGATGATGTCCAGCGGCAGATAGGTGTTCTTCATCCAGAACGACCGCTCGGCGGAGTTCGGGAACTCGAACAGCATGCCCTGGTCCGGCGCCATCTTCTGGCGGAACATCAGGCCCTTCTCGCGCTCGGCCTCGGTGTCGGCGATCTCGACCACGAAGCGGCGCACGCCCTGGTCGGTGACGACCTCGAGCGGCTCCTGCGGCGGAGCCTTGCTCTCGCCGGCCGCCGCGCATCCGGACGCGACGAGCGCGCCGGCGAAGATCGCCAGCGCGCCGCGTTTCTTGAACTCAAAACCCATGGATCAGACCAAGGAACCCTGTTGGATCTCCGCGACCACCAGGCCCTTGGGCCCTTCGGCGAAGCGAACCATCACGTCATCACCGGGCTGGATGTCGTCAAGCCCGCAGCGACGCAGGGTTTCGATATGGACGAAAATGTCGCCCGGGGCCTCGTCGCGAACGACGAAGCCGTAACCCTTGGTCCGGTTGAACCACTTCACCTTGGCCCGCTCCAGCGGACCCGACGCTTCCAGCGACGGCCGCCGGGGCGGCCGCTGGAACATGCCGAAGTCGCCGCGATCGCGACGCAGGCTGTCGAAGCCGCGCCGTTCGCCCGGAGTCGCCGTGCTCTCGTCCAGCTCGAAGATGGTCGAGACCTGCCAGCCCTTGGACCGCTTGATCACGTCGCAGACGATCGCCGAGCCCTCCAGGGCGTTCTCGCGACCGGAGTCCCGTAGGCTGGTGACGTGCAGCAGCACGTCCTTGAGATCCGTGAGGTCGGGGTCGTCGGGAACGATGAACCCGTACCCCTTGCCCGGATCGAACCACTTCACGTGTCCGCTGATCCGCACCGCCTCGACGTGTGCGTCAGCCCCCTCGAAATCAAAACCCGCCATGTACAGCCCCTCACGCCCGCATCCTCCATACGGGCGAAGGTGGTGTATAACATGGTTCGCCGATTTGCGGAGCATAGAAACACAAATTTCCCTTGACTGGGGAATTTGCTTCAACTGCTGGTAGACCCGCGATTCGCGTTCCGACGCGAAGAAAAGCGATGGCACTCCCTAGGGGAATCGAACCCCTCTTTCTAGATTGAAAATCTAGCGTCCTAACCGATAGACGAAGGGAGCGCGGTCGCGTCGAGGTCCGGCGATATAGCCGCCCGGCCGGGGCCATGCAAGGCCCCAAGTGCGCAGTTATCCACACATTCTTGGGTCGGCCGCGTCCTCGATTTCGAACTGCACGCCCTGGCGTCCATTCCAGTCGTCGGGCTTCAGCTTACCGACCACGTGCAGGGCGCCGCCGGCCATCAGGCGCTGGCCCAGAGCCGTGTCGGCGACCCGCCAGGCGACCGCGCGCAGCTTGGTTCCGTCGGCGTCGACCAGGGTGCAGCGCAGGTGCCCGCCCTTCATCGCCATCGGCTGCTCGACCCGCACCTGGGCCAGCGCGAACACCGGCTCCGGATTGCCGGGACCGAACGGGTTCAGACGATCGAAGGCGGCCCACAGGTCGCGGTCGGCGCTGCGCGGGGTCAGGGCCGCGTCGATCTCCACCGCGTCCAGCGCGGCGGCCTCGGCCTGTTCCTCGGCCAGGCGGGATTCCAGGAAGGCGCGGAACTCCGGCACGTCGCGGGCGCGGATGGTCAGGCCCGCGGCCATGGCGTGCCCGCCCCCGGCCATCAGCAGGCCCTCGTCGTAGGCGGCCTGGACCGCCTGGCCCAGGTTCACCCCGGGCTGCGAGCGGCCCGAGCCCTTGCCGGTGCCGTTGACCGGGTCGAGGCCGATGACGATCACGGGCTTGCGCCACCGTTCGCGCAGGCGCCCCGCGACGATGCCGATCACGCCCGGATGCCACCCCTCCCCGGCCACCACGACCACCGGGCCTTCGGGCCCGACGTTGGAGCCGCGCTCGACCTGGGCGACGGCGGCCTCCAGCACGTCGCGCTCGACGTCCTTGCGCGCCGCGTTCAGCTCGTCGAGCTCGCGGGCCAGTTCGAGGGCCTCGGCCGGATCGTCGGTCGACAGCAGGCGCGCGCCCAGGTCCGAGCGGCCGATGCGGCCGCCCGCGTTGATGCGCGGGCCGAGAATAAAGCCGGCGTGGAACGAGGTGGCCGGCCCCTTGGCGGCGGCCACTTCCATCAACGCCTTGATGCCGGGGTTCTCCCAGGCGGACATGATGCGCAAGCCCTGGCTGGCCAGGGCGCGGTTGAAGCCGGTCAGGCGGGTGACGTCGCAGACCGCGCCCAGCGCGGCCAGGTCCAGCCACTTGCGCAGGTCCGGCTCGGGGCGGTCGGCGAACAGGCCGCGGCGGCGGCATTCGCGGTTCAGAGCGGCCAGCAGCACGAACGCCACGCCCGCGGCGGCCAGGTTGCCCTGGCCCGAGGCGCAGCCCGGCCGGTTGGGATTGACCACCGCCGTGCAGGCCGGCGGCTCGGCCTTCATCAGGTGGTGATCGACCACCACCACCTCGAGGCCCATTTCGGTGGCCGCGGCGATGGCGTCGTGGGCGGCCGCGCCGCAGTCGACCGTGACCACCAGCTCGGCGCCCTCGTCCTTCATGCGGCGGAAGGCGGCGGCGCTGGGCCCGTAGCCCTCGGTCATGCGGTCGGGGACGTAGATCGGCAGGTCCGCGCCCATGGCCCGGAACCAGCGCACCAGCAGGGCGGACGAGGACGCGCCGTCGACGTCGTAGTCGGCGAACACGTACATGCGCCGGCCGCGCTCGAGCGCGTCGACCAGGGCGGAGGCCGCCCGGTCCATGTCCATGAAGCTGGACGGATCCGGGAACTGCGCCTTCAGGGTGGGATTGAGGTAGGTCTCGCCCTCCCCGGCCGCGATCCCGCGCGAGGCCAGCGCGCGGGCCAGCGGCTCGGAAAGGCCCAGCTGGCGCTGGTGGGCCTGGACGTCCTGGGGGTCGGCCGGGCGCTGACGCCAGACGCGCCCGCTCAGCGAGCGCGCGACGCCCAGGTACCCGACCTGCCCCCCGTCAGCCACGTCAGACCGGCCGGCGCAGGCGGACGCGACGCACCGTGCGGTCGGCCGAGGTCATCACCAGGGTCTCGGTGGTGACGAAGCCGCGCTCGAAGCGCACGCCGTCCAGCATGGCGCCCTTGGTCACGCCGGTGGCGACGAAGATGGCGTCGGTCTTGACCAGCTCGTTCAGCGTGTACTTGCGGTCGAAGTCGGTGATGCCGATGCGCTCGGCGCGGGCGCGTTCGTCGTCCTTCTTGAACACCAGACGGCCCTGGAACTGGCCGCCGACGCACTTCAGCGCCGCGCACGCCAGCACGCCTTCCGGCGCGCCGCCCTGGCCCAGATAGATGTCGATGCCGGTTTCCGGCTCGGCGGTGTGGATCACGCCGGCCACGTCGCCGTCGGTGATCAGGTGCACGCGGGCGCCGACCTTGCGCAGGCTGGCGATGATGTCGGCGTGACGCGGGCGGTCCAGCACGCAGGCGGTGATTTCCGAGACGTCGACGCCCTTGTGGCGCGCCAGGGCCAGCACGTTGTCGGCCGGCGCGGCGTCCAGGTCGACGATGCCTTCCGGATAGCCCGGGCCGACGCCGATCTTGTCCATATAGGTGTCGGGCGCGTGCAGCATGCCGCCCGACGGCGAGAAGGCCATCACGGCGAGCGCGTTGGCCATGGCCTTGGCGGTCAGGGTGGTGCCTTCCAGCGGGTCGAGCGCGATGTCGATCTTCGGGCCTTTGCCGGTGCCGACCTTCTCGCCGATGTAGAGCATCGGCGCTTCGTCGCGCTCGCCCTCGCCGATCACGATCTTGCCGTCGATGTCGAGCCCGTTCAGGGCCGTGCGCATGGCGTCCACCGCGACCTGGTCGGCGGCCTTCTCGTCGCCGCGGCCGGCCAGCTTCGAGGCGGCGATCGCGGCGGCCTCGGTGACGCGCACAGCGTCCATCGCCAGATCGCGCTCGAAATCGGTGGACTGCATCGGAGGTCTCCTGAGGTGGGTAGTTTCAAACGATTCGACGCCGCCCGGGGCCGGACGGCGTTTGTGTCGCAACGGGCGGCCTGAACTTACTTCGCGACGGGCGGCGGAACGGCCTTTTCGCGCAGTTCGCGCGCCCAGGCCGCGGCTTCGGCCGCCGCGTTCGGCGGCGCGGGCTGGGCGTATTGCGGGTCGATCACGCTGCGCACGCTCTGCGCCCAGGCGCGGGTGTCGCCCTTCAGATACCACTGGATCTTGCCGGCGTCGGTGATCAGCGCGTTCTGGCTGGCCTGCAGCGAGGCGACCTGGACGGCGAATTCGGCCGGCGGCGGCACGTCCTGCGGCGCCTTGGGGAATTTCGACCAGCGGGGAAACTCGCGCTGAGCGGCGACCATGCGGTCCACGTCGGCGGCGGCGGCGGAATGGGGATCGGTCGGGCGCTTGAACGGGTCCATGCCGGTGGCGCAGCCGCTCAGGCCCGCGGCGGCGGCCGCGAGCGTCAGAAGCGCAAGTCTGCGAAGTCCCAGGGTCATGAAAAAGCGGCCGTCGCCGTTCGTCTCGTCATTGGTCATATGCGATCATGACCGCAGGCGAAAGGGCGCGCGTCGGCGCCTGAGGAGGTCGTGGTGGCGGACGAAGTCGCAACTCCCAAGCGGAGCAAGGGAACCACGCCGAAGGCCGCGGCCGCGAAACCTCGCGTTTCGAAGAACGCCGATTCGCCGGCGCCGGATATCCAGCCGCAGGTGATCGACAGCGCGGCGTCCGAGACGGCCGACGACGCCTACGAGCTGCACCTGCTCGACCCCGCGCATCGCGAGACGCTGGAGACCCTGTCGATCAACCTGGCCCGCGCCGCCATGACGGCGCAGTCGGCCATCGCCGGCGCGGCGCTGCGCCAGGCCGACCGTCCGCCGGCCCTGACGCCCGACCCGTTCAACGTCGCCCCCGCCATGACCGAGGTGATGCAGGGCCTGGCCGCGCGTCCCGACCGGCTGATGTCGGCGCAGGCCGACCTGCTGGCCCGCTACATGGAGCTCTGGGGCGCCGCCTCGCGCCGGGCCATGGGCGGCCACCCCGAGCCGGTGATCGAGCCGGCCAAGGGCGACAAGCGCTTCAACCACCCGGAGTGGAGCGAGAACCCGGTCTTCGACATGCTCAAGCAGTCGTACCTGATCACCTCGGGCTGGCTGAACGACCTGGTCTCCAGCGTCGAAGGCATCGACCCGATGACCAAGCGCCGGGCCGAGTTCTTCACCAAGCTGCTGACCGACGCCTTCTCGCCGTCCAACTTCCTGGCCTCCAACCCGGCCGCCCTGCGCGAGCTGATGAACACCAAGGGCGAGAGCCTGGCCAAGGGCATGGAGCGCTTCGCCGCCGACATCGAACGCGGCGGCGGCGCGCTGGCGATCAGCCAGACCGACCACACCGTGTTCGAGGTGGGCGTCAACGTCGCCACCGCGCCGGGCCAGGTGGTCTGGCGCGACGAGCTTTACGAGCTGATCCAGTACGCGCCGACGACCGAGCAGGCGCACCAGATCCCGCTGCTGATCTTCCCGCCCTGGATCAACAAGTTCTACATCCTGGACCTGCGGCCCGAGAACTCGATGATCCGCTGGCTGACCGCCCAGGGATTCACCGTCTTCGTCTGCTCCTGGGTCAATCCGGACCCGTCGCTCGCGACCCGCGGCTTCGACGACTACATGCGCGGCGGAATCTACTCGGCCACCGCCAAGGTCATGGAGCAGTGCGGCACGGACCGGGTGAACACGGTCGGCTACTGCATCGGCGGCACCCTGCTGGGCGCGACCCTGGCCCACATGGCGGCCACCGGCGACAAGCGGATCGCCTCGACCACCTTCTTCGCCGCCCAGCACGACTTCACTGAAGCCGGCGACCTGCTGCTGTTCACCGACGAGAAGTGGCTGGACGAGATCGAGCGGCGCATGGACGAGGCCGGCGGCGTGCTGCCCGGCGCGACCATGTCGGACACCTTCAACGCGCTGCGCGCCAACGACCTGGTGTGGTCGTTCTTCGTGTCCAACTACCTGATGGGCAAGGAGCCGACCGCCTTCGACCTGCTGTTCTGGAACTCCGACCAGACGCGCATGCCCAAGACCCTGCACCTGCAGTACCTGCGCCGGCTCTACCGCGACAACGCCCTGGCGAAGGGCGAACTGGAGCTGGGCGGGGTGAAGCTGGACCTGGGCGCGGTGAAGACGCCGCTCTACTTCCAGGTCGGCCGCGACGACCACATCGCCCCCGCCCCCTCGGTCTACAAGTCGGCGCGCCTGTTCGGCGGCGAGGTCACCTACACCCTGGCGGGCTCGGGCCACATCGCCGGCGTCGTGAACCATCCCGACGCGAAGAAGTACCAGCACTGGACCAACGCCGCCCTGCCCGCCTCGCTGGCCGAGTGGAAGGCCGGCGCGGTCGAGCACCCCGGCTCCTGGTGGCCGCACTGGGCGCAATGGCTGGCGGCGAAGTCCGGCCCGATGGTCCCGGCCCGTGATCCGCAGGCCGGTCCGCTGAAGCCGATCGAGCCGGCGCCGGGCAGCTACGTGCAGGTGAAGAGCTGACGAACGGCGCTATGCAACCTCCGGGTGGTGACGCTAGATAAGTCGCGTCATCCGGAGGGGAACCCATGAACCGTATCGCCGCCTTCACCGCCGCCGCCTGCGCCGCCTTGGCCGTGGCCGGCTCCGCCGCCGCCCAGGACCTGGGCAACATCACGGGCATGTTCGCCGCCGGCGGCGACAGCTTCGGCCAGGGGCTCGGCAACGCGGTCATGGGCGCGGACTCGGTGTTCGTGTACGCCCAGGGCCACGCCGGTCCCAGGGCGACGCCCAACGGCCATGTGTTCAGCTTCAGCGTCCAGGCCACCGCCGACACCGCGGTGGAGGCGGCCAAGCTCCGCGACGCCAAACTGGAAAAGGCCCGCGCGGCGGCCACCCGCTTCGGCGCCGGCTTCGTCGTGACCGACACCACCTACAACCTCGGCGCCGAAGACGGCGACTTCTCGACGCGGCTGCCGATTCAACCGGCGGGCGCCGGCGACGCCGGCGCCGAGGCCGGCAAGAAGGCGGGCTTCTCGACCCGCGCCACGGTGCAGGTCGCCCAGACCGACCCGGCCAAGGCGCCCGCCCTGCTGGACGCCCTGCGCGCGGCCGGGATCGACACGATCAGCTCCGAAAACGAAATGACCAACCTGTTCGGCCGGCGCGCCGCCTCGTGGCTGGGCGCGGTCCTCGACCAGGAGCAGACGCCGCCGGCGGTCTGGAACGCCGCGGCCGACGACGCCGTGCACGAGGCGCGCGCCCAGGCCGAGCGC
>NZ_JAAIVC010000119.1 GCF_010975005.1 Caulobacter sp. 17J65-9 | reverse complement strand
AGCCCGACCCGGTCCAGCGCCGCGTCGGCCCGCGCACGGGCGTCGGCGACGCCGGCCAGCTCCAGCGGCAGGGCCACGTTGGCCTGCGTGCTGGCCCAGGGCGCGAGCGTCGGGGCCTGGAAGACGACGGCGGTCTCGCCGCGGCCGACCGTGCGCCGGACCTCGCCGCGCGTGGGCCGTTCCAGTCCGGCGAGCAGGCGCAGGGCCGTGGACTTGCCGCAGCCGGACGGTCCCACGACGGCGACGATCTCGCCCGGCCTGACCCCCAGCGAGAACGGCCCCAGCGCGCGCCCGCGCCGGCCGTAGTCGACCTCGACCGCCTCGAGCGCGGCGATCATCTCTCCTCCCCTGCGAAGCGGGGGAGGGGGACCACGCGAAGCGTGGTGGAGGGGGCGAGCGGCCGCGCTACCGAGTGCATCAAGCCCCCACTCCTCGTGTGCGCGCCAGAACGAGGCTCCAAATCGCGTCGGCCACGGCGTCCGGATCTCGCATCACCTCGAGGGCCTCTATCCGCACGACTTCGACACCCTGCGTCTTGAGCCAAGCGTCGCGCTGGATGTCGTGCTTGGGCTGGTCGCCCATCAGGTGTCCCTGGCCGTCCACCTCGATCGCCAGCTTCAGTTGCGGGCAGTAGAAGTCGAGGATGTACGGGCCGAATGGATGCTGGCGACGAAAGGCGGGGTGATCCGTGCCGCGACCCCGCAGGCGAACCCACAGGCGCGCCTCCGGCGGCGACAGCGTGCGCCGCAGCGATCTCGCCCGCTTCAATGTGATCGCCTTAGGTGAGCGCATGCCTTCCTCGGTCGCGCGGCGGTTCGCCCCCTCCACCATGCTTCGCATGGTCCCCCTCCCCCGCTGCGCAGGGGAGGAGAGGGTTAGGATTTGCCCACGAACTCCAGGGTGTAGGCGCGCTTGTAGTCGAGGTCCTTCGGGTACACGCCCTGCTCGGAGGCGACCTTGAAGAACTCGGCCCAGCGCGCGTCGGTCATGGCCCCGACGCCCAGCGTCTTGGCGTCGCCGCCGTCGACCAGGGCGTAGGACTTCAGCTTTGCCCGGGCCTGGTCCAGCAGGTCCTGGGTCATCTCCGGATTGTCCTTGCGGATCAGGGCGTCGGCCATGGACGCGTCGCCGTTCAGATAGTCGGTCCAGCCCTTGGCCGAGGCCTCGATGAAGGCGCGCACGGCTTGCGGGTGCTCATTGATCAGCTTTTCGTTGGCCATCACCATGGTGGCGTAGGAGGGATAGCCCTCGTCGGCCAGCAGGAAGACCCGGGGCTTCAGCCCGGCCTCCTTCTCGATCGTGTAGGGCTCGCTGGTCAGATAGCCCTGCTGCACCGCCCGCTGGTCGGCCAGGAACGGCGCGGAGTTGAAGTTGTACTTGCGCACCTGGCTGTCGTTGAAGCCGTAGCGGGCCTTCAGCCACACCCAGAACGCCGTCACCGACGCGTCGGCCAGCAGCATCGGCCGGCCCTTCAGGTCGGCGATCGACTTCAGGGCCGGATCGGGGTGGGCGATCAGGACCTGCGGGTCCTTCTGGAAGAAGGCGGCGACCGCCTTCACGGGCGTCTTCTCGGCGGCCTGGTTCAGCACGATGAAGCTGTTGGAGCCCATGCCGAGCTCCACCGCGTTCGAGGCCAGCAGCTGCGGCACGTTCACGCCCGGGCCGCCCTGGACGATCTCGACGTCGAGCCCGCGGCGCGCGTACTCGCCCGAAGCCAGCGCCTGGTAGAAGCCGCCGTGCTCGGCCTGGGCCCGCCAGTCGGTGGCGAAGCGGATCTTCACCCGCCCGGCCGCGTCGTTCGGCTTCTTCGGCCCGCACGCGGTGGCGGCGAGAGCGGCGGCGAGCGCCAGCAACGCGCGACGGTTCATGGTTTCGGCCCCCCCGAGTGTTGCGGCGAAGGTAGGGCCGAGGTCACGCAATGTGAACCCTCTCCCGCCCTGGGGCGGGAGAGGGCAGGGTGAGGGTAGGGGGAGACGCAGGCGGCGGCCGTGGCGAGGCGGAACGGCCCCTCACCCTGCCCTCTCCCCGCAAGCGGGGAGAGGGTTCTTAAGCCAGGGCTTCCTTCTTCTCTTCCAGCTCCAGCCATTCCTCTTCGCTGGCGGCCAGCTTGGCGCGGGTGTCGTCCAGGGCCTTCATGGTGCGGTCGAAGCGGGCGGGGTCGCGGGCGTAGAGGTTCGCGTCCTCCAGCACCTTCTCGTGGGCGGCGATTTCGGCCTGCAGCTTGGGCATCAGGCCGTCCAGCTCCTCCAGCCGGCGCTGGTCCTTGTAGGACAGCTTGACCGCGCGCTTCGGCTCGGCCGCCTTGGGCGCGGCGGCCGGCTTCTTGGCCTGGACGATCTCCGGCTTGTCGAAGAAGCCCGGGTTCTGGCGGATGAAGTCGTTCCAGCCGCCGGGCGTCTCGCGGATCTGGCCGTGGCCGTTCAGGGCGATGGTCGAGGTGGCCAGCCGGTTGATGAAGTCGCGGTCGTGGCTGACCAGGATCAGCGTGCCCTCGTAGTCGGCCAGCAGCTCCTCCAGCAGGTTGAGCGTGTCCATGTCGAGGTCGTTGGTCGGTTCGTCCAGCACCAGCATGTTGGCCGGCTTGGCCAGGGCGCGGGCCAGCAGCAACCGGTTGCGCTCGCCGCCCGACAGGGTCGAGACCGGCTGGCGCAGCTGGTTCTCGTTGAACAGGAAGTCCTTGGCGTAGGCGGCCACGTGCTTGGAATGGCCGCGCACCAGCACGGAGTCGCCGCCGCCCGGCGTCAGCGCGTCCCACAGCGTGGTGTCGGCCTTCAGCTCGTCGCGGCTCTGGTCGAGGTAGACGACCTCCAGGCCGGCGCCGAGGCGCACGGTTCCGGAGTCCGGCTCGATCTCGCCCAGCAGGGTCTTCACCAGGGTCGACTTGCCCGCGCCGTTGGGACCGACGATGGCCACGCGGTCGCCGCGCATGACCCGGGTGGTGAAGTCCTTCAGCAGCTCGCGCCCGTCATAGCCCTTGGACACGCCCTTCAGCTCGGCGACCAGCTTGCCCGACGTGCCGCCGGCGTCGATGGCCAGCTCCAGCTCGCGCGGCTTGTCGCGCATCAGGGCGGCCTTCTGCTGGCGCATGGCCTCCAGGTTGCGCGCGCGGCCCTCGTTACGGGTCCGCTGGGCGGTGATGGAGCGGTAGAAGGTGTAGGTCTCGCGCTCGATCGCCTTGGTCAGGCGGCGCAGGCTTTCGGCCTCTTCGGCCTCGACCTTTTCGGCCCACGGTTCGAAGGCGGCGAAGCCTTCCTCCAGCGTGCGCACCTTGCGGTGGGCCAGCCAGAAGCAGCGGCGGGTGACCCGCTCCAGGAAGGCGCGGTCGTGGCTGACGATCAGGGCCGCGGCGCGGCTGGCCTGCAGCTCGGCCTCCAGAGTCTCGATGGCGAAGATGTCGAGGTGGTTGGTCGGCTCGTCCAGCAGGATCAGGTCCGGATCCTCGGCGAAGGCGCGGGCCAGGGCCGCGCGGCGGGTCTCGCCGCCGGAGAGGCCCGCGGTCGAGCGCTCGGGATCCAGGCCGAAGGTCTGCAGGGCGGCGTCGGCGTCCCACGGCTCGGCGCCGCCGGCGCAGGCGTAGTCGCGCAGGGTCTCGCCGGTGATGTCGGGCTCCTGCGGCACGTAGGCGATGCGCCCGGCGGTGGAGATCGAGCGCTCGCCGGAGTCCGGCTCGATGCGGCCGGCGACGATCTTCATCAGGGTCGACTTGCCCGCGCCGTTGCGCCCGACCAGGCAGGCGCGCACGCGCGGCTCCAGGGCCATGTCGACGCCGTCGAACAGCTGCACGCGGCCGTCCTGCAGGCGGACATCCTTGAGGGCGACGAGGGGAGCGCGGGCGTTCATTGAATCTCCTCCCCTGCGAAGCGCAGCGGAGCGGGGGAGGGGGACCGCGAAGCGGTGGAGGGGGCGAGCGACAGCGCAGACATCAGACGGCGATCAGGAAACATGACGGGGACATGTAGGGAGCGCGGTTCGCCCCCTCCACCACCCTGCGGGTGGTCCCCCTCCCCCGCTCCCGTTGGTCGCAGGGGAGGAGAGGCAGCCTCCTAGCGCGTTTCGGCCGCGCGCGCGAACTCGGCGGCGAGGCCGGCGTAGAAGTCGCCGCGGCCGCCGCCGGCGGCGCGCACCGCATCGAACTCCAGCATGGGTTCGTCGCGGCTGGCCGCCTCCATGAACCGCCGCCAGATTTCGGCCGGCAGGTCGCCGCCGACCACGCCGTTCATCGGCCGGCCGTCGTCGTTGCCGACCCAGACCCCGGCCACCTGGTCGGGGGTGAAGCCGACGAACCAGGCGTCGCGGTTGTTCTGGCTGGTGCCGGTCTTGCCCGCGGCCGGCCGGCCGAAGGCGGCGCGCCTGCCGGTGCCGTGGGTGACCACGCCGGTCATCATCCGCACCATCGACCCGGCCCGGGCGGCGTCGAACACCACCAGCGGCGTAGGGCTGCCGTGCCGCCAAAGCACCACGCCGTCCGAACGGTCGACCTCCTCGACGAGGTAGGGCGGGGTGCGCCGCCCGCCCTGCGGGAAGGCCTGGTAGGCCCCGGTCAGGTCCCAGAGCGTGGTCTCGTAGGCCCCCAGCGCGATCGGCAGCTTGGGCCGCTCGGGCAGGCCGACGATGCCGAAGCGGCGGGCCACGTCCGCCACGCGCTCAGGGCCGACCTCGGCGGTCAGGCGCGCGGCGACCGTGTTGCTGGAGACCGCCAGCGCGTTCTCCAGGCTGATCTCGGGCCCGACCGAGGCGCTTTCCGTCGGGGTCCACAGGCCGAAGGCCACCGGCGCGGTCGAGCGGATGTCGGTCGGCTGGGCGCCGGCTTCCAGCGCCGCGGCCCAGACGAACGGCTTGAAGGCCGAGCCCGGCTGGCGGCGGGCCTGAACCGCGCGGTTGAACGGGCTTGTGTCGTGGTCGCGGCCGCCGACCAGGGCGCGGACCGCCCCGCCGGGGCCGAGCGCGACCAGGGCGGCCTGACTGACGCCCGCTTCCGTTCCTCTCGCCTGCAGCGCCTCGCGCACGGTCTGGGCGGCGACGTCTTGCAGCCGCGGATCGACGGTCAGGCGCACGACCAGGTCGCCGGCGCGGCCCTGAGCGCGTTTGCGGGCCTCGGCCGCCGCCACGTCGATCACCCAGGCCAGGTCGCCCTCGCCCTTGTGCGGCACGACGATGATCTGCTGCAGGGTGGCGACGCGGGCCTGGGCGCGGCTGACCCAGCCCTCGTCCTGCATGCGCTCCAGCACCAGCCGGCCGCGCTTGAGCGCGCCCTTCGGATTGCGGGTCGGGTTGAGCACGGAGGGGGCCTGGGGCAGGCCGGCCAGAACCGCCGCCTCGGCCAGGCTCAGCTGCTGGGCGGACTTGCCGAAATAGGTGTGGGCGGCCGCGTCGATGCCGAAGGCGTTCTCGCCCAGGAACACGCGGTTCAGATAGAGCTCGAGCAGTTCGTCCTTGGTCAGCCGCCGCTCCAGCACGAAGGCCAGGATCACCTCCTGCAGCTTGCGCTTGAAGCTGCGCTCGCTGGTCAGGAACAGGTCGCGGACCAGCTGCTGGGTCAGGGTCGAGGCGCCCTCGCGGGTCTCGCCGGCCTTGGCGTTGACCAGGGCGGCGCGCGCCACGCCCTTGAGGTCCACGCCGCTGTGGCTGCGGAAGCGGCGGTCCTCGGCGGCCAGGAAGGCCAGCGGCACGTAGGGCGGCAGCTCCGACAGCTTCACCTGGCGGCCGTACTTCGGCCCCCGGGTGGCCACGACCTGGCCGTTGCGGTCGAGGAAGGTCATGCCCGGCGCGCGGCCGTAGGCGGCCAGCTCGGCGTTCGCAGGCACATGCGGCAGATCGCCCAGATAGTGACGCCAGGCCTGGGCCACGCCGACCAGCGCCAGAAGGGCCACGCCGGCGGCCGCGGCGATCAGGCCGCGCGCGAGCCGGTTGAGCCGCCGGTCGCGCTGATGCAGAAGGTCGGCGCGGAAGGTCGCCGACCCCATATCTTCCTCAGCGCCGTATCCAGGCTGCTCGTCCATGTCGCCTCAGTTCCAGGACCGCCTTACCTGATGACGCAAAAGCCCTTCTGGGAAACTAAGCGATTGGAACAAATGACCGCCGCGGAGTGGGAAAGCCTCTGCGACGGCTGCGGTCTGTGCTGTCTGGTGCGCTTCGAGGACGAGGACACCGGCGAGGTCATCCCCACCCGGGTGTCCTGCAAGCTGTTCGACGCGAACCTGTGCCGCTGCAAGGACTACGAGAACCGCAAGAAGCACGTTCCCGACTGCATCAAGCTGACGCCCTGGAACGTCGAGGACCTGGAGTGGATGCCCAAGAGCTGCGCCTACCGGCGTCTGCACGAGGGCAAGACCCTGCCGCGCTGGCACCCGCTGATCACCGGCGATCCGGAAAGCGTGCACGAGGCCGGGGTCAGCATCCGCGGCCAGGTGGTGTCGGAAGAAGCGCTGGACGATCCCGAGGACGCCCTGGACTTCACCGCCTGGGACCTGTCGAAGGACCGCGGCGACGACTGACGCGGGCCGGGCGGACCCGACCCGCGTCGCAGGCGTCTCAGATCAGATCGTGGGCCGGCTCGGGCGCCGGGGTTCCCGGAGGCGGGCCGTAGCGGTTGTCGCCCGCCTGGCCGCCGCTGAGGCCGACCCACAGCAGGAAGATGAAGCTCACGAGGCACGCGCCGCCCAGGAACAGGGCCGCGCCGCCCAGGCCGGCGATCATGGTCGTGGGGTCCACGTTGTCGCCCTGGGCGGCCGCGGCGACGATCGCCATGCCGCCCGTGACGCCGGCCCCGATGATGGCGGCCGCGCCGACGCCGAACGGGATCATCTGCAGCCAGCCGCTCTTGCCCATGTCGTGCAGACGCTTGGCGTAGAGCACGATCCAGCACCAGATCGTCACGAAGCCCGCGATCGTCCCGATCACCGGGATGAAGTTAAGCACGACGCCGACACCGAGGAGGATCAGAAAGCCGATCCAGAATTCCTGGCGGTTGATCCGGCCGTCGCCGGAGAAAAAGAGGCTCTTCCAGTCCATTTGCTCCCCTTCGGACCCCGAGGGTCCCGTCTGTCCGTGAGATCACTCGCGCGACAATACGGAGAACATCGTTAGCTGAATCGCGGGGACGGTCGAGCCTGAGCTGCGGTGACGCTTCCGGGCGAAGACGGTTACTGTTGCATTAATGCCACGATTTCGCTTGCGCGGCGTACGGGATCGCTTCATTCGTTTGGGTCGTTCGACGAGCGCCCCGGACCATGTTTGAAAAGCGCGTGGCTACTGACCCCTACAAAGAACTCGGCGTCGCGCGCGGCGCCAGCCAGGACGAGCTGCGCAAGGCGTTCCGCAAGCTCGCCAAGGAGAATCATCCCGACCGCAACCCCGGCGACAAGAAGGCCGAGGAACGGTTCAAGCGGGTGGCGGCGGCCTTCGACCTGCTGGGCGATCCGGACAAGCGCGCGCGCTTCGACCGCGGCGAGATCGACGCCGACGGGCGCGACACCTTCCGCGGCTTCAATCCTGGCGGCTCTGGCGGTTCCGGCGGCTCGCCGTTCGGCGCCGGCGGCCGGTTCGAGGGCGTGGACCTCGAAGACATCTTCGACATGTTCGGCGGGGTCGGCGGCGTGCCGCGCGGCGGCCCGCGCTCCAGCGGCCCGGCCAAGGGCCACGACGTGCGCGCCCGGCTGGAGATCGACCTGGAGGACTCCATCGTCGGCGCCACCAAGCGCATCGCCTTCTCCGACGGCCGCACCCTGGACGTGACCATTCCGCAGGGCGCTTCCGACGGCCAGGTCCTGCGCCTGAAGGGGCAGGGCGCGCCCGCGCGCGCCGGCGGCCAGCCTGGCGACGCCCTGATCGAGCTGGGCGTGAAGCCGCACCCGGTCTTCCGCCGCGAGGGCGGCGACCTGCACATGGACCTGCCGGTTTCGGTCCCCGACGCGGTGCTGGGCGGCAAGGTCCAGGCCCCGACCCCGGACGGGACGGTGTCGCTGAACGTGCCCAAGGGCGCCAACTCCGGCTCCATGCTGCGCCTGAAGGGCCGCGGCGCGGTCGATCCGCGCACCCGCCAGCGCGGCGACCTGTTCGCCCGGCTGATCGTAACCCTGCCGGACGGGCCGGATCCGGCCCTGGAAGCCTTCGCCGAGAAGTGGCGCAAGGAACGCCCCTACGCGCCCAAGCGGCGCTAGGGCGCTGTCCGCAAAAGTGGATTCGGTCTTGCGATCGGGCTTTTGATCGCCCCGAACGTCCCCAATTGGAAATCCGGCGTTCCGCAAGCGGTGTATGATCAGCTAAGCACGCCGTTCAGTCGCCGTTCAGGGCCGATCGGTCAGAGAGGGGGCCATGAAGAAGTCCGTCGTCATGCTCGCGCTCGCGCTGCTCGCCCTCGGGGCGGAAGGCGCCTCCGCGCAGGTCTGGGACGTCCAGAACCGCGGCAACGGCCGCGGCGGGCGGCCGGAGGATTTCCGTAACGACCTGCGCGGCCAGGACGCGGCCCGCGAGGGCGTGCGCGAAGGCCGGCGCGTGCCGCTGGGCCGGGTGCTGGCCGACATCGACCGGCGCACGCCGGGGCGGATTCTCAACAGCTGGGAAGAACAAGGCCGCGACGGGCGCCCGATCTACCGGGTGCGCTGGCAGGCCGAGGACGGGCGTCGGATCGACTACATCGTCGACGCCGAAACCGGGCGGATTCTGGGGGCGGACTGAAGGAACTCATGCGCGTACTGCTGGTCGAAGACGATCCCGACATCTCCCGCCAACTGAAACAGGCCCTCGGCGACGCGGGCTATGCGGTGGATCACGCCGCCGACGGCGAGGAGGCTCACTACCTCGGCGAGAACGAACCCTACGACGTCGTGGTGCTGGACCTCGGCCTGCCGAAGATCGACGGCGTGTCGGTGCTGGAGCGCTGGCGCCGCGAGGGCAAGACCACGCCGGTGCTGATCCTGACCGCGCGCGCGGCCTGGTCGGACAAGGTCGCCGGCTTCGACGCCGGGGCCGACGATTACCTGACCAAGCCGTTCCACACCGAGGAACTGCTGGCCCGCCTGCGCGCCCTGCTGCGCCGGGCCGCCGGCCACGCCGCGCCGTCGCTGTCCTGCGGCGGCCTGCGCCTGGACCCGCGCGCCGCTCGCGCGTCGGTCAACGGCGAGCCGCTGCGCCTGACCTCGCTGGAATACCGGCTGCTGCACTACCTGATGATGCACCAGGGCCGGGTGATCAGCCGTACCGAGCTGGTCGAGCACCTGTACGACCAGGATTTCGACCGCGACTCCAACACCGTCGAGGTGTTCGTCGGCCGGGTGCGCAAGAAGATCGGCTCCGACCGCATCGAGACCGTGCGCGGTCTCGGCTACCGCCTGGTGCCGCTCGAGGGCGAGGCCGCCGCTTGATCGCCGAGGCTGAGGCCCCCGCCGAGAACGGGCGGGGGCGGCCGCGCGAAGGCTCGCTGGTCCGCCGCCTGATCGCGCTGGCGGCCGGCTGGATTCTGGTCGCCCTGATCCTGACCGGCGCGGTCCTGACCACCTTCTTCAAGCAGGCGGCGCTGATGCGCTTCCAGGACGGGGTGGCGGAGATCGCCGAGGGCCTGCTGGCCGGCACGACCGTGTCGGCCGACGGCAAGGTCACCGCGCCCGACCTGATCGACGCACGCTCCCTGCGGACCTACTCGGGCACCTACTGGCAGATCGCCGAGCCGACCCCGGCCGGCATCCATCCGCTGTCGCGCTCGCGCTCGTTGTGGGACGCCGACCTGGACGGGCCGCCCAAGGGCCTGGAGCAGGCGATCGCCAAGCTGGGCAAGCCGGTGTTCTACGACGCCGTCGGCCCGGACGGCCGGCCGCTGCGCGCGGTCGCCATCGTGGCCCTGCTGCCGGAGCGCACCGAGCCGCTGATCTTCATGGCCGCCCAGGACCGCACGCCGGTGGACCAGGACGCGCGCCGCTTCGCCACCCTGACCTGGATCGCCCTGCTGCTGCTGGGCGGCGGCCTGGTCGCCGCCGTGTTGCTGCAGGTGCGGGTCGGCCTGTCGCCGCTGTTCGACCTGGGCCGCGCCATCGCCCAGGTGCGCCAGGGCAAGACCCAGCGCCTGACCGGCGTGTGGCCGCGCGAGATCGCGCCCCTGGCCGGCGAGCTGAACGCCCTGCTGGACCACAACCAGGAGGTCGTCGAGCGCCAGCGCACCCACGTCGGCAATCTGGCCCACGCCCTGAAGACCCCGATCTCGGTCATGCTGGCCGAGACCGAACGCCATCCGGGCGAGCTGGCCGAGGTGGTGTCGCGCCAGGCCGCCGCCATGCGCGGTCACGTCGACCACCACCTGCGCCGCGCCCGCGCCGCCGCCCGCGCCCAGACCGCCGGCGAGCGGACCCTGATCGAGCCGGTGATGGACGAACTGGCCGTCACCCTGGAGCGGGTGTTCCAGGACAAGGGCGTGGTCATCGACTGGCGCGCGCCGGAAGACCTGTGGTTCCGCGGCGAGCGGCAGGACTTCCTGGAGATCGCCGGCAACATCATGGAGAACGCAGGCAAGTGGTGCCGCGGCCGGGTCCGCGCCGACGCCACGCCCTCCGGGCCCGGACGCCTGACCCTGACCGTCGAAGACGACGGGCCGGGCCTGCCGGCGGACCGCCGCGATCAGGCGCTCAAGCGCGGCGCCCGGCTGGACGAGAGCGCGCCGGGTTCGGGCCTGGGCCTGTCCATCGTCGACGAACTGGTCCGCGCCTATGGCGGCCGTCTGACCCTGGGCGACGCGTCCATGGGCGGCCTGAAGGTGGTGGTCGAGCTGCCCGCCGCGGAGACCTGACCCTAGGCTTGGAGCGCGACGGCCGCCGAAACCGGTGACCACTTTCGGCTATCGCGCTCTTGGTCAGCGCAATTTTAACCTTACGGGGTTATCGCGGATGAGAGGCGCTGCGGCGCCGCTCGGAGCGCGTTCATGCCCGGTCCCACGACGGCCCAGTTCGAGGCGATCCGCAGCCTGCTGCAGGCCGCGCCCGACCACGCGCTCGCCCATCTCGCCTCCGCCCTGGCGAGCGCCCACGCCGAACCGGTGCGGCGCGTGCGCGACATGCTTTGCGCCGAGCAGGCCGACCGGATCACCCGCAAGGCGGTGTTCGCGCCGCTGACGCCCATGTTCGAGCCGCGCCCCGACGCGCTGGCCGGGCCGACCTTCCCGCGGCGCGTCCTGAACTCGCTGTGGCGGGCCATGAAGACCTCGGACGCCGGTCTGATCGCCGCGGCCGAAGAGGCGCGCCTGGACTGGCGCAACGGCGATCCGACCCCGCCGCAGTTCGACCGCCTGTGCGCCCGCGCCGCCGCCCTGCTGGGCCAGCGGCCGCAGGACTTCTTCCCGGAAGGCGACGCCGCGCGCGTGCGCGAACTGGTGCTCTATCTGGGCCTCACGCCGATCGCGCGTCAGTCTCTGCTGCATCTGGCCGGCTGGGTCACGCGGCTGACCGAAGAACGGGCGGCCGTGCTGAAGCTGACCTTCAAGGACGCCGACGCGGTGTCTTCCGACGGCGTGCCGCGCCTGCTCGAGATCCTGTTCGGCCACCTGCCGGACCCCGCCCTGGTGCTGCGCCTGATCTCGGCCGCCACCGACCGGGCCAGCGACCGCTATCTGGCGGAATCGGAGCTGGCCGCCTTCGGCGAGCGCCTGCTGACCGAGGTCGAGGCGCGCCTGGACCGGCTGAAGACCTTCGATCCCGACACCGGCCCGGCCGGCGCGCGCCGCGCCGCCGCCGACGTCGCCTTCGCCTGCGCCACCCTGGCCGAGTTCGAGCAGTCGGTGGAGCTGTCGCGCGAAGGGCCGTGGGGCAAGCGCGTGGCCGCCGCGCGGGCGACCGTGGCCTCGGCCATGGAGAGCCGTCTGCGCGACGTCGAGGAGGCGGTCGCCGCCGCCCTGCCGACCCAGAGCGTGCGCGTGGCCGGCCGCATGAGCCGCGCCGCCCCGAGCGTCGCGAAGGGCCCCGATCCTCGCGCGGTCGAACGCGCCCACGCCATGGTCGCCCTGCTGGACGCCGCGCGCGCGTCGGCCGGCGTCGGCGGCTACGGCTCGCTGCGCAACAGCGTCGCCGAGAAGCTCGGCGAGCGGCTGGAGGGCTACGCCGACGAGGTCGTCCACCTGCTGAACCACGGCGAAGCTCCCGACGAGACCCGCGCGCGGGCCTATCTGGAGGTCGCCGCCCAGTTCATCGCCCTGGTCCGCGACGCGAAGGCCGCCCAGGTCGTGCGCCGACGCGCCGCCGCGGCCGGTAGCGGCGCCCCCCTCGCAACGGAGCGCCTTAGGGCGTAAGGAGCGCTCCGTAACCGGAGCGCTCATGTCCGTGGTCTTCTGGCTCGCCGCCGCCCTGCTGTCCGCCGCCGCCTTTGCGGCCGTGATCTGGCGCGCGTCGCGGGCCGTCGCGGCCCCGGCCGAAAGCCCGGAACTGACCGTCTATCGCCGCCACCTGAGCGAGCTCGACGACCTGCGCGCGCGCGGCCTGCTGGACGAGGACGGCTACGGGTCGGCCCGCGCCGAGGCCGGCCGGCGCCTGCTGGCGGCAGAGGATCGCGCGGGGACGCCGGAGCACGCGGGCGACCCGCGCCGCGAC